>JBJXGA010000324.1:0-27700 GCA_046152955.1 Planctomycetales bacterium | reverse complement strand
GCACTTCGCGCTGTTCATCCACATACCGCACCCGACCCCGGAGCGTCTTGTGCGAACAGTGTTCGCTCCAGGTCTGAGCGATCGTTTCCAGCTCGATGTCGGTCGGGTCGCGATCAAGCCGCAGGTAATGCTGGCGAATCGTCTGCATTTCCGTCAGGCTCAGATAGAGCTGCCCCGCTTTGCTCTGCCGGACCAATTCGTCATCGGTCATGCTCCGCAGCGGCACCGTCACCAGGTGAAATCGGTACTCGGACCCAAGCGACAGCGAGGAGATCCGCAGTGGACCCCACACCACCTGCTGGATGGCGTCGTTGGCCAGCACACGCGAGGCAGCCTGCTTCAGTTCGGACTCCCGGGCTTCGACGTTGAACCAGTATTTGTGACAGGTTCGCACCGCGTCCACGGCGTATCCCCTTCCCAGGAGCGCTTCCCGGACGCTGCTGGCCACGTTGTCCGTCACCCCCGGTTTGAACATCACATTCAGCAGATGCCCGCCGACGGAGGGTTCCTCTCCGGTGTTCCGCTGAACCTCGGCGCGGTCGCTGGAACCCGACAGCACCCGGATCCGATGCGTCTCGACGACGGGATCGACAAGAAACCCGCTGGCGATCTGATTGATTTCACCGTCGGACAGCGTTCCCTGGATCAAAAACGATCGCGCTGCACGTACGGCATGGATCGACTTCCCCCCCAATTCGTGGCAGTGGTGCAACACGCGCTCTCCCTCGCGATCGGTCAGATGCGCGGCGGGATGAATCTCAATTTCACACAGCATAATTCCGCAATCCGTTGTTAAGCCAAACGGGACCAGCCTTGTCAGCCAACTTTGCGTTGCGGCAGGTCCGTCGGAAGCCGCGCCGCCCCCATACCATAAGCCACACCCAACTACAACAGATCGCGCCGCGTCTTGGCCCGGGCCAATAATTCGCGGAGTCGTCCGAAATCGCCTGCGTCGAGGGCCTCATGAAAAGCACGCAGTTCGGCCTCGTATTTCTTCAAACCCGCCAGCACCGCCGGTGCGTTGGCCTGCAGGATCGCCGTCCACAAATCCGGATCCCCCCCTGCAATCCGAGTTGTATCGCGAAAGCCCGTGGCCGTCAGCCCTGCGTGGGCAGGGTCGAGAACTGCTGCCATTGCGGCCGCCACCACGTGCGGCAAATGGCTCGTCTCAGCCAGCGCCTGATCGTGGGCCTCGGGGGACATCTCATGCACATGCATTCCGAGCGCATTCCAGAAGGCCGCAGTTCGGAGAGTCGCATCGCGGCAAGTATCCGGCTGCGGCGTTACCACGCAAACTCGCCCGTCAAACAGTCTCGGATCGGCGAACTCAAAGCCCTGCTTTTCGGAACCTGCCAGCGGGTGAGATCCCACAAAAGCGACTCCGGAGGCGGGGACAGCTCCCACAGTCTGGCAAATGGTCCCTTTGACGCTCCCTGCGTCGGTGATCAACGTCCCTGGCCGACATCGGGGAGCTGCCTCGCGCACCTGGTTCGCGATCCGATCAACTGGCGTACAGAAGACCATCAGATCAGCCCGAGACGCAGCCGCTCCCAAATCCGAGGTCCCTTCATCAATCAGTCCTTGCTGTCGGGCCTGCTCCAGCCGCTGCGAATTGCGACCGACTCCGATCACCACCCGCGCCAGTCGTTTGGCCTTGGCTGCCGCGGCGAGCGATCCGCCAATGAGTCCAACCCCCACGATGGCGATCGTTTCAATGGGGGAAAATGGAACGCAATCCGGCGGCTGGGTCATGGCCCCAACATTGTAAGAACCGCGCTGCCGGTTTGCCAATTGACGACGGAACCAGTCGCGCTGTAGCGGATCGAAGCCACAGCTACCGTCGTGCGGCAAATTGGCACATAAGCAAAGCGCCGACAGGCCAAATCGATCGAATATCACCCGAATGCGGTGGCAAGGGCCAATTCTAACGTGCGGCGAGCTGAGCTTGTAATTGGGTGGCCTGTTTCGACAACTGATCAAGCGTCAATGTCGCTAACTCGGAGGTTGGCAACTCCGGCTGTCCCAACAACCGCTGCAGAAGGCGAATCTGGCCGATGCACTCTCCCTTGGCAAGCCCTTCATCCAATCCCTCCTCCTTGGCGAACTGCAACTTTGCAGCAGCGTCCCGTTCCATCTTCAGTCGCGCGTTGTACAACTGACGGTCTTGTGGCGAACTGGCGATCATTTCCAAAACTCCTGCGGCTTGTGCATACTCGGCATCACCCAGGCGAAGTACGATCTCATCTCGCGTGAGCAGCGCGGCAAATCGAAGATCGTCACGTCGACAATTCGCGGTGAGCCATCGAGAACCGCGTTGATGAAGTGAATTGTGATTGCCTTGAAGGCGGGATTACCGAACAGCATCTTGAATGCGAAGTCGACCGTCGGATCGATGCCGATTGCCATTGGAAGCCTCCGTTGCTCGAATTGAGTGGAGTGTTCACTGGAAAGTTTTGCGAAGGAACCAATGAACCGCACCGGTGGCTTTGAAAAAAAGGGCACCAGTTGGCTCGAAAGTCGATTATCGACTGTCCGGCTCCCACCGCAATCGTCGAAACCTCGGAAGTTCCCCCTGCCACGCGCCGCCCAGCGACTTCTGTCGGCCATCTATTCTCTGGACGATTCGATCGGCAATCACCAGCTCTTTGGCCATCGACCAGTCCGCGAGCGCGTCGTCATCGAGAGTGAGAAAATCACCCGGCGACAGGGAAAAACTCTGCCAGTCCTCTCCCCCATTCAGACGGCAGACGGCGGCATGCTGATCGATTTCCAGAACCAGTTCGCCCGGCTGGAGCGATTGAACCTCCAAGACCAGCCGCGCCTTGGCGGGGGCCTTCCACTTGGGGTCTTGCAGCTTGTTGGTCCGGAATGGCCAAGTGCCATTTTCATTGTAAACGTACCAGCCCCGTTCCCAGCCTGGATCAAACGCTTCGATCAAGAGCGACGGCTGATCGGTGGGCTCGAGTTTGGCCTCGCGCAGCCTCTCGACCGAGGCGGTCAAGAGCCGACTGGAAAGCACAAACTCCCGGGCGGAATACAGGCTGTAGTAGTACCCCGCCCCCGCGATCGGCGTCTCCAGTCCATAGCGAACGTTGGCATAGACCCGCAGTGGGCGCTCCACGGAAAACAGCGGCAATGGAGCGGTCCATCCCGATTTCCCCCCCTTCGCCGCGACATGTCGCCAGCAGGGGTTCGGACACTCTGCGTCGCGCACCTGCTGCGTGTAGTACACATCCACCCCCTGAACTGGGCGGGAGATGTCCGGCAAGACCCGTGCCACCGGAACTCCCTCGGGCGATTTCAACGTCAGCTCGCATTCCGGAGTTTGCGGAAGTGGCTCAGCCCCCTGGAGATGCTGATCGAACCACAAGGGACCGCACACAAAATGTTCCGGCAGATCGCGGTGGTCCAGATTCGGAGCGCACGCGAAACGGTATTTTCCCGCCGCCAGGCTCTCGACTGCCTGGTTCAAATCGTCCACTTTGCCATAAAAATCATTCACCGGGTTCAAAAACATTACCGGACAGCTCAACCGCCGGCAAAAGTGGCTGTTCTCCCAGTGCGGTTCCGACGGAAAGTCGGTGATCCCTCCACACGAGGGAACCGCCGCCCGAACGCGCTGGTCCAAGGCGGCAACCATTACGGTGAGTTTGGCCCCCATCGAATGCCCATAGATGCCCAAGCGCTTTCCGTCCACTTCCGGTTGCTGTTCGAGAAAGGTCAGCGCCCGGCGAACTCCGATCGCGACCAGCAACCAGGCGCTGTTGCGCGGCGACTCGACGGAGTCGATCGTCCACTCGTTCGGGGAACAGATATGGAAGTGATTCACCGGATCGCGCTGCGGAGGATGCGTGCCATCCATCGCCCCCCAATCGGTCCCGGGAGTCGGCCAGAGTTTCTGATAATTTCCGTCGTTCAGCGGATTGCCACCCCAGTTGAGCGAGAGGCAGGCGTATCCCCGCCGCGCATTCGTGGTGGCGGCATTCAGATTGGCGCTTTGCCCCCCTCCGTGGACCTGTACCAGACCCGGCAACCTGGTTCCGCTCCTGGGAAACGCGTAGAGCCCTCCCATCACCGACTTCACCCCTTTGAAGATCCCGATGCGGAATCGGACAATGCGACAGACAACCTCACCCTCCTCCCATTCCTTCAGGACTTCGGCCTCGACCGGTTCCCTTTGCGGATCGTAGTCACCCCAGATTTCCTCAACCGTCTGGGGCACCTTTCCGCCCGAAAGCGGTGGCAGCGCGTCGTTCTCTCCCACCAACGGCGATGCAGCGCAAGTTCCCAGGAAAATGAAAGTGAAGATTCGAAGTCTGCTCATGGTTGGGCTCCCTGATTAGCCAGGGCCAACGCAAGTTTATCACGCCGCACCAGTTCCCCAGCCAGATTCTCCCAGCGGGCGCGTTGCCGCACGTCCAAATCGATCGCCTGACTTTCATGCCGTGCCTGGGCGCATTCCCTCTGAAGCTCAGAGACCACTTTCGTCGTACTCCGCACCAGTTTGAGATACAACTGCGACCGCGCGGCTCCGCCGTACAGCGGGTTCAACCGATCGCGCTGAAACTCCTCATACGATCGCTCCGGATGCCAACTGAAATATTCCAGCGCGACGAAATTCAGCTCGTGAGCCGGACACTGATTTCCGGTTTGCCCCGTAATGACCAGGCCCCCCAGCCGCGCCTGTGCGATTCGCCGACAGATGAAAGGGAACAAGGTGGAGTATTCGTCATTCCAGGCGCCGGGGGAACTCCACCAGCGTGCCGGATCCATGGGGGTTCCCCAGACGCTGCCGTGGTGCAACAGACCAATTTCATCCCGGAACCGCGACCGAGGAGGACGGGCCCCCTCCGGCCAGGTTTCGGGCGTGGTCATACTGGTGAAGGTCCACTGGCAAATGGCGTTGTCGGGTGTCTGCTGGACGAACTTCGGCGGATACACGGAGTTCTTGCTGACGCCGCGCGCCGTGGGCTCCGTAAAACCGACATAGCTGGCAAACGTCATCCAGCCATCCGGCCGCATCCTCCGCGCCACTTCCAGAATCGGTTTTTGCGAGGTCATCATATCCCAGAAGCAATTCGGATCATTCTCCGGCTGAGACCGTGCGGTACGGCAGACGTCGCAGTAACAGGACATGAAGTCGCCGTTCTCCAGGTTGATCCCACCCAGGTCGGGCAGGTTGGTGAACAGCCATTCGGCCCCCTCGCGCAACCATTGCTGGTTCTCAGGATGACTGGGGTCGATCATCGCATTGACAGGCTCCCCCTGTTCGCTGAGCGCCCGCAATTCCGGATGCTGCTGGCACCAGACCTCCAAGTTGAACTTGTTCGTCCGACTGAAAATGAATCCGCCATACCCCCCCTGCGAACAAACCCCCGGAAGGATTCGGACGTTGTTCAGGCGGGCATAGCGGCTGATTTCTCTTCCCATCTCGACGCCGCCATGCTCGTCGCGAAGAAATCCCCACACGATCAGCCCGTTCAGCTTGTGGTCGCTCAGGTAATCGATGGCCCGCGTCATATGCGTCCGAAATCCCTCGGGCGTGTACGGCACCACGGTCGAACCGACCGCGGGGTTGTCACGGACGTACAGCGCCATCGTCTCGGCGACCGTCGGCGCCCAATTGCAATGTCCGTCCCAGGTCCAGACCATTCGGTATCGTAGCGACGGTTTGCCGGAATCGTTCAGATCGCCGTCAACGGCCGCTCCCCCCGTGCTGAGTTTCAGTTTCCAACTCACCAACTCGCTGATCGCATGCTGGACTCCTGCGAGGGATTGGCCGGCCGCCAGAAGCACCACTCGATCCGGCCTGCGGATGACTTGGAGCAGGTAGCCTTCGTCTCCCAGTCCGGCAATTCTCTGGTCCGTCGCCAGGATGTTGGCGATCAGGCGGTTGCTCTCGGGAGTCCCGAGCGCCACCAGTGGGACGGGGGCGGCCGGGGGTTGTTCATCGGTCGCCACAGCAATGTGCACGCCGGTCAGCTTTTGCACGCGATCGGCCAGACGCCGACCGGCCGCTTCATTTTCGCCCGGTGCGTAGATCGTCACCCGCGACTGTCCCCCGTCCACCAGGAAAAAGTCGCCCGCCCAACCTGGTCCGGCACAGAGCGCCCCCAGCCAGGTTGCCACTGCCGCCAGAGACCGTCGGTCCAACATGTTCATGCCTCCGTTTACTGCGCGAGTGGTTGCGCCAGAATCTGCTTGGCTTTTTGCAACCCTTCCAGAGACTCGTCTGCGTCTCGCAAGACTCCCCAGCGGCTCGCCTGCCAGACGTGACCCGTCTCGACTTCGAGCGCCGTCAGCCAGCGGTATCCCCAGCAATACGTATCGATGCACTTCACGCATCTCAGGTCCAGCACTTCTCCGCTCTTCTGTTCGGTGTGCCCCACGATCACCGTCTTGCCCGAACAATGGGGCTGCGGAGCCATGTCCTCCAGGAGCGACCAGCGTCGCGTATGTGGAAGCTGGTCCTCCATCGCCAGTTGCTGGTCGTAGTTGGCGTGCGTGAAGAGATGCTGTTCCGTTTCGTAGTAGTCGCGAAACGTGCGGATGAACTCCAGATGGGCCGCGGGGATCACGTCGAGATCGCCGCCAAACCGATACGAGTTCAGGGTGTACACGCCACCGCACATCTGCCAGGAGTCCTTGATCCGTTCATTTTGCAGCGCTCCCAGGAGCATTTCCTCATGGTTGCCCAGGATGCACACCAGACGGCACTCTCGCCGGAGCTGCAACAGCCTTTCCAGAACCAGCGCCGTGTCCCGACCATTGTCGATCACGTCCCCCAGGCAGATGATCTGATCTTCAGGTCGGGGCCCGATGGCCGCCAGCACCGCATCCAAAGCGTGCGCGCATCCATGAATATCGCCGATGGCGATCGTCCGGCCCGCGGCCACCCGTTCAGCGGGCGGCGTATTCTCTCGCGACATGCATTCCCCCGGTCCGAAAAAATCAGCATTACACTCGAAACAGACGTTCCCCGTCACGTCGCAGTCCGGCTTTGGTCGCCAATTCTTCCAAAAAGCGATCGCGATCTGCGGGTGAAATCATCACGGCTTTGAAAAAACCCGCGCCGAATTTCACGTACAAGCGGTCCAGCGACAGCGCCGGAGAGCTCAGCGGATTGCGCGTGGGATAGACCTCCGAGACCTCCACCAGCGGGATTTGCTTCCGGAAAATTCCGCTCCGGATCCGCAAATAGGCGTCATCCAGCCCGTACCGCATGGGAAAGATCAGTCCGAAATAGATCGCCGCGACGAACAGGACGCTCCCCACCCCCCACATCCATTCTGCTCCCACCCCGTCCCTCACCAGCGCCACGCACACCCCCACGGATGTGACCGGAGGGATGCACATCAGCACAGCCAGCCACCAATCGATCTTGGAGCGATACCAATGCATGGATTCGATTACCTTTCACTTCTGACAATCCGACAGCACAGTTCCGCTTCCGTCCGTTTCCTGATGATAGCAGTGCGGTGGACGCCATGAAACGTCGTCGCGGCTCAGGTGGGCGAGAAGTCAGTCCATGTTCTCCAGCCGCGGAAAGTCTCTCCCGGACTGGCCGAAACCATCCCTCGAACTTTTCGCAACTGCCTGTGTCTCCTATAGTACATGCCGCGTTGGTGGTCGGATGCGGGAGTTGGCTTCGCCCTTTGTATCGGCGGGATTCCGTTCTGGCCGACGGCGCCGTCAGGAAATCAATCTCTCTATGATCCCGGTACAGCTCCCCGATGGTTCGGTCAAGGAATATCCCGAGCATTTCACCGCACTCGACGTGGCCGACAGCATTGGCCCCCGGCTGGCCAAAGCCTGCATCGCCGCTGTCGTCAACGGCAAAGTGGTCGATCTGAAGCGTCCCCTAGCCGCGACGCGCGAGGCGGGAACGAGCCAGCCGGACGCGCCGGTGTCCCTCAAATTGCTCACCGACCGCGACCCCGAGGCGCTGGGTGTCTTGCGACACTCGGCGGCGCACGTCATGGCCAGGGCGGTGATGCGGCTCTTTCCCAACGTTGGCCTCGCGTTCGGCCCCACTCTTCCCACCGGGTTTTACTACGACTTCGATATGCCCGATCGCATCCGCGAGGAGGACTTTCCGCGGATCGAAGCGGAGATGCAGGCGCTGATCGCCCTGGCGGAGCCGTTCGACCGGTTTGAACTTCCCCGCGGCGAGGCGATCCCCTTCGTCGCCGACCTGAAACAGGAACTCAAGACCGAACATATTCAGACCGGGCTGGCCGATCATCCCACACTCAGTTTTTATCGGCAGGGGGAATTCGTCGATCTGTGCCGCGGCCCCCACATTCCTGATGCCGGTCGGATCAAGGCTTTCAAGCTGTTGTCGGTCGCCGCGTCGCATTTCAAAGGAGACGCCTCGGGCAAATCGCTGCAGCGGCTGTACGGGACCGCGTTCTTCAGCCAAAAGGATCTCGACGCCTATCAGTCGCAAATCGAAGAGGCCAAACGCCGCGACCATCGTGTCCTGGGAAAACAGCACAACCTGTTCCACATCAGCCAGGAGGTCGGTCCCGGTTTGTGCCTGTGGCTTCCCAAGGGGGCGGTCGTCCGAGGACTGCTGGAGGAGTTCATCAAGGCCGAACTGATCAAGCGCGGCTATCAGCCGGTCTACACTCCACACGTCGGACGGGTCGAGATGTACGAAACCAGCGGACATTTTCCCTATTACCGCGACGCGCAGTTTTCGCCGATCTTCGGGCATCCGGCCGGTTCGGTCGTCGATCGCTGGATCACGCTGCTGGAGACCGGAGACCTCTCCGCCGAAAAGGAAAAACAATTCGTCGAATTCGCGCCGCTCCTGGAAGCCAGGGTAGAGGGGTATCCATCGGGAGGTTCCGCCGCGGACAAGATCGCCGCACTCCGCGTCTGGCAGTCGCAGCACGAGCGTTACCTACTCAAGCCGATGAACTGCCCGCACCACGTCCAGATTTACAAATCGCAGCCGCGGAGTTATCGCGACCTGCCGGTGCGATTGGCCGAATTCGGGACCGTCTACCGCCACGAACAGTCGGGGGAACTCAACGGCATGTTGCGCGTCCGCGGTCTGACTCAGGACGACGCGCACCAATTCTGCACTCCCGAACAGGTCGAGAATGAATTTCGCGAGACGGTGCAGCTTGTGCAGTTCGTGCTGGGGAGCCTGGGGCTGGACGATTACCGGGTGCAACTATCGCTGCGCGATTCCAAAAGCGACAAATACGTGGGAAGTGACGAAAACTGGCGCAAGGCGGAAGCCGCCCTGCGGCGCGTTCTCGAAGACTTGAAACTGCCGTTTGAACCTCGCGAAGGGGAAGCGGCGTTTTACGGCCCCAAAGCCGACTTCATGGTCCGGGACTGCATCGGCCGGGAGTGGCAATTGGGAACCGTACAGCTCGATTACAACCTGCCGGAGCGATTCCAGTTGGAGTACATCGGGACCGACAATCGCCCGCATCGACCGGTGATGATCCATCGGGCTCCTTTCGGCAGCATGGAGCGTTTTATGGGAGTGCTCATCGAGCATTTCGCCGCGGCTTTTCCGCTGTGGCTGGCGCCGGAGCAGATTCGAATCCTGCCGATCAGCGAAAAATTCAACGACTACGCCGCGCAGGTCGAGGGACAACTCAAGGGGGCCGGGTTCCGCGCCACGACCGATCTGCGGAGTTCCAAGATCAACGGCAAGGTGCGCGACGCGCAGGTCGAGCTGATTCCGTACATGCTGGTCGTCGGGCGCGAGGAGGCGGAACAGGGGACCGTCACCGTCCGCGACCGCCTCGATGCCGATCACCAGCGGAAAGTCTCCGTGGCCCAGGCCATTGCCGAGTTTTCCGAAGAAGTCCGCACACGCCGCATCCGGCAGACGGTCAAACCGACTGATCCCGCCCTTTCCGCGGCGGCGGACCAGGTCGAAGCGAACGAGTATTGATCGTGCTGGGCAAGGCCTGAGGCCGCAACCAAGAGAAGGATTGAACAGGAGCAAGCAGAGGAAGCAGAGAAGAAGCTGGGAATCCCTCAAAGGACACGTCCATGAACCAACCTCCGCGGATCGGCACGATCGGCGAACGGTCGTTCCAGGTGGAACGGCTGCACGCCATCGAATTTGACGGAGGATTGGCTGTCTTATCGACGCCGTGGCTGATCTGGTTTCTGGAGCATGCCGCGCTGGATGCGGCAGCCCCGTCGCTGGAACCGGGTGAGATCACCGTGGGGACGCACGTCGACGTCGAGCACCTGGCCCCCACGCCGGTGGGTCGCCGCGTGGTGTGCGTGGCACGGGTCATTCATACCGAGGGGCCGGTCCTCAGCTTTCAGCTCGAAGCGCGCGACGAACACGAAACGATTGCCAAAGGATCGCACAAGCGCCGCGTCGTCCGCTGCGACAAATTCGCCCAGCGGGTTCAGAAAAAGTCGAATGCGCCGAACTGAGTGTTATGCCCCCCCCTGCCCTGCAACCCCCGGACCGCAATCCGTTCTTTCCGCTGACCGTATTCTTTGGCGGCCTGTTCATCGTTACGATCCTGGCGCTGCTGGCGGCGCTTTTCGGCGATCCGGAGGCCCCTCTGGCACGGTTGTTCGACCGGTATGCGGGCTGGATGCTCGCCGGGGAGGTGGTTGGGATTCTGGTGGTCGGGTTTCTGGCGCTTATGGTGGATCGACGGCAGAGTCGCCGGAGGGAAGACGGAAGGATGAAGGATGAAGGATTCGAAATGCAAAACGATGAATGAAAAATGAAAATCGATGAGGGGGGAGCGGGTTCGAGTGTGGCGCCGGATGGGGACTTGGTTGTATTCATTTGGAATTCTCGATGCCAGAACACATGGCCGTAAGACTTATCCACCGATCACTTGCCTGTTGGGCCTGACATGTCCTCCTCCATTGCTGCCGAAATCGATCGCTTGCGGGATGAGATCAACCGGCACAACGCGCTGTATTACGTCGAAGCGCGGCCGGAGATTTCCGATCTGGATTTCGACCGGTTGCTCAAACGGTTGGAGGAACTGGAACGGCAGCACCCGGAACTCGACTCACCCGACAGCCCCACGCACAAAGTGGGAGGCGAGCCGGTCGCCGGGTTCGTCACGGTGCCGCACCGCATCCCGATGCTTTCCATCGACAATGTCTACGACGAAGCCGGGGTGCGCGAATTTGACGTCCGGTTGCGGAAACTGCTCGAACCGGAGGAAGGGGTGGAATACGGCGTCGAGTACAAAATCGACGGCGTCGCGGTGGCGCTGGTGTATGAACAGGGGATGCTGGTCCAGGGAATTACCCGCGGAGACGGTCGGCAGGGAGACGACATCACGCACAACGCCCGGACGCTGCTGGGAGTGCCGCTCCGACTGCGCGGAAAGAACTGGCCGGCGGTGCTGGAGATTCGGGGAGAGGCGTTCATCTCCAATGCCGATTTTGCCCATCTCCGCGCGCAGCAGGTGGCCGAAGGAGAACAGCCGTTCGCCAATCCGCGGAATGCGACCGCCGGAGCGCTCAAGCTGCTCGACCCCAAGCTGTGCGCCGCCCGGCGGATTCGATTTCTGGCGCATAGCGCGGGACTGTCCGACGGAGTTGCCAGTCAAACGCATCAGGAGTTTCTGCAGCAAGCGGCGGCTTGGGGCATTCCCATCACTCCTCGCATGAAGTTCTTTCCGGACATCGACGGGGCGCTGGGGTACTGCCAGGAACTGATGCAGGAACTGCATGCGCTGGAATTTGAGGTGGACGGGTTTGTTATCAAGGTCAACAACCTGGAGCAGCGCGAGCAGGTCGGGGCCACATCGAAATTCCCGCGGTGGGTTATCGCGTACAAATTCGAGCGGTACGAAGGGATCAGCCGGGTCGAAGCGATCGAAGTCAACGTGGGAAAGACCGGCGCCCTGACGCCGGTGGCGCACCTCTCCCCCGTCGAAATCGCGGGAACCACCGTTTCCCGCGCCAGCCTGCACAATCGGGATGAACTGGAACGGCTGGGAGTGATGATCGGCGACTGGGTGGTCGTGGAGAAAGCGGGAAAGATCATCCCGCATGTGGTCCGCGTCGAAGAGCACCGCCGCGACGGAAGCGAGCGACCGTTCGAGTTTCCGGCGCACTGCCCGGAATGCCAGACAGCCGCCGTCCAGGATGAGGGAGGGGTCTACGTCCGTTGTCCCAATCCCAACTGTCCCGCGCAGTTGCGGGAGAGCGTCCGATTTTTTGCATCCCGCGCGGCTATGGACATCGAAGGGTTGGGGATCAAGCTGGTCGAGCAACTGGTCGAGTTGAAATTCGTCCGCAGTTTTGCCGACATCTATCGTCTGCACGAGCGCCGCGAGGAATTGATCGACCTCGAGCGGATGGGAGAAAAGTCGGTCGACAGTCTGTTGGCGGGAATCGAGGCGACGAAAACCCGGCCGCTGTGGCGACTGCTGACGGGGCTCAACATCCGGCACATCGGCACGCGAACAGCGCAGATTCTGGCCGACCACTTTGGAACGCTGGACGAGATCGCCGCGCAGTCAGCCGAGCAGCTTGCCGCCGTGCAAGAGATCGGCCCGATCATCGCCCGGTCGGTGCATGAATACTTTGCGTCGGAGATCGGCCGCCAGATCGTGTCGGAACTTCGCGAACTGGGGCTCAACTTTGGCCAGCCGGTTGAGCGGAAGGAACCGACCGGCAAACTGGCGGGCAAAACGGTCGTCGCGACCGGCACGTTGCAGCAATTCTCGCGGGAACAGATCCAGGAATTGATCCGCCAGCACGGCGGCAAATCGTCCAGTTCCGTCTCGAGGCAGACCGACTACGTCGTGGCGGGAGAAAAGGCCGGGAGCAAACTCGAAAAAGCCCGCCAGCTTGGAGTCCCCGTGCTCACCGAGACTGAATTCATCGAATTGCTGGGCGCTCCCTGACAACAATACAACGGGTGCGATCCGCTGGCGCGAAGGCGATCGGCGTTCGGTGTGGCGTTCCCGCGTTGCCCAGGGCGAATCCGGGAGCGCAGGCTCGGCGCGCCCCTAGACAAAGGGCCATTGGCTCGGGTCGGCAAACAGGCTGTCCAGCACACTGTCTGGCGGCCTTTGCCAGTTCCGCGCTGAGTTGCTGAAGCGCAGATTTCCATTGTCGATGTCGACGGTAATCACCGGCGCATTGGGTTCTGCGGGATTGACGTCGGTGGCAATCCGGGTCGTCGACTGAAATGTGCCACGGAACAGTTTTCCGGTTTCGTTCACAAACCGCACGGACTTTCCCGACTGATCGAAATAGGCCGGCTGACTCGGCGCGTTGAGCAGCCACGCGCCGCGCAGGTCGGGGAGCTTTTTCCAAAGGTCGCCCGTCGACCACTGGAACTCAGTTCCCGTGATTGCTCCATGACGCATCGGACCCTCCGTCTCGTTGAACTCCGATGCACCGACGATCAGGCCGTGAGTCACGATCCCAGCGTTGTCTGTGAATTGCACCGACCGCTCAAGCTGCGCGATCCTGGTGAGTTTTCCTGATTGGTCCAGATACGGCCCCGCGACGTCCGGCAAGCGGGTCCACACATCACCGTTTGAAAAAGTCAATTGGCCTCCCGCCAGCGTTGCGCGCATCCCCCAGTCGTCAATGACGAGGTCCGTTGTCGAAACGAAGCGCCCCGCTGAAGGAGCGCTGAATTTTCCCGATCCATCGACGAATGTCAGGCTTCCCCCAGCCTGCAGAATCCGCGAGTCCTGTCCCTGGACGTCCCAAAGCCCCCCGAGGTAGGGATCGACTCCGGAGAGACTCTGCGTCCTCCAAACCGATCCGTTCGCCCATTCGATCCACTGGTTGTGCAGAGTGCCGACGATATTCCCCCAGTCCGTTGCCACAACGTGACCAGCGTCAATGAAATGGCCGGCGGAGGTCTTTCCCAGGCGATTGACAAACGTCAGCGATGACCCCGATTGCACAATCTGCACCGGAGCACCAGCCGAATTGGCCATTTCGTCGCCGAAGTCAGGCACAAGATCCCAGACGGTGTTATTCGCCCATTCGATCCGCTGACCGGAGTTGGTGAGTTGGCCGGTCACTTTCCAGCCGGGTGCTTCCACGGTATTGGCGTTCAGGAAACGGCCGGAAACGGTTTGACCGGCAGCGTTGGTAAACATCAAGTCGGTTCCCACCGCGCTGATCGCCAGATCGCGCCCCAGCGCATTGAGCCACGTCCCTCCCAATTCCCGCACCTTGCGCCACACGCTGCCGTTGGCGAACGAAATCGTCCCGGCCACTGGATCGAATACGCCCGCTTGCGACCAATCGGTGGCAACCACGTGAATTCCGTCTTGCGCTACTCCTTTCGATGTGTTTCCGGCCCGATTGACGAACGTCAGTTGACTTCCGGCTCGAAGCACTTTCGTCAGTTCATTGCCGACAAAATAGAGCCCTTCCAGCGCCTCCGGTCGCAGAAACGCTCGGTCGATCTGCCAGTCCCCCTCCCAGGCCCCCATGTCTACGAGGCCCCCCTGGATGCGAGGGAAGCCGGGGCCGCGCTGATCGGTTGTCAGCCCAACTCCATCGAGCCCTGTGGCCAGGGCGTTGGATCCGGCGTCCCGGGCCGGACTATCAGCGAGCAAGGCGTGGGTCGGCGTCTTGCCCCCGTTGTCTGCCAAGGCCCCCAACCGGGCATCAATCGGATTCGCCCGTGTGCCGACCAGATTTCCATTGGCGTCGGGACTGCCAATGGGGGCCGGCAGGAGCGGGTTCTCACCAAAGTTCGAACCGATCAGACTGTTCCGCACCGTCAGGTTGGAGGGACGATTGTACCCGGTGAGCGAAATCGAGAACTCTTCCCCAAACCGATCGCGGTTCCCGGAAATGATGCTGTTGTGTACGACGATTGGAGCGCGGACCGAGACCACCCCGCCTCCCCCTGGCGACTGCGTGCCGTGCCCGGAGTTGTTGGTCACAGTGCTGTTCGTAAGCGAAATCGTTCCCAGTCCCCCCTGCGTGTAAATCGACGAGTGATGCGAGTCCTGATCCCCGTTGTAATTGCCGGAAATCGTGCTATTTGAAATCGCGATTGGCCCATTCAGTGCGAAGATTGCAGATCCCGCGCCGCCGTCGTTGAACGCCGAGTTTCCAGACAACAGGCTGTTCACAATCGTGACCGCCGCGAATTTGGAAAAGACTCCGCCGCCACGCGCCGCGAAACCGGAGGTGGAATTGGCAGCCATGACGCTGTCGCGGAGTGTCAACGAGCCCGCCCAATTCAATCGAATGGCCCCTCCCTCATCGCGCTCCAGGGCGGTATGCCCGCCGGTGAGCGTTACACCATTGATCGTGACGTTGACTCCACTTCGGAACACATCGAAAATCCGAGAGTTCCCCTGCGCGTCGATTACGGTTTCCTTGACCCCTCGTCCTTGGATCGTGACGTCGTCGATGATCGTGAGCTGGCCCAGTGTCAGAAGCAACGGCACCCCGCTCAATCCGGGGGCAAACTGAATCGTGTCGCGACCAAACGCCCTGTTGGCGATCGACAACGCCTCGCGCAGACTGAGGTCGTTCCGGTCTCCCAGGTCGCTGTCCAGTTCATCGTCCGCGGTGGTGACGACGAGCGCGGGGTTGTCAGGCAGCGGCGGATCGAAAGAGAACCGCCCCTCGAAACTCCCCATATCGACCACCGCATGATCGATCCGAGGAAATCCCGGACCGCGCTGGTCAGTCCCCAGCGGTGAGGCGTCGAGTCCCAGGGCCAGCGCATTGCTCCCCGCGTCAATCGCCGGACTGCCTGCCAGAAGCGCGTGCGTCAGCGTCGGTCCGCCATGATCAGCCAAGGGGGCCAGACGGGCTGAGATCGGATTCTGCGGCGTGCCGATCAAGTTACCGTTGGCATCTGGAGCGCCCAGCGGCGCCGGAGCCAGAAAGTCGCCGCCAACCCCTCCCTTGACGCCGATCAGTGAATGACTCGCGGTAAAGGTCGCCGGAGTCGCATACCCGCTGACCTCGACATCGACGGCGCTCCCATCCTGGCTGAAATTTCCGGAGAGGATGCTGTTCTTGAGGGATACCACTCCGCGAACGATGGCGATGCCACCGCTCCCGACGTCGTCCGAGCCGATGCCAAAGTTGGCAGTGATCGTCGAGTTCACCATCTCCAGCGACCCCTGGTGGCCAAGGGTGTAGATGCTGGATCCACCATGGTAACCCGACGCCGCATTGCCCGAGATGGTGCTGTTGACCAGCCGGATGGGGGCGTTCTCGGAGTAGATGGCGATCCCTCGGCCGTGTACTCCGGTTGTGGCGTTCCCGGCAATGAGACAGTTCTGCAGATTGACGGGTCCGACATTGGTAAAGATCGCTCCGCCGCGGGCGTCAAAACCGCTCGTTCCATTCCCGGTCAGAGCGCTATTGGTGATCGTCAGGATCCCCTCCGAGAGGAATTGAATTCCGCCCCCGGTGTCCACCTCGGCGGTCGTCCTGCCGCCGCTGATCGTCACGCCGTCGAACCCAACGTCGCCTGCCCCGCTGGTCGCCAGGAAGACCCGAGAATGCTGCCCGGCATCAATGATCGTGTCCTTAGCACCGAGTCCCTGGATGTGGACTGCCCCGCTGATGACCAGTTGTCCGAGAGCCGAATCGAAATGGATTGTGCCCGTCAATCCGGGCTGAAACACAATCTGATCCTGCGCGTCGGATTGGCCCGCAGCCGAACCATCGACGCTCGCATTCGAATTCGCCGCCTGGAGCGCTTCGCGCAGCGTCAATTGACCATCCCCGACGGTCAGATTATCTTCCAGGTCCGTCACCGTCAGCGTGGTGAGGAGCTTCCGGGATTCCAGCACGTCTGCCGACCATGCCAGGGAAGTACGACGTTGATCGCGGTGCGCCGCGCGCCTCCGACGCAGCGCAGACCGCCGCCAGCCCTTCCAGATTGAACGGAAATTCATGGAATCCTCCAGACGTCTTTCGAATTGCGAGGCCCAGTTCCGCAACCTTGACCAGGGGACATCACCTGGAGGCGCCCGCCGAATTCGCTCGCGCTGAATGATACGGACCCCGCTGCACACGCGACAAGATGACTTTTTGATCGTTGGTGGAAATTGTTGAGTAATCACTGCGGGAGCGACATCTCGCCTGACGTCCCCGCACTCACGGAGGTTGGATTTACCCAATCGCAGGACGATCCAACGATTCCGAGCCCCACCGATCTAACGTGTTTGGTGCTCAGCGACTGGCCCGCCTGCTATCATCATTCTGTTGTCCAATCCGGTCGGCGGTCATCATCCGATTCCTAACCCTACGTATTGCCCACGTCCCATGCCCACCCTCACGTTGTTGCGCCAGGGCCACCCGCTGGCCAGCGGTCGGCGGCAGGTTGAATTGCTGGAAGGAAACGCCGCGATCAGCCCCTTTGGAAAGGGGCTCGCCGAGCATGGTCTTGCGCCGCTTCGGGGTATCGGGGTCGAAATCCTGCAGGTGAACGTCGGACGAGTCTGCAATCAAACCTGCCGCCATTGCCACGTGGACGCCGGTCCCGATCGGCGGGAGAGCATGTCGCAACAGACGCTGCAGGCCTGCCTCGACGTTCTGGCCCGTACCGCGATTCCCGTGGTGGACATCACGGGGGGAGCCCCGGAAATGAACCCCCATTTTCGCTGGTTCGTCGCCGAGGTCCGCCGGCTGGGACGACGGGTCATCGACCGCTGCAATTTGACGATTCTCATGCCCCCCGGCCACGACGATTTGCCGGAATTCCTCGCCGCCCAGCAGGTCGAGATCATCGCCTCGCTCCCGTGTTACCTGGAGCAAAACGTCGATGCGCAGCGCGGCGACGGGGTTTTCCGCCGCTCGCTGGCGGCGCTCCGGCAACTCAACAACCTGGGCTACGGTCAACCCGACAGCCCGCTCGCGCTGCACCTGGTGTATAACCCGGTCGGCCCAGCGCTCCCACCGGCTCAGCAAAAGCTCGAAGAGGCGTATCACCGTGAGCTTCAGGCGCGCTATGGGGTTGTGTTTCACCGCCTGTATACCATCACCAATATGCCGATCAGCCGGTTTCTCGACGACCTGCTCCAACAGGGGCAGTACGAAGCGTACATGGAAACGCTGATCGCCGCCTTCAACCCGGCGGCGGTCGCCGGAGTCATGTGCCGCACGACGCTGTCGGTCGATTGGGAGGGGCGGTTGTACGACTGCGATTTCAATCAGATTCTGGATTTGCCGCTGCTGCCGCAGTTGCCGCAGACGATTTTTGAATTCGATCTGGAGCGACTGGCCGGTCGCCCGATCGTCACCGGACGGCACTGCTATGGATGCACGGCCGGTGCTGGTTCGAGTTGCCAGGGGGCGACGACCTCGTGAGCTGCGAATCTCAGGTGCACCTCCACTCGCTGGCATAAAGGTCGCATGGCCATGTTATAATGCGACCGATGCGACTTGCCTCACACCATTGTCTCTCTGGAGTCTGCTGGTCATGCCTGTCCTGTATGTCGCCCTGCTGATCGCTGGCTGGTTCCAGCCACCGACCGAAATGCCCCCCTTCGTCGTCAATCATCCCAAGACGGTGACGTATTACTACCAGTCTCCCGATCCGGCGCTGGGGGCGAAGCTTCTGAAGGAGTTGTTGACCAAAGAGAATCTTGAGCACCCGTGGTTTGTGAAGAATGATCAGGTGTTGATTCTGGTCGGGGCCGCGCTGGGAGACATTGCCACCGGGCATCCGGAAGTGGTGCGGGATTATGAGGCGGCTTTTGCCGACGTGCCGGTGGCTGGCCGCAAGGTCGTCCTGCGGGCGCTGATGAACTGTGGCGACAAGCAAACGCTGGAACAGGTGGAGTCCTGGCTGGGAGCGGAATCGACGGCGCAGCCCAAAGCGGAACTCCGGGCGCTCAAAAAGCATTTCGCCGACCCCGAACGCAAGCACATTCGCGACGTTCCGGCCCGAGAACCCAAGGAGCTGGATCTGCTGTGGGTCAACTTTTTTGTCACCGGCGAATATGCCCCGGTCTCACGGATTCTCGATGTGTTCGACCTGCCCGACGCCAAGGAAAATGCCGTCCTCAAGCGCGTCGCCCGCTGGTCGCTCGCCTCGAACTTGCAGCAGCATCCACGGCTGGTCGAACTCGTGCAGGAACACTCCCAGAAGCGTCCACCCCGCAGCCGCAAAGTTGTCGAAGAGGTGTTGGCTCAGCCGACACAGAACCCGAATTGAACTGATTTGGGGCTGTGTTTGAATGGGTCTCGGAACAATTCGACACCGGGTGGGTCAGGCCAGAATTTCCTGGACCACGTTTCCGTACACGTCAGTCAGGCGGTAGTCTCGGCCGGCGTGGCGATGGGTGAGGCGTTCGTGATCCAGCCCCAGTAGGTGCAGCATTGTGGCGTGCAGGTCATGAATGTGAACCCGCCCCTCCACGACCTGGAAGCCAAACTCGTCGGTCTGGCCATAACTGAACCCGCGTTTCACTCCCCCCCCTGCCAGAAACGCCGTAAAGCTCTCCGGCTGGTGCTCGCGGCCATGCGTTTCAATCGGCGCCGTCCCCGACAGGTCCTGGCTCCAGGGAGTCCGGCCGAATTCTCCTGACCAAACCACCAGCGTGTCCTCCAACAGGCCCCGCGCCTTGAGGTCGGCGATCAGCCCGGCGACCGGCCTGTCGGCCTCGGCACAGGTGTTGGGAAGCGCCCCCCGGATGTTGCCGTGGTGGTCCCAGCCGCCGATCGACACCTGCACAAACCGCACCCCCGATTCGCACAGCCGCCTTGCCAAAAGACACGCGCGGCCGTTTCGATCGGTGGGACTCTCCCCCACGCCATACAATTTCAATGTCGCCTCGGTTTCTCCCGACAGATCCACCAGCCGCGGCGTCTCCGCCTGCATGCGGAACGCCAACTCAAACGAATCGATCACACCTTCCATCACCCGGTCTTCGACGACCTGCTCCAACAGGCGGCGGTTCATTTTCTGGACCAGGTCGATCTGGCGGCGCTGAGCGGCCGGGCTGGTCTGCGGGTCGTTCAGATACCGGATCGCCGACTCTTTGGCGTCCTTGGGAATATTGCCGATGACCGTCCCCTGATGCGCCGCCGGGAGGAACGCCGAACCGTGCGCCCGCACGTCGCTGCCGGCAAAAATGCTGATATAGCTGGGAAGATTGGCGTTCTCGGTCCCCAAACCATAACTGATCCAGGCTCCCATCGCCGGGCGGACTTCATTGATGACCCCTGTGTTGAATTGCAGTGTCGCCAAGTCGTGCGCCGGATTGTCGACCTGCATCCCATGCAGGAAACAGAGTTCATCAGCCACCCCGGCAAGCTGCGGCAGCAAACCGGAAATCATCGCTCCCGATTGGCCGCGGGGCGTGATCTCGGTCGCCGGCCCCAGCGTCAGGAATTTTTCCGTGCCCACCGGAATTCCGCGCGGCAGGTTTGTCACGCCGACTCGTTGTCCGTGGTCGCGCACCAGGCGCGGCTTGGGAACGAACAGGTCCAGTTGCGACGGCCCCCCCGACATGAAGAGAAAGATCACCCGCTTGGCGCGCGGGGCAAAATGTGGCTCGCGCCCCGCCAGCGGACTGGTGGCAGCGTGTGCCACGTCGGCCAGCATCGCCTGCAATGCCACCCCTCCAAATCCGCAGGCCGCACATTCGAGGAACTGTCGCCGACTCCATTCGGAGTTCGCCGTCACGGAGAGCAGGGTCTGCATGGGAGTTTCCGCGCAACCAGGTTCTAAAGTCGAAACAGGAATTCGTTGGATGCCATCAGGGCATGGATCAATCGCCGCCAGGTGTCGAGCGTCACGGCTGCGGAGGCTTCGCCCCCCCCCGCTACGACGTCAGTCCCGGCAAGGAACTCGCGCGCTGCGTCCATCTCATCGGGCGCCGGGGGACGCCCCAGGATCGTAACATATAGCGACTCCAGCCGCGCCTCGACGCTCGCCAGGGACGCATTGGACAGGACGCTGGCTGCCAAGCGCCCCGCCCCCTCCCCCAGCAACGGTCCGTTGAGCAGAAACAACGACTGCGACGCGACTGCCGTCGTGGGGCGATCCCCCGTTAGACGCGCTGGTTGAGCGAAATCGAAGAAGTTCAACACCTCTCCCGGACCGCGCTGCTCGGATGAGCGGACGACGGGAAGGTAAATCGTCCGCACCCGCTGCTGCTCATCGCGGAATTTCGACAACGAGAAACTGATCGGATTGACATCTTTGGGGTCCAGGCCGCCGACGTTCTCCATGAACTCGGGAGAGAGGGACGGCCCGCCCATGGTCGCTTGCAGTCCGCCGCTGACCGCCAGCACGCAGTCGCGGATCATCTCGGCCTCCAGCCGCCTGGGACTCATCCGCCACAACCATCGATTATCCGGGTCGAGCGCGAGTGCCGCCCGCGAGTGCTCGTCCGCCAGGGCACTTTGGCGATAGGTGCGGCTGAGCACCAGTTCGCGGATCAGCGCGCGCCGCGACCACCCGCGGCGGAGAAAACGATCCGCCAGAAAATCCAGGAGCTCGGGATGCGTTGGCGGCTCGCCACGAACCCCGAAATAGTCCACCGACGCCACCAGCCCGCGGCCAAAAAGCTGGGCCCAAATGCGATTGACGGTCACGCGGGCCACCAGCGGAGACGCAGCCTGCGTCAGCCACTGCGCCAATTGTGCGCGTCCGCTCTGCTCCCCATCGATGCGCGGGGACTCCCCGTGAGTCGCCACGGCGACGAATCCGCGCGGCATCGTCGGGCCGAGCACGTAGGGATTCCCACGCACCTGCGTCCGTGCGTCATGAATGTCAGGTGCCTCTTTGACTCCCAGCACCATCGGGGGGGCGGGAGCCAGATAGGCCAAATGCCAAAGCTGTTGCTGAAGCGACCGGACTTTGCCCGAAAGGTCGCCGTGCTCTTTCTCCAGTTCCGCCAGCGGCTTGGCCCCCTCCGGCACGGCGCCAGTCCCCTTGGCGGCTGCGATCAGCGGCACCAGTTCTTTGAGCCGCGCTTCGGCTTGCGAGCGTTCTCCTTCGACAGCGGCGACCCTCTTCTCGTGCTGGCGGAGGGCCGCCTCGCGCTGCGTGAACTGCTCCAGAGTCTCGGGAAGTGGAACGCGCGTTACCGAACTCCAGACTCCCCGACTTTCTTTGTAGGTCGACTCGGTGCTGGCGAAAATTCCTGCCAGGCCGTAGTAGTCACCCAGCGTGATCGGGTCGAACTTGTGGTCGTGGCAGCGGACGCAATTGAGCGTCATCCCCAGAAACGCCTTCCCCACCTTTTCCACTTGCTGGTCGACTAGGTCCATCCGCATCACCAGTTTGTCCGCTTCGACGATATTCACGTTGCCCAGCACGAGAAAACCGGTCGCCGTCAATTGGTCCTGACGCCGTTCGATGCTCTCCGCAGAGAGTAAATCTCCGGCAAGCTGCTCGCGGATGAACTCATCGAAGGGCTTGTCCTGGGCAACGGCTCGGATCACATAATCGCGATACCGCCACGCTTCCGGAGCCGGAACGTTGTTTGCCGAACCAATCTGATCGGCGTATCCCACCAGGTCCAGCCAGGGTCGCGCCCAGCGTTCTCCATACGCTCGAGACGACAGGAGCCGATCGACCGCGTTCTCCCACGCCTCCATCGATTGATCCAGGGCGAAGGCGCGAACTTCCTCCGCTGTGGGGGGCAGCCCGGTGAGGTCCAGTGACACGCGGCGAAGCCAGGTGTGCCGATCGGCGTCGGGAGAGGGGTGCAGCTCTTTCCCCTCCAGCGCCGCCAGGACAAATCGGTCCAATTCCTGCAACGGCCAACCCGCGTCGCGCGTCGCCGAAGGAGGGGTCACTCGCAACGGCTGATAGGCCCAATGTTCCCCGGCGACAGCCCGCCACTTTTCACCAGCGGGATCAGCCACCGACTCGTCTCGCGGATCAGGCGCCCCTTGACGCACCCATTCCTCCAGGACGGCGATCTGCGCGTCTGGCAGTTTTCCCGCCGGGGGCATCTGCAGATCGGCGTCCTGATAGCGGACTGCCTTCAGCAGCAAGCTCTCCTCGGGTCGGCCAGGAACAATCGCTGGGCCGGTCTCCCCCCCCTTCTGCCACCCTTGCCGCGAATCGAGCAACAATCCCCCTTTCACTGGCTTGGACTGGGAATGGCACTGGTAGCACCGTTCAATCAGCAGGGGACGGATTTTCTGCTCGAAGAAGTGAACCTGCTCCTCCGTCAACGCAGGCTCGTCCCCCCGGCCGCTGGCAGCCTGCAGGGCCGCCGCGCTCGCCAGCAAGACCCAAGCCGTTCGTCGCAATCCAGGCATGTTCATGGCGTCTATTTTATCGCTCACGATGGGGGGCGTCGACTGAAATCGGCTTTCAGAGCCGTGATGACGCGCGAAAGGCCAAGTGGATGGCATTCTCTCTAACTGAAGGTAAGATCAAGAAATGCAGCCCGAGCGCCCTCCACGAACCGCAATCGTCTCCAGAGTCATTGCTGCGATGGCGCTCGCAATTGGTCTCTACCTGGGCGCTTATTTCCTCTTGCTGGAACGCAAGGTCTATCGGCCTGCCGGCATCGATTTGAAGTCCGGCCAAAATCAATTTGAAATCCTGCCTGGATACCGAACCGCTGCATCCTGGGTCGGAATCGCTCTGTTTCCCGCACATC
The DNA here is from genome assembly GCA_046152955.1 of Planctomycetales bacterium. GTDB lineage: Bacteria > Planctomycetota > Planctomycetia > Planctomycetales > Planctomycetaceae > SIAF01. The sequence continues at coordinate 4,148 of JBJXGA010000324.1, read as the reverse complement.
GGATCGATCGACAACTTCGCAGCGAATTCTGGATGACGATCGAGAATTCTCGTGGCACGAACTGGAAGAACTCAGTATCGCCTGAGAACGATGCCGCTCAGACGGCCGAGAGGATTCCCGAGTAGGCAGAGACGGTGCAAACGATCTCTCCCTGGGACGCGAGAAATTTTGGATCAACCCGTTCGCCAGTAACTCCAAATGCAGATTTCAACCGACATCCACGGACTCGGGAACGCGATCGAAGCGGTGGTCATGATCTCAGCCATGCCTGCATTGCCGATCGCTCAGGGATATGTTTCCCGCTTCGCCAATGCCGCGGCCACAGGATGGCTGCGGCGAAAATGCGATCCACTTCCGAACCTTTTGCCATTTTTTATGTGAAGGAGCATTCCGATGCACAACATCGTCCGGCGAAGCCTCTTCATCGTTTGCGTCGTCACATTGTCCCGAAGCGCTGTGCTGAACGCCGACGGCAAGCCGGCCGGAAAGAAGAGCCTTGGGGGCTCCGGGCAAATGGTGCAACTGGAGCTTTCGCCGGAGAACCGAACGCTGACGGGGATCGAGGTGCATGGGTCGCGCTATGGAACGGCCAATCCGCCGAATGAGAAATTCCTGATCTACATCCTGAGTGCCGACCAGTCCGAAATCATCGCCACTAGAATGGCCCCCTATTCGCTCTTTGAGCGTGGCGACGAGAAATGGGTCTCGATCCCGTTTGACAAACCGATTGAGGCGCCCGCCGATGGCTGGATCGTCGTCGATTTTCGCGCCGGCAGAACCAAGGGGGTCTACGTGAGCTACGATGCCGAGGGTTCCGGCGAACGCTCGCGCACGGGCCTCCCCGGCATGGAAGCGAAGAAGCCTGATTTCGTGGGCGGATGGATGATCCGCCCCATTGTGAAGAATTGACATGTCGTCCCATCAATTCCAAGTGAGCTCTTCGATGCACCCCGACACGGCCAAGTACAACAATTCACTGAGTCCTGAGAATCAGGAAATCTGCAACCTGCTGGCGCAGACGATCGACAAGGCTCTGCCCGAGGCGGAAAACAAGATCTGGCATGCCCATCCCGTGTGGTTTCTGGAAGGGAACCCCGTTGTCGGCTACAGCAAACTCAAGTCCTGCGTTCGCCTCTTGTTTTGGAGTGGCCAGTCGTTCGACGAGAACGATTTGACGCCTGAAGGGAGCTTCAAAGCCGCCGAAGCACGGTATACCGCCACAGACCAGATGGACGTAAAGAAATTGCGGCGCTGGCTTACCAAGGCGCGGGACATCCAATGGGATTACAAGAACATCGTGCGTCGCAAAGGCCAATTGCAACGGCTGAAATGAAAACCGGCCATTGCCCCAAGTTATGGTCGAACAAACAAAGAGGGAAGCGACTGGCGCAATTCGACCATACCAGACGGTGTCACCTGGGTGTTTTCGAGGGAGATGAGCCTCAGCCGGTCCAGCCGTTTCAGAGAGATGAGTCCCGCATCGGTGATGCGTGTGCCCGCTAAGAGGAGGATTTGCAGTAAGTCCAGCCCCTCCAGATGCACCAGGCCCTGGTCGGTGACGATGGTGTCTGACAGGTCCAGAAAATTGAGTTTTTGAAGCTCACGAAGTAGGCGCAGCCCCGCGTCAGAGACCTGTGTCCCGTTCAAACTCAGGGAATTCAATGAACCGCATTTTTTCAGATGCTCCACTCCTGCATCGCTCACCCGTGTATTCGCCAATATTAGCCTTTGAAGTGTCGCGATCTCGGCGAGTTCACCCAGTCCATCGTCAGTAAGCTGTGTGCCAGTCAGGTCGAGAAATTGAAGTGCGGGGATTTTCTTGATATGCGACATTCCGCTGTCGGTGATCTTTGTGCCTCTCAGGTCAAGAAATTCAAGAGCGGCAAGGCGTTTGAGACGCGCCAGCCCGGAATCGCCAATTGGCGTATGGCTTAAGTGTAGATATTGGAGATCGGCCAGATTATTGAGGTCCGAGAGTCCCGCATCGGCGATTTGCGTCTCGTTAAGAGAAAGCGCTCGCAGACTGTGCAACTCCCGCAGGTGCGTTAGTCCCGCGTCAGTGATCTGTGTGCGGTCCAAATTCAGGTAAATGAGGCGCTTCAACCCCGTGAGGTGCGCCAACCCCGCATCACCGATCTGGGTGTCGTCCAAAAAGAGTTCCACAAGATTCGTCAACTCTCTCAGATGCGCCAACCCGGCGTCCGTGACCCTTGTGCGGCGCAAGTACAGGAATCTCAAGTGGATCAACCCATCCAAACAGGTCAAGTCAGCATCTGAAACTGAGTCGCCGGTGAGTTGAATGCTATGGATTTCGTCCAGCGGCTTCATCCACTGATCGCCAACCAGGTCGCGGAGCCACTGCGGTCCCCCTTCCTGCGTCCGTACCAAGCCGCCCAACCGCTCGATCTGCCGGATCGCCGCGTGCTGGCGGTAGATGGGGAGGCTGATGCGGAGCGCCGCGGCGGCCAGCACGAACAGAACCGTCCACACAACGAGCCAGACGGGCTGTGGCAGCCAATGTGCGAACCGGCGTGTCTCAGTTCCGCTCGAGGAAGTCATCCCGCCGGTGTACCCCAGGCTGAGGCGAAATCAATCCGTGTGACAAACGATTCAACGTTTGTCGGTTTGCACAATTCTTCAGGCGGCACGTTCTGTCAACGTTCAAGGCGAAAGACAATGGAGCAGGAGGACACAGCGCGGCCGATGGCCGCAACCGAAAGGGAAGAATTGAACGCGAAGACGCAGCGAAATTTCGGCAACTTGAAATAACGCCAATCAAAGCGGCACCGGACATGACGGGATTCTGAAGTCAGCCGATGGAAACGGGAGGAGATGGAAAAGGGCAGAACAATGGCTGGCAGAACGATCATGGTTTTGCATGGCATCTGTTTTCTTGCGCGATAGGTTTGTGCGCCTTGTTGCTTTGATCTTCATGGTGTGCCCCACCGATGCGATGATCGTGGCAAGGCCTGCCAGTCGGCCATTATTCTGCCCAAATCGTTCTGCCTTTTTCTTTCAACGGCCCACTATTTGGAATTCCGGGGAATTCACGCGCTCCCTTGTCGATGGGAGTGGATGCTAATCTGCCAGAGAGTTTTCTGCCTTCTCCATCCCCTGTCGTCAGAAACGTCGCGATCGAAGCGCATCGCCTGCCGAATCAATGCGGGCGCCCATGCGATATCGGCCCCTTCAATCCGGACTTTGCCAGACTTGTCTTTTTTCGTGTTCTTCGAGTATTTCGTGGTTAAAATTTTTGACCCGTTCAGGCCCCAGCGAACCGTGACGGAGAGAAGACTGAACCACGAAACACTCGAACGACACGAAAGGACGTTGATTGGAACGGGTTTGTTCGGAGGACCGCGGCCCGGACTATCTTTGCACCGCAATCCAGCGGAATCTTTATACGACGAGAAGATTTTCAAGTCGCACGAGAATTCGACAGAACCATAAAACCACGGATGATCAGAGGATCGAGTCCCAGGTGATGATCCGTGCCCATCCGTGGTATCCGTGGTCAAAACACTTTTGGTTGCGGCCATTGGCCGCGCTGTGCCCTCCTGTTCGATTCTTCCTTTGTTTGCGGCTCATGGCCGCGCTGGAGGGGGCGAATCCCAACCGGTGGCGCCGCTCCTGCGCCGTCTCCCCAGCCCCCTCACGCCACCGCTTGTCTTTCTGCCGCGCCTGCGGGTACAGTGGACGGCGTCGCGATGGCCCATTCAACTTCAGAAAGTGAGTCCCTGAATGCCCACCTGTCCGAGTTGTGCCGAGTCGATCCCTGGCGGAGTCGAATCCTGTCCGGTTTGCGGGATTTCACTGCATCAGCACGTCGGGTCTCGCGCGCCGGTGCAGGGACGCAAGTCAACGATGGGAATTCTCCTCCTGATCGGCGGCTGCGCGCTGGCGGTGCTGTTGGTGTGCGGCGGAATTCTCGCGGCGCTCTTGCTGCCTGCCGTGCAGCAGGCGCGGGAGGCGGCGCGGCGGACGCAATGCAAGAACAATCTGCATCAGATTGGCCTGGCGCTGCACAATTATCACGACGCGTTCAACTCGTTTCCCCCTGCGTATATCCCGGACGCGTCGGGCCGCCCGATGCATAGCTGGCGGGTGTTAATTCTCCCGTTTTTGGATCAAGCTCCATTGTATCAACG
>JBJXGA010000323.1:0-5670 GCA_046152955.1 Planctomycetales bacterium | reverse complement strand
GAGTCGATCACGACCGTCCGCCCGCTGCGGGATGGAGTGATCACCGACTTCGAGCTGTGCGAGTCGATGTTGCGCTATTTTATCCACAAGGCGATCCAGCGCGGCGGAGGACTGCGGCCGCGGGTGTTGATCGCCGTCCCTGGGGGGATCACTCCGGTCGAGAAACGGGCGGTGTTCAATAGTGCCGAACGGGCTGGGGCCGGACAGGTGTACCTGATCGCCGAGTCCAAAGCGGCCGGGATCGGCGCCGGGCTTCCCATCTCCGAGCCGATGGCCAGCATGGTGTGCGATATCGGCGGAGGGACGACCGACGTGGCGCTGTTCAGTCTGGGGGACGTTGTGGCGAGCCGGTCCATTCGGCTGGCGGGCGACGAAATGGACGAAGCGATCGTCGAGTTTCTGCGACGCCAGTTCTCCTTGCGCGTGGGAACTCCGACGGCAGAGCAGATCAAAATCGAAATCGGGAGCGCGGCGCCCCTCGATCAGGAGTTGACCGCGGAGGTCCGGGGTTGCGACACGATCAGCGGAGTGCCGCGCAAGGCGATCGTCACCAGCGAGGAAATCCGCGAGGCGCTGCGCGGTCCGGTCGAGGCGATCGTGCAGTGCATCAAGCAGGTGATCGAACAATGCGACCCGGAGTTGATCGCCGACCTGGTCGATCACGGGATCGTCCTGACCGGGGGGGGCGCCTTGCTGCGGGGACTGGACCTGCATCTGTCGGAACAACTCAACATCCCCGCGCGGGTTGACGCCGACCCGCTGACCACGGTGGCACGGGGGGCCGCCATTTGCCTGGATCACTTGGCGCAATGGCGGCACACGCTGGAATCCCCCACGCACTAGATTCACTGTTTGCCACGGTTCCCTCCGACTCACCATGTCCTGCGCATCGCCTCGTCTGATTCTGCTCCTGTGCCTGGGGGGCTTCAGCCTCAGCCTGGTTCCCGCTGGGCAGGTTCAGCAGTGGCGGGGACTGGTTCGGGATGCGCTGTTGCCAGGGGAGCGGGTCGTGCAATGGGGGGGGGATCAACTGGCGACGGCAATGCACCTCTCCCCGAATAGCGGAAAGGAGGAGGGGGCGAACGATCAGGCCGCCTCTCGACTGGAGGAGGCGCGCCGGCGGATTCGGGAATTGGAAGCTCGACTGGCGGCGCTGCAAGACGCCGACAGCAATCCATCGTTTCCCACAGCCCTCCCGCCGCGAGGGGAGACAAGTTCACCGCTGTTTGTCGCTGAACTCCTGGAGGCGCGGGTGCTGGGGGAGGAACTGCGGGGATTGTGGCGGAATCGGAAAATCCTGGGGGCCGGAGCGACCTCGGGAATCGTCGAATCCGCACTGGTTCTGGCGGGAGATGCCCCGCTTGTGGATCAGGGGCAAGAGTCTCGGATCACAGCGGGGGACGCCGTTTACGCGGGCCGCTGTGTGGTCGGCAAGATCACCGATGTGGGGCGCTACAGCAGTGTCCTGCAGGTTGTCACCGACGCCGGTTACAGCGGCCGCGCGCGGCTGGCCCGGCGCGGGGCGCAGGGGCTGTCGTTCGGAGACGAAGGGACGCTTGTCGGTTCCGGTGAGGAGCTGTGTCGCCTCAAACACATTCGGCAGCCGGTCAACGTGGGAGACGAGGTTTACACCGGCGCCGCCGACGGCATTCTCCCGGAACCGATGTACTACGGAACGGTCGTCCGGGCGGAACTGGAAGAGGGGGAAACAGAGTGGCTGATCGAGGTCCGGCCGGCGGCGCGACTGCGACAACTCGATCGAGTTCAAATTCTGCGACTGTCGCTGAATGCGGGGAGAGTTCTGGCGGACTGACGCGTCCTGCCAGAGATTGGGGCGCCAGCACTGCGAGCGCCATTTGTGGTTGCGAGGAATGCATGCTGTTTCAGATCTGTTTGACCTATGTGGCGTTTGTCCTCCAGTCGAGCCTCGTGCCGCGGCTGGGGTGGGGTGCCGCCGCGCCGCATCTGGTGCTGGCGGGGCTTGTCTGGATGGTGTGGCGCAGCGAGGCGCGGCAGGGGGGGATCGGCGCGGCGGTCTGGGGATTGCTCGCCGACGCGTTGTCGGGGGGGCCTGTTGGGGGGGGAGTGGTGGTGTTTGTCCTCACGGCCTGGGGTCTGCAGGAGGTCCGCGCGCGGTGGCGCAGGATGACGTGGTATCAGCCCGGAGTGCTGACAGGGGTCGTCGTGTTGTGCGTTCCCGTGGCGATCAACCTCCTGCGCCTCGCTTCTCAAAGTGAGCCGGTGGAGGTGTCGAAGTTGATCATCCAGGAAGTCCCCGCGGTAATTTCCACGGCGCTCTTGGCGATACTGGCGTGCGGAATGTTTCAGGCGCTGCGCCGCCGCGGGGGAGAGGGGGGAGGAGATTTCACAGGCGGCGTTTCCTCCCGCTGGATGGATTCGACCGGCTGAACGACTCCTCACGGGTCACGCTTTCATTTTGCATTCTCACCCGGCGACAACATGCTCAACCGTCCTATAAGCCCCTTTCAGGCAGCGGCTGAACCCGAACCCAACGGCTGGGAGCTGGATCGCGCCCCTGGGTTGCGGGTTGCCTGTTTGTGGGGGTTGTTCGCCGCGGCGCTGGCGGTCATCGCCCTCCGGCTCTGTCACGTCCACAGTCATCTCGGCCCGGAGTATGTCGCGGAAATTGAACGGACGACAGAGCGGAGCGAACCGATCGTCAGTCGTGACGGCCGCATCCTCTCAGCGGATGGGCAAGTGTTGGCCGAGGACGTGGAACATTTCGGAGTCACGGTGCATTACCGCTGGCTGGAAGAGCCTGCCGATCCGGGATGGCTGAAACAGCAAGTCAACTCCCGTCTGGACCGTGCGGCGCGTCGAGAACCGGAGCGCGTCGCCGCTGAAACCGAAGCGCTACTCGCCCGCCGCGAGACGCTGTGGCGGGAACTGGCGCGACTGTCCCAAATCGAGCCGGAAACACTCCGACGAAAACGGCAGGCGATCCAGCGGCAGGTGGAACAGATTCGCGACCAGGTTCTAGCGCGGCGTGAACAGTCTCGGACTGCCACGGAGCCGGCTTCTTCCCCGACCGAATTGCGCGGCGGGGCGTGGCTCTGGCAGACGGTCAAAGCGGCCCTCACCTCCCCTCCGCAACGGGAATCAGAGGAACCGCTGGTGATTCGCGAACAACTCGATTACCACACGGTTCTGGCAGAGATTCCGCTGGAAGCGGTGGTCGAAATCGAAGCCCATCCGGAACGCTTTCCCGGCGCGCGAATCGAGCGCCGGACCCGGCGCGTTTATCCCCAGGGCGCCACCGCCGCACACGTCGTGGGCTACCGCCTGCCGCTCGACGAGTCGGACATTCAGGCTCGCCGATTGAAGTTTCCGCAGGGGGATCCCCTCGACTACCAGCCGGGAGATCGCCAGGGGCGGACCGGAATCGAACGGTACTATGAGCGACGGCTGCGGGGATTGCGGGGGGAACGGAACACCGTCTTCAATCGCCGCGGCGAACTCGTCGCCAGTCGCGTCGTCCGCGAACCACGGTACGGGAGCGATCTGGTGTTGTCGTTGCACCTGCCATTGCAACAGGCGGCGGAGGAATTGCTCGACGAACGCCTGCGCGACGAGCAGATCGACGAGGCAACGGGCAAGCCGTTGCCGATTCCGCCGGGAGGAGCGATCGTGGCTCTCGACGTCCGGACGGGAGCGGTCCTGGCAGCGGCATCAGCCCCGCGGTTCCACCTGGGATCGCTGGTGGACCATGATCAGGGGGCCTGGGAGGAAGCGCTGGGGGACACACGTCGCCCGCTGTTTCACCGGGCCACCGAAATGACCCTCCCTCCCGGCTCGGTGTTCAAGGTCGTCAGCGCCGTGGCCTTTCTGGAGAGTGGCCGTCTCGATCCCGAGCGGCTCTTTGCCTGCCAGGGGTATTTGGATCACCCGGATCGCTATCGATGCTTCACGTTTCGCCATTTCGGCGTTGGCCACGGCGAGGTCAATCTGGTCCAGGCGCTCGCTCGTTCGTGCAACGTCTATTTCTTCTCGGCGGCCCGCCGCGCTGAGCCGGAACTGCTCATCGACTGGGGGGGGCGCTTTGGATTGGGACAATCGACCGGTATCGATCTTCCCGGAGAGTCCGGAGGCAATCTCCCGCGGGCGGCCGCGGCGCCAGGGACTTCCAGCCGCGGGGGAAAATCCCGTTCCTCCGGCGAGACGCTGCAACTCGCGATCGGACAGGGAAAGTTGACGGCCACTCCGCTGCAAATCGCGCGGTTGATGGCGGCGGTCGCGAACGGCGGCAAACTGGTGACTCCCCGACTGGCTGATTCGTCCGGCCCCACCGCCGCCAGCGGATTCTCCGACGAGGAGCCGTCGCCGGAATCGATGGAACCGTCCGCAGCACGACCGATCCCCAACCTGTCGCGTCGGACGCTGGAATGGGTTTGCCAGGGGCTGGAGCAAGTGGTGGCGCATCCCCAGGGAACAGGGTACAAGTCGGTTCGACTGCAAGGGGTCGCGATCGCGGGCAAAACGGGAACGGCGGAGTCGGGGGGCGGTCGTCCCGACCACGCCTGGTTTGCCGGGTATGTTCCCGCAGAGCGCCCCCGGATCGCGTTCGTGGTGGTCCTGGAACATGCCGGCCCCGGAGGACACGCCGCCGGTCCGGTCGCCCGCGAATTCGTCCAGGCGCTGCTGGCGTTCGACCTGTTGGAGACGCAGCACCTGGCTCCCCCAGCGGCGAACTGATCACTCTTTCAAGCCGTTCGCGACGAACTCGAAGAGCGCCTTGGTGCCGGGATCCTCGGGCAGCCCCAGGTCGGCGTTGATCTTGCCGTGCGTCGTCTCTTTGCCCCCGAAAAGATTTGCTGAAATCCCCTCGCCGCGCAACACGCTTGCGAGGCGTTGGGCCTGGGCGGTGGTGTCGGGATGCTCGGCGACGTGCAGGATCAGAAACGGAGGGATGTTCTTGCCGCGGGCGACGTGCGTCACCGCCGAGAAGTCGCGGTGCTTGGCTGGATCGATCCCAAACTTCTCGCGGTGTCCAAACTTGGCCTGCGGCAGACCATGCACCCGTCGGCGGGTTTCGGCCGTTTCGATGATCGCCGGAATGTCAAACGTGTCTCCATCCACCGGAACACAGCCGCGGATGCTGCTCAGCGGCACACCTTCGGCATTGAGATACCGATCGTCAATGCAGATCAGGGCGGCAAGTTGCGCCCCCGCGGAGTGTCCCATCACAAACAGGCGTCGGGGATCGCCTCCATATTCGGCAATGTGGTCCTGCACCCAGTGAAGTGCGCGCGCGACATCCCGAATGATGGTGGTCATATCGACATCGGGCAAGAGTCGGTAATTCGTTGATACAAATACGAATCCCTGGTCCAGGAACGCTTGCGGCTTTTGCTGCACGTCGCTCTTGTCCCCGGCCTGCCAGCCTCCCCCGTGAATCCAGAACACCACGGGAAGCCGCTTGGCGCCCGGCGGCGCGTAGACATCAAGCACCTGGCGATCGGTCGGAGGATCGGCATACGGCAGATCGCGCTGCACGTCGGCAGCCCGCGCTCCGGAGTTGAATGCCAGCACGGTGAGGAACGCGAGAAGCGGCTTCATGGAACACCTGCAAGGGGATTGTGCGGATCAGGGAGAGTTGGTCAGTGGCCGGACAGTTTACTTACGGGGGACGTGTAAATGAATGGAACGGGG
>JBJXGA010000313.1:0-20680 GCA_046152955.1 Planctomycetales bacterium | reverse complement strand
CCCATGAATCCTACCGTCAATCCTGTCAAAGGTAACACCACTAACGGGAGAGCCGGATGCGGGAAAACCGCCCGTCCGGTTCGGAGGGAGGGGGGGCCGAAATCAATCGGCCCTCCCTACCCCTATCAGTCGGCGGATCTCTCGGAAATCGGCAATCGCGAGCCGTTGACCACAACTCGAAGTCTGCATGTCGCGGCAAGTTGAATCTTATGGCAATCAGCCGCATGTGGATTCGGAGCGGCTGGTGACCAATCGGGAGGCCGAAGGGATCCGATTTCGCTTAAACAGGATAAAAAGATCGGGATGTCTTGTATATTCCCGGTCCGGTTGTTTTAATGGTCCCTGAAGGAGGACGGCTGACGCGGTTGTTGTCCCTTCCGCGGGTGCGTTCCCTGGCTTCCCTTCAGGAGTCGTCTCATGTTTTGCAACCAATGCGAGCAAACCGCCAATGGAACTGGATGTCGAGACTTGGGGGTCTGCGGCAAGGATCCGGATGTCCAATCGCTCCAGGAAACACTGCTCTACGGCGTCAAAGGGATGGCGGCCTATGCCAATCACGCGCGGCGGCTGGGGCAGTCGGATGAATCCGTGAGCGCCTTCATTGAAGAGGCGCTATTCGCCACGATGACCAATGTCAATTTCGACATGCCGAGCCTGTTGGAAATGGTCCTGGAATGCGGCAAGCACAACCTGCGGGTGATGCAGATGCTGGACGCAGGACATGCCGAACGCTTTGGCATCCCCAGCCCCGTCACTGTCTACGAAGGGACGAAGCCGGGGCCGGGCATTCTGGTCACGGGACACGACCTGCTCGATTTGTCGGACTTGCTCGACCAGACCGCCGGAATGGGAATCAACGTCTACACGCACGGCGAAATGCTCCCGGCGCACGCCTACCCCAAACTGCGGGCACACCCACATCTGGCGGGACATTTCGGTGGTCCCTGGCAGAATCAGCAGTTCGAGTTTCCTCTGTTTTCCGGGCCGATTGTCGCCACCACCAATTGCGTCCTGATCCCCTGGGATTCCTACAAAGACCGCCTGTTCACGACGCGAGTTACGGCGGTTCCCGGGGGAACGCGGCTGAAAACGAACGACTTTTCACCGGTCATTGACATGGCCAGGAAGAGTCCGGCTCTCGTGGAGAAGAAGGTCCGCGAGTCGACGATTGGCTTTCATCACCAGGCGATCCTGGGGGTCGCCGACAAGGTGGTGCAGGCGGTCAAGAACGGCGATATCAAGCGCTTCTATCTGATTGGGGGGTGCGACGGCGCCGAAATCGGGCGCAACTATTACACCAAAGTGGCCCACGCCGCGCCGAACGAGTCAGTGATCCTGACGCTGGGATGCGGGAAGTACCGGATTCGCAACCATGAGTATGGAACGGTGGCCGGACTCCCGCGGTTGCTCGATATGGGGCAATGCAACGATGCCTATGGGGCGATTCAGGTGGCCCTGGGACTGGCGAAGGCGTTTGACTGCGGCGTCAACGACCTGCCGCTGGAGATCGTCCTCTCCTGGTTCGAGCAAAAAGCAGTGGCGGTGCTGCTGACGCTGTTGTACCTGGGGGTCAAAGGGATCCGCCTGGGACCGGTGGCGCCAGCCTTCATCACTCCGGGAGTGTTTCAGATCTTGCAGGAGAAATTTGACCTGAAACTGATCGAGAGCGAACCCCCTCCGGAGTTGTATCAACTGCCGGTCGCCGGGTGACGGGTGGATCTACCCGCACCTGCACATTCCCGATCCGGCCGGCCGCTCCATTGCGCTCTCGCACGGCCGGCCGATCGCACAGTTGTCTAGATCTCTACGACAGGGGCGCGGTGTGCCTTCCTGCAGTCGGGACCGCCAGCATTTGGAGCAGCGTAGCGGCAGCGGTTTCGGCGAATTCCCGGTCATTGATGTGCCGCTCGAACTCTTGTACCGGCACCGCGCCACAGGTGGCGCGGATGCCGGCGAAGAGCGACTCCCGCGCTGCGGAGTCGTCAAACGGCTGACCGGTGCGGTCGATCGCCGAGACTCCGTGGCGAGGCAGAAAGATGGCGGTTGGTCCGGTCGCGGCGCGGGCCTTTTCCCCGATGATCTCACCCAGCCGCCGGTTTTCCTGGAGGGTTGTCCTCATCAGTGTCACCGTGGGATTGTGGCGATAGAATTTTCGGTCGCGGAATTTCTCCGGGATGGTCTCCGGGGGGCCAAAATTGACCATGTCGAGCGCGCCGACCGAGAGCACCTGCGGGACGCCGCGCCGGCCGGCGGCGGTCATTCGATCGGCTCCAGCGGACAGGATTCCGCCGACCAGTTCATCCGCGAGTTCCGTCGTTGTCAGATCGAGCACGCCGACAATCAGCCCCTCGTCGATGAGCGATTCCATGGCCTGGCCGCCGTTGCCTGTGGCGTGGAACACCAGCACTTCGTATCCGGCGGCCTCCAGCACTTCGCGGGCGCGCGTGACACACGGCGTGGTCACTCCAAACATCGTGGCAGCGATCAGCGGCCTGTCTGCGGAGAGCGCCCCCTGGGTGGTTGGTGGCAACAGCGTCACCATTCCCGCCATGGCACGGGCCGCTTGAGACAGAACCACGCGGCTCACGCGATTGATGCCCACGAGATCGACGACCGCATTGAGCATCAGCAGGTCTTTGTCCCCCACCCAGGGACGGACTTGACCCGAGGCGAGCGTACTGACCATCAGCTTGGGAACCCCCAAAGGGAGCGCCCGCATGGCGGCCGTCGCGATCGTCGTCCCCGCCGATCCCCCCAAACCGAGTAGGCCGGCGACTTTTCCTTCGGCGTAGAGTCGCGCCACGATCCGCGCGACCCCCGTGGCGGCTGCCGCGATCGCCTCCCCGCGGTCGCCGCGCGCCCGCATCTGATCCAGGGTGACTCCGGCGGACTGGAACACATCGTGACGGGAAATGTCCGCCGCGAGGGCCGGTTCTCCCTGGCAGCCGGCGTCGATGAGGCAGACCGGAACGTTCAATTCCGCAAGCCGATCGCGAACAAACGCCGCTTCGATCCCCTTGGTGTCAAGCGTCGCCACAAGACAAACCGGCATGCACATGGTCTCCCGAGAGTTAGAGTGCGGCAGTTCTGGATCGGGATCCTATTCGGCGCGGGCCGGCGCGTCCGGATCGGGTTGCGTCGCGCCCTCTCCCCCCGGCGACAAATGACGCTTCTTCAATTCACTGGATCGGGACTGGTACGCGGACCGGAGCGCTGCGACTTTGAAGGCCGCGGCTTCCGCAGCGGGAACTTCGTCTAAGAGTGCCAGCGAGCGCTCCCAAGATTCGAGCGCTAACTCCCCTTGGCCACGCGCGGCCTGCACCCGGGCGAGTCGGTCGTGGATTCTAGCGAGCGCGGCAGCGAAGGCGGGTTCCGCCGGACTCTCTTCGCGGAGTTTGGTGTAGCCGCTCTGCGCTGATGTTAACGGGGACTCCGCCGCATCCGGTTGTCCCTGGTGGAGCATGATCTCTCCCATGCTGAAGTACAGCCGCGCGTTGTCAACTTTGGGACGCCGCGCATGCGGTTCGGCCTGCATCACCCCGGTGAGAAGCTGCCGGGCTTCTTCGATTTGGGAGACCGCCTCCCGGTCCCGCCCCAGCCTGTGCTGCAATTGAACCGCGCTCACCATCGACGAGGCGGCCAAGCTTTGGTATGACTCGCTTCCCGAATTCTTCTTGGCAAACCGTTTGTGGAAGGCGAGCGCTTCTTCCAGCGACTGGCGTTGCCACGGCTCCAGAGCGCCGGACGGTGGATCGTCATCCTGCACGATCCACGACAGTCGTTCGACGGCGGCAACGGCGTCTTGCAGATTCTCGTCGGCGCGACGCGCCTGAAATTGCATGAGACGCAGTTCTTCCTCAAAGCGCTGGCGCTCGTCTTTCCATCGCAACATGGGGATCGCCATCCAGACCGCAATTCCGGCGAGCGCGATCAGCCCTCCCGCTGTCCAGAGTCGTCGGCTGGTCGAAGATCGGGAAGGAGTCGCAGGCGCGTTGGCCACCCCCTCGGATTGTCGGTCGGGGGAAGGGGGGCCCTTTGTGGTTGGAGTCTCGGACATGTCCCATCGGTCCCTGGGGAGCGCCGCTGAAGAAGCTCGCGAGCGAGGCCTCTCAATGGTGGCGGCCGGTTGCGTGGCAGACGAAAACGTGACGCCTGTCAGTGTAGCGCGCCCCCATGCGCAGTGCAATTTCTGGGAACCGGGAATTCAGGGAAACCGGATCGGTTGCGGAGAGCGGCCTCTCCAAATCCAAAGTCGCAACGACGGCGCGAGTCGGGCGCAATTCGATTGCCCATCAGGCAAAAATCACTTCGGCGCAGCCGCGTCGCCTGATACTGGCTCACGCGCCTGGAACAGCGCCGGCGCTCCGCCGGCCGGGGGAATGCGGTATTCCGAACTCGAACCGGCTGGCAGCGTGTACATCTGGTAGCCGGTTCCCTGGCGCCTTCGGAAGACGAGCGGATAGGCGATCGCGTAGTCGTGCGATTTTCCCGGTTCCAGGGTGAACGGCCCCCCCCAGTTGCTGTAGGGGCCCTTGGTCTCGTAGACCAGCGGCTGGTCGGTGCTGTTGGTCAGCTTCACTCCCGCCGGTCCGAAACTGGCATGCAGATGGGGGGCAGTCCATCCCGCATCCTGGGCGCGGAGCTTTGTGAGTCCGAAGTCCAGATCGGGGAGTTCCAACTGCGCCGGCGGTCCGCCATGCACGTATTCATCCCAACCGGTCCGGAACAGCGTTTTCAATTCTTCCACGCCGAGCGTCGGATCCTGAGGCTGATAACCCTCAACGAACCGCCCCTGCGCTGTGATGGTTGCGGAATCGTCCCAGCGGACCGCGACCGAGCGGGTGAGCGACGTGGGACGGAGCATTTCCGGGCGCGCCCCATGTCGCAGCGCCAGATCGAATTCGGCGCACGGAGTCCAGGTGGTGGCCGCCGGATCGGTCTTCACCGAGACGACGATCTTCAGCCGGGGGAGGTCGAATGCAAATCGCTGGGGGGGATCGTTGGCAGGGGGTGGCGTTCCCCCTCCCTCCGCGGCCTGTGCGCCGGCCCCGGCTCCCGTTTCCGCCGGAACGGCGGCGGGAGTGACGTCCACCACTTGAATGGGGCCATCCAGAACCAATTCACTGAACACCTGCAGGCGATCTCCAAACCGCTTCAGATCGGGGATCGCCTCGACGATCGTCTGAGGATCGGCCAGGCTGGCCAGCGCCTGCGACGGGGTGTCGGCGACATGGACGCGGGCCACGTCCGCCTGAACAAACAGCTCCGACAACGGAGCCAACACCTCGGGGGCGATCCCCACGACCAGCTTGTTCGACTGCGGAACCTGGGAAGCAGAAATGCCGATCCCCTCCACGACGCGCGGCTGCTTGGGAGGCTTGGCTGGATCGACTGCTGCCGCCGTCATCCCCAACACCAACGACACTCCCTGTTCATCGGTGCTCACCTCAGAGGGCCAGAGCTTCAGGCGGGGCTGGTAAACCGGGAGCGGCCAGATGCTTCCCAGCGCCGCTTGATCGAACTTGGAAATGTCGAGTCGCTGTTCCATCTCCTGCACCAGCCGCGGAACGACCGAAGCGACCTGTAGCTCGATCGTTCCTTTGCGGCCGTACAATCCGTTCACCAGAGCGCTGGAGACTTTGTCACGGGTCATGCCAAAGCCACTGACCGAAACACCAGCCGGCGAAGTGACGTACCAATTGTCGTTGGGGATCGAAAAGCTGGTGGCCACCAGCTTGAGTCGGAGTCGCTTGTCGACCACCACGGGGGTCACGTCGAAACTGAGCCAAACGGGGCGGACGTGCCCGATGACGACATTGATGGGGCCTGCGCTGGCGGAATGTCTTTCGCCGCTGATCGACGTGCCGCCAATGGTGACTTGCACGTTGCTCAGTCCCAACTGCACGTTGAGGCGGTCCTTGCGATACGCCTTCACAACGGCGCGGGCGAGTTGCGCCCGATAACTCAGTCCGGACATCATGACATTAAAGCCATATCCCTCCGCTTCGGTGTAGTCCGAGATGGGATTCAAATAGCCGGTCAGTGATTCGCGGGAGATGGACTGCGGGATGGAATCAGAGAGAGCCGCCAGCATGTCATTCCCCAGCCGCACGTAAGCGGCCCGCGGAACATCCAGCGCCGGGATGAACGGCGGCTCCGGAATCACTGTCGCGGTCTGCCGCACGGGGGTCAGAGGGCGCAGCGTGGCCGGATCGCTCGTGGGACTGAGCATCCAGGCATAGAGCCGATCGTCGTCAAAGACTTTCATCCAGACATTGTGGTCTCCGTCGGCGCTTTCGGAGTAACGGACTGAGCCCCCGGCGGCCTGGATTGCCTCGACGAGTTTTCGCGTCGGATCGGGGCGGACAATTTTGTCGCGAGCGCCGTGAAAAGCCCAGATGGGGATCGCCTTCAACGATTCCGCCAGGGCGGGATCGGCTCCCCCGGAGACAGCGACAACCGAGAGCCAGCGGCTGGGATTTGCCGCCGCCAGTTGCCACGCGCCAAAGGCCCCCATCGACCATCCCGACAAGATCTCCTTCTGCGGATCGATACTGAAATCCTTTTCCACCTGGGCTAAAATCGCCAATGCCCGTTTTCCGGAATCGGATTCCGGTCCCCATCCGGTCGCGATCCGTCCCCGCACCTCGTCATTTTGTGGGAAAAGGACGAAAAATGGAAAATTCGATTCGCGGGCTTTGACCAGTGGCCCCAGGCCGATTGTTGTGGGGAGAACCCCGTCGCTCCCCCGCTCGCCGGCGCCATGCAGGAACAGAATCACCGGCCACTTGCGGGTCGGGGTGTATCCGGCGGGAACGAAGAGCGAGTATTTGTGGCTCCCCGATTCATCCTGAAACGTGCGGAGTTGAAAGCCGGATTTCTGCTGGGCTTGCAGGGGTTCCGATTGACTGGCTAGTACAAAGGCCAGGGCGACAAGCGAAAGCCAACGGGGAGCGGTTTTGGTCATGGACGGTACACTTTTCATGCTCGTTGATCGCATCATTCGATGGCATTTCCGGGAACTGGCCGCAGGACAGCCTGCAACTTCATCAGCGGAAAACAGGGATGGCGCTGGTATCCTATCACCCCAAAGCGCGCAGAACAGCCCTTGGAACGGGAATTCGCGGAAGAGTCTATCGGCAAGGTCTTCGCAGACTCCCCAGTTTGAGTCCTCGGGACTCTGGGAATTCTGGGGCGTGTGGTTCGATGGTCGCGTTCTTTTCGGTTGTTCCGACACGACCAGCACCGCGAATCAAGGCAGGCTGCTCCACCGCCCAGTTTCTCCGATGAGGGGAAAATCTGGAACTCGGCCGAGGCCTCGATTTTTGTCCACCAGGGGAAACAGAGTCAAAAACGGACCAATGGTGGCGAGTGACCGTACTCGTTCCAGGCCGATATGCGGGCAGATCCCGCATGCGGCGCGAGGCGACAGTGTCATTAATCGCTCAACATGCCCCAAACGCCTGTCAATCTGAGTCAACTGAAGCGGGAGCGGGAGGCGCGTTTCGCGGATCGGGAACATCGAGTTTTGATCCGCAATCAGAGAACGGGGCGTCGGGCTCAAATCCGATCGTCTGCGTGAATTCTCCGATGCGCTTATCGCCGTTCCCGTCTGTCTCAATCAGCAAAACTCTCGAATCGGCTAATCATCACCGTCACTGTTAATGCCCGTCACTGCGCCGGGTTTCACGATTGCGCCGGCGGGCCCCGACGGAATTTGGGGCGACGGGGGTTTGAGGTGTGACACATCGATCGGCGAGTTGATCGTGAGATTGTTTCCGACCTGATCGATGAAGATGACTTCATTGACGTAGCGGAAGCCGCCGATGTCTTCCATTCCCGAGAGGAACAAGTCGTTGGCATCTGCCGCATTGAACTGCAATTCGGGCGGATTCTGGTTTCCGGGATACGAGTCATAATAGCTGTAGTCATATTTTCGGACGAGGACCAGCGTGTCCGCGTTGATGTCCTGGACGTATTTTTGCAAGTTGATTTTCGAGTCCGATTCGTGGACGATCGTGATCCTTTTGCCAGTCTGCGGATCCGGCCCGATGAAATAGTCGGCGTCGAACAATTCGCCTTTGGTGGTTTTGTTGATATTCTGGCCATTCAATTCGGACAGGAGGTCGAGTTGACGGGTCTGATCCGGAGTGTCGCCACCCGTCGCATGCGCCTTTGTGCTGGCGATATCTCTCACTCCAAGAACTCCACCGATCAGCATTTGAAGAAATTCAATTCCGGCAGCGACCTTCTGATCGGTCGTCTCGGCATTCTTCATGTTCTTCGTCGCTTCGTAGGAACCATAGCTTGTGACCCCAACCGTGGTTGTGACTTTGAAGGAAGTCAATGCGGTTGTCCCTCCAAGACTCAATGCAAGCTTTCCGGCGCGGCCGATCACGGCCCCCCCGATCAAGCCGGTCACGAATCCCTTGAAGAAACCCCAGAGTCCCGCCGAAGTACTTCGTCCTGAGCGGAAATACTCGGTCGCCCCAGTGAGCAGACCGTCGATGATGGCAAACGTCACCGCCAGTTCCCGCATCGTCATCTGTCCGGTGGGATCGGTCAGATTGGCTGGGTCATTGTCGGCATAAACATAGAATTGCCCCCCCCCGGCTGTGGCCTGCCGGTCACGCAGTGGATCCGCCGATATGAACCGACCGAGCGCGGGGTTGTAGTGGCGGGCCCGCATGTAATCAAGACCTGATGTGGCGCTCGACTGTTGCCCGGCGAACAAGTAGACGTTGACAACGATACCAGTTTGAGCCAGCAGATTGCCAAAGGCATCGTAGACATACCGTGCCGCGACTGCGCCGGTCAGGTCGGTCAACGTGCGAATGCTTCCAATCCCATCAACATGATACAACGACGTCACGCCGGCTCGTGTCTGGCTGATGAGCCAATGGCCGCGGACGTACGTGGCGACGATCGTGCCATCGGGCCGGTATTCAAGCGCCACTTCGGGATTGGGCTGGATCCAATCGATCAGAGATCGCGTTTCCTGCCCGCCGACCGTCTGCGAGACGCGGTTCCCATTAGGATCATAGACGTAGCGTTCGTCGATCGTTCCATTTCCGTCGGTGTCGACGGCGACGAGGCGGTTGTCGAAGTCCCAGACATAGAAGGCCCTGGCCGTTGCGCTCGCGCGCGAAAGCATATTGCCATTCTTGTCATACGTGTACTGCGTCGTCTGCCCTGAGAGGGACTCCGTGAGGAGGCGATCCATCACGTCATAGACGTAGGTCGTGACGCCAAGCAGCGAATCGGTTTTCGCGAGGCGATTGCCTACGGGATCGTAGGTGTACGAAAACGTGCGATTGCCGGCGACGGGGTCAGTGATCTTCTCCTGAGTCAGGCGATCCGCAGCGTCATAGGTGTAATCGACGCGACGTCCATCGGCTTCGATGACGGAGTCCCTTCGACCGGTGGGCGAAAGGATGTAGGTGAAACTGGAAATGATCGATGCACCGTTCCGCACGACGATCGACGTCAGTCGATGCACGGAGCTATATGTCCGCGCCTCGACAGTGCCGTTTGGAAGATCGGTACGGACAAGGTTGCCAGAAGCATCGTAAATGTAGCGGGTCACACGGCCATCTGGGTCGGTGACTGCCGACTGACGGTTGAGGGCATCGAATGCGTACGTGACGGTGCCTGCCGGAGTTGTCAGCGCCGTACGATTGCCGGCCGCATCGTAGCTGTAGGAAATGCCGACTGTGTCGGGCTGCGTCGCCTGGATGAGACGATCGCGCGCGTCGTAGGCGTAGGTCGTCGTCCCGCGGGTATCCGTCACCGTGGCCGGCCTGCCAGTCGCAGTGTAGGCATAGTGCACGGAAGTCGCGTCCGGATAGAGTTTCGTCACCAGACGGTTGCGGGTGTCGTAGCTGTAGTTGATCCTGTCGCCGTTGAAATCGGTGGTGCTGATCACATTGCCTACGGCGTCGTACTGAGTCGTCGAACGGAACGGCGACTGTCCCGACAGCGCAGGAAGTTCGATGGCAGTCATTCGGCCGAGACCATCGTACTCGTACGTCATGACGTGGCCGTTGGCGTCCCGGCGGCGGATGAGCTCGCCGACTTCGTCGTAGGTGTATTCGGTTCGTTGACCGAGGGGATCAACGATCGCGGCAACCCGGCCCAAAGGATCGCGTTCCCATTGCGTCGTCCGGCCAAGCTGATCCGTGGTGGCGATCACCTGTCCGCGTGGATCGTAGGTCGTTGACGTCTCGGTCCCATCGGCAAAGTCGGTCTCGACCAGACGCCGCATGACGTCGTAGACGAACGTCGTGACGTGCCCCAACGGGTCGGTCGTCGTGAGGCGCTGGCCGTTGGCGTCGTACGTGTAAGTGGTGGTCTGGCCCAGGGCATTGCGCCTGACAGTCTGCCGTCCGTTGGCGTCGTACTCGAATTCAGTCCGATTGCCCCGTTCGTCGATCTCGGCGACGATATTTCCATTGGCATCGTACTCGGTCCGCGACGAGGCGCCGTCGGCGAAGATGGTCTTCACGAGTCGCCCCAGCAGATTGTACTCGTACGCTGTGCTGCGCCCGAGTTCGTCGATGCTGGCCGTTCGCTGGCCGGCCGCATCATATGCGAAACGCATCGTGGGATTGTCGGAAAGATCGCCTGGCGTGGCGTCGGGATAGATCGTCGCGATCAGCCGGTTCCGTTCGTCGTATCGGTACTCCGTACGGCGCCCCAGGGGGTCGACCGTGGCCACCTGATTGCTGACGGCATCGTATTGGGTCCGCGTCACTCCCCCCTCGGCGTCGACCACGGCGATGACTCGTCCGAGACGATCGAACTCGTTTGTCATTGTCCGCATCGTCACGGAACCGTCGGCGGCCGTTACGATCGCGGAAACCATAAGCAGGTTGCCCGACTCGTCGTAGGTAAACGAAGTCGTACCCCCAAGGGCATTGGTTTCGGCGGTGACGCGGCCGAGGCCGTCATAGCTGGTCTGCGTCGTCTGATTCAGCGGGTCGATCCGCGAAATGATCCGGCTGCGCGCATCGTAGACGTTGCGCGCCGTAGTTCCGTCAGGACGCTGGATTTCCACCAGCCGCCCGAGAGCGTCGTAGACGAAGGAAGTTTTGCGCCCGAGTCGATCTGTCTCGGCGACCTTTCTTCCGGCGGCGTCGTACGTTGAAATCTGCGTATTTCCGAGGGGGTCGCGAACGACGGTTCGGCGGCCAGCCGCGTCATACTCGTACTCGATGCGCTGCCCCAGGGGATCAATTTCCGTAATGACCTGGCCGGCCGCGTTGTACACCGTTCGAGACAAGGTTCCGTCGGCAAAGATCGTTTTGACCAGCCGCCCGACCGCATCGTGGAGATATTCGGTGCGGCGGCCGAGCGGATCAATCCGCGCGGTCGTTCGTCCTACCGCGTCGTATTCGATGCGCATCGTGGGGTTGTCGGCGAGGTTGCCAGGAGTGGCATCGGGTTCGATGATGGCGATGACGTGGTTGCGATCGTCGTAGACGAAATTGGTACGCCGTCCCAGGGGATCGATGCTGGCGGTCCGATTTCCGGCTGCGTCGTACTCGAACCGCGTGACCCCCCCCGCGGTGTCGGTCATGGAGTTGAGGCGTCCTTCTGGATCGTATGCCGACGTCGAAGTCCGCGTACGGACGGTTCCGTTGGCGGCCGTCTGGGTACTCGTCGAGCTGAGTTGATTCCCATTTGCGTCATACGTGAACGTCGTCGCATTTCCCAACGGATCGGTTCTCTTCAGGAGATGCCCTGCGCTGTCGACATCGAGCCGTGTCGTCTGCCCCATGGTGTCGGTAACGGAGACGGGATTGCCGCGATCGTCATAGGGAACGGTTGTGACGAGCCGCAGTGCGTCTGCCGTCGAAACGTACGTTCCCGTAGCAGACGCGGTGAACGTCGTTGTGTTTCCAAGTGGATCGGTCGCCGAAATGATTCGAGTGAACGGAGGGGCAGCCTCACCGCGCCTGGCGGCGAGAGTCGTAGTGCCCCACGTGAACGACTGATAAGTGGAAATCGTTGTGTTTCCGAGAGGATCGGTCATCGTCAATACGTTGCGGCGGTCGTCGTAAGAATACGTCGTGGTCCGCCCGAGAGGATCGCTGCTTGTGACGACATTGTTATTCGCGTCGTACGTCCACCGCGTGGTGTTCCCCAGAGCATCCGTGTCGCGAACGACGTTTCCGCGCGCGTCATATTCGTACGTTCGCGAATGACCGAGTGCATCGACAATCGTTTCCACCGAATGAGACGGATCATAGTTGATCTGAGTGAGATGACCGGCTGCGTTGACGAGCTGGACCAGGCGGCCCTGCGCATCGTATTCCGTTCGCACTCCCGTCCGCCCCAGCGGGTCGATGACTTCATGCAGGTAGTGCGCAGGACTTGAGAGATAGTTGAAGCGGGTCATATTGTCCGTGCGATCAGTGACGGCGATCAAGTTGCTGGCGGCATCGTACTGATACGCGATTCGATGGCCGATCGGATCAATGACGGCGGCGATGCGACCGTGTGCATCGCGCTCGAACGTGACGCGCGGCCCAGACGAACTGACGATCCCTGATTCGCTGAAAGTCAGCGTATTATTGTTCGAGTCGCTCACCTTGTTGAGGAGGCCGGAATCTCCGTTGACGTCGTAGGCCACGCCATCTTTGGTCGTCAGCAGATACGAACCGCCGAACAGGCTCGACGCCGGGTTGTAGGCCTGGCCGGTGGCGAAATCGAAGACGCGGCCATCGGCGTTGATCCGAAGGTCGGCAGGGGTCACCGTCAGCGAGCTGGTGACGCCGGAATCAGGTACAAACCGAGGCTCAAAGATCCCGATAATTGACCCGCGGAAGCCGTCGGCGAGCTTGGGCTTGAACGTGAATCCTTCGCGCGTCCCACCGGGCAATGTCAGGTAGACCCGCGTGCCGACTTTGAACGGGTTGTAAATTTCGTCCTTTTCATACCCAGTCGGAGTAACGCTCGTCCGTAAGTCGACGTCCCGGAACTCCAGCCGCCAGCCGAAGCCGAACTCTCCCACGCGACTGGCTGTCAGCGTGTCGTAGGTTCTCGTCATGGTGATCGGGATTCCGGACACGGGAATTTGCAGATCGTTGAACGACAGCGTGAAATTCCCCAACTTGAGGCCCTGGGAGAGGTGGACCGTCGTTTCGATCGACGAACTGAACCCGCCGGTGTTGATTGCCGTCAGCCGAATGACATACGTGTCGTTTTGGAGCATCGTCGGGTCGAACGTCCCCAAGACGCCGTTGGTCACCTCTGTCGTGCCGGTGAAGAATACGGTGAACGAGTCGCTGCCGAGCGGCGCCACCGCGAGCGTGTACGAAATCAGGTTGGCATCTTCGACTGTACCGATAATGTCGGTGAACGTGGTGACGACGGCATTTTCGGTCGGCGCGGTGAGAGCGACGACCGGCGCCCCCGTGACGTGCGGATCGCGGACGACGAGCGTGTCGCTGGCGGTTCCGACATTGCCGGCGGCGTCGCGGGCCGTCGCGAACAGGTTGAAGAAGCCGGCCGTATTGCCGGAGATCGTTGCGCGCCCGAAGCGGTCGAGCGGCACGGCGACGCCGTTATTGGTCAATGTCAGGCTCGTGACCTCGACGTTGTCGATCGCACTGACCGCCACCGTCACCGAGGTTCCCAGATCCACCGGATTCTCGCTTAAAAGCAGGATTACCTGCGGCGCTTCCGTGTCGGCCGTGACGATCAGGTCATAAGTCTGGTGGGCCGACGCGCCGAATACGTCCGTGACCACGACGGAGATCGAACGTGTTCCGACGTCTGGTATGGAGGTGGACCATGTGATCCGGCCCAGAGCGTCGATGGCCATGCCAGCCGGAGGCGAGGTGAGGCTGTACGTCAAAGCATTGCCGTCGGGATCGCTGGCCTTGACGTCATACCGATAGACCAGGCCCGCTGTGGTGGAGAGCACTGCAGTGGAATGGATGACTGGCCTGCGATTCGCTACCTGAACGCGAAGTGTATAGGCCTGGCTTGCCGTCTTGCCGGACGAGTCCGTCACTCGCAAGGTGATTCGTTGGTCGCCCGCCTGGTTGCCCGCCGGCGTCCAGTTGATCAGGCCAGTCGCCGAGTCGATCGTCATTCCCGCGGGGGGCGTGTCCAGAGCGAATGTCAGCGTGTCCCCTTCAGGATCGGCGGCATCAACGTCGTAGATGTAGGCCAGACCTGCTGCGGCCGCAGTGATCGGCAATGTCGTAATCGTGGGCGGCTGATTGGGGGGCACCGGCACGACGACGATCGTGAAAGTCTGCGTCGCGTTGCCCCCCTGGCCATCGGCGACCTGGATGGCCACATTTTGTGGTCCGAGCTGCGCCGTGGTCGGCGTCCAATCGATCAGGCCGGTTGCGGCATTGATCGTCATGCCTTCCGGGAACGTGGTGAGCTGAAAATGCAGCGGATCGCCTTCCACGTCTTCTACGCGGGCTGCATAGGCATACGCTCGGCCTGCAGTCCCGCTCGTGAGAGGCGTGGAGACGAACATGGGGGGCAAATTCACAGCGCGGACGACAACGGTAAACGATTGCGTGGAAAAGCCACCCTGGCCATCGTCGAGTTGGACGACGACGGGGTTCAATCCGACCTGGTCGGCCGAGGGAGTCCAGCACAATGTGCCGAGCGCCGGATGAATGGACATGCCGTCTGGAAACGTCGTCAGACTCCAGAAGAGCGGGTCGCCGTCTGTATCGATACCTCGCGGTTGGTGGTGATAGTCGCGACCGACGGTCGCAGTGAGTCGCGGGGACGAAACGATCGGGGGAGGTTGATTGGCGCGCTCCGTTACGACCTCGACCGTGAAGGACTGGCTCACGATCCCGCCGCGGCCGTCCGAGACGCGGACGATCACGTTGTTGTCGCCAAGCTGGCCCGCCTCTGGATTCCAGCGGAGTAGATGATCGGCGTCCAGAGTCATTCCTGCCGGGGCGGTTATCAGACTGACCGTCAGCGGATCATTGTTCGGGTCAGAGGCCGCGACTTGATAGAGGTAGGTCGCGCCGAGGCCGATGCGGGTGCGGGTGCGGGGAGACGAAGTAATCATCGGCGAGTCGTTGGAAGCCGCCAACAGCACCTCGAGCGCAAAGGAAAGCTTGACGAGGGCGCTGGTGCTGTCGATAGCGGTGATGATCACGGCATGCGGGCCCACCTGGCCCATGCCGGGCGTCCAATGGAGGAGCCCTGTGGTGGGATCAATGGTCATGCCGGCAGGAGAGGCGTCGAGGCGGTAGGTGACGGCATCGCCGTCGGCGTCTTGCGTGCGGAATTGGTACTGGTATGGCTGGCCAACCACTGCGGACGCGGTAGGCCCCGGCGTCGAGAAGCAGGGGGGAGTTCCTACGGCATTCACCGTTATCTGGAATGGCTGCAGGTTCACACCCCCGCGGCCGTCGCGGACGCGAAGGATGACGTCGTTATCGCCGACATCGCCCGCGGTTGGACGCCAAATAACTACGCCGCTCGTCGCATCCACGGTCATGCGATCGGGTGCTAAGACGAGGTCAAAACGCAACGGGTCGTTGTCCTCGTCGGTGGCGAATGCCGAGTAACGATAGAGCTTGTCGCCAACAGCAGTGGTAATGGGCGCGGACACTATCCGCGGAGCGCGATTGCCGGTGTCCACGAAGACCGAGAGCGTGAACGTCTGCGTCGCTTCGCCGCCACGGCCATCGCGTACGCGAATGGTGGCGGTTTGCGAGCCGATTTGCGACGGTGTAGGTGTCCAGGTTATGAGGCCGGTCAACCGGTCAATGGCCATGCCCGCTGGGGCCTGCGTGAGAAAGTAGGTCGGCAGATCACCGTCAGGATCCGTGGCGACAGCACGGTATTCGAATGGCAACCCCGCGGTGGCCTCGTCTGATGCCGTGGAGGTGATGGTCGGTGGCCCGTTCGGCGCGCCGCTGGTAACAACAACGTCATATTCCTGCACATCGCGACCGCCGCGGCCGTCGTCAGCCTGAACCCCGATGCGGTACGTTCCGACCGACGGCGGCGCAAAAGTAATGCGACCGGTCTGTGCGTTGATCGCCGCATCAGTCGGGGCCTCGAGCAAGCTGAATGTAATCGGATCGCCGTCGGCGTCCACGGCCTGGACCGGATAGAGGTATTGTTTGTTGATGGTGACAGGGATCGAGCCAAGTAAGAGGTTGCTCTCCGGGCGGACGAATAGCAGGTCGAAGCTGTGAGCCTCGCCGTCACCCGTGAATTGCACCTGGAAAGTCAATGGTTGCCCTGGAATGCCCGGAACCGGACCGGACAGATTGGTAACGACGGGGGCTGGATCGGTAGCGACGAGATCAACGTATGACGTTCCCGCAGTCTTTTCACCGAAGACTGCAATGCCACCGAAACCATTCGTAGCCCCCCCGAACCGCCTCGACATCAAGATGCTGCCTGAGTTGATGTCGAACTTGTAAATCACGTCGAAAATGCCCGGAAAGCTCGGTGAACGAACCGTAGCGCTCCAAAAGGAAGTACCATCGGGATCAAGGTTCAGGGCGAAGAGGGGGTTCACCACGTCCGGTGGGGTATAAGTGCGAATGATTTGACCGTTTTCGTTCAGGTGCACGATGCGGTCGGTATCGGCTACTAGGACACTCTTGTCGGGAAGGACGCGCAAAGCATATGCATGGCTGCCGGGCAGTTTTGCAAGGCTGGGCAGTTGTGTGCGCGTGTTCAAATCGTAGCGAAGTATGTGCTTGTCCTCGCTAGTGTAGAACAGGGTTGTTTGATCCGCAGCCAGATCAATCCAGTCGCTCCCACGATCTTCACGGAGCACATCGAAGCGATCCAACAGCACGCCGTCCGGGGAGAACTTGAGGACGTCTCGGGTGCCGTCCGCCTGGCCCACGAAAAAGTTTCCCGCGGCATCAAAGACGACGGATTCCGTACTACCGCCAGGATCACCGCTGACAAAAGGATTGGGAAAGGTTAGGGCGCCCGAAGGCTCGAATTTGGTCAGGTTAGCACTACTGAAGTTGGTCACGTAGAGATTACTTGAGGAGTCGAAGGCCATCCCGGTCTTTATTCCGGGTTGCGTATCCAGGATGTCGAGCAAGTGGAGATCCTGGTCGAAGCGTTCCACTGTCCCCTCGAAACCGAAACCGATGAAGACATCGCCAGGGGAGAAGGTCGGCGGCGTCGGCTGAATGATGAGGCTGTAAGTTTGGGTGCCGGTGCCCGTTATTCCTCCCTCCAGGAGCAAGGTATAGGCGCCTGGGAGCTGCAGGTTCAAGGCTTGACGGAAGAAGCTGTCGAGGTTCGTCGCGAGGGGGACCAGGTTTCCGTAGGGGTCGATCAACCTGAAGTTAATGGAGCCCGTGCGATCGAGGAAGTCAAAAGCAAAACGACCCGGGGCGGCGATGGAGAAGGTGTACAGATGAGTCTCAGCGACCGGATCCAGCGTTCCACTGACTGGTGTGCCCAGGGTCAGCGGGGTGGGCGCCGCACCCTCTTTGCCAGCCAAGTCCCACAGGCGGAACTGGTAGGCGCCCGTGGCGCTGCCGGTGGCGGCCACTGTCAGTTGGTAGGTTCCCGCGACCACATTCAGCACCGGATTGCCATTCAGAGAGCCTGCGTCTGAACCGGCGAAGGACCGATTGCTGACCGCGGTGCCGGCCGGCCCGACCAGCGTCCAGTTAAGATTGCTGTTGTTCGTCAGAGAATCGAAATACAGCAGGGAACGCTCCGCCAGCGTGAACAGATAACGGTCCTGCTGTCCGGCCACGGCGATGTTGCCGCTGGTGGTCGCACCCAGGGTCAGAGCAGAGCCGGTGAACGGCGCCGGCGGGCTGTTGCCCATCGGCTGCACATTGAAGGTGTAGCTGCCGCTGCCGGTATCGAAGACGAATCCCTCCAGCAAGAGCGTGTAATTGCCCGACTGGGTCAGGGTCATTGTGGCAACGTCGGACGAGGTCGTGCTGTTGAAGCTCTTGCTGAACAGGATGTTCCCATAGGGATCGGCGAGTCTCCAACCGGCGCTGTTAGCGCCACTGCGGGCTTGCACGTCGAAGAAGAACTGGTCCCCCGCGGCAGCGGTGAACTGGAACAAGTCGGCCTCGTCGACTGGATTGAGAGTGCCGCTGACTGGCGTGCCGGGCGTCAGGGACGTTGCCTGAGCCAGGTCGGACAAGCGGAAACGGTATGACCCCGTGGCATCGCTGAAGCCATCCACGGCGAGCGTGTAGTCTCCCGCGATCAGGTTCAACACCGGATAGTTGCCGGAAGCGAAACTCTGATTGCTCACCACCGTGCCGGCAGGACCGGTTAATGCCCAAGAGCCGCTGTTGCTCAGACCGTCGAAATACAAGAGTGCCGGTTTGGCCAGACTGAAAGTGTACAGGTCTTGCTCACCGGGCACCCCGATCGATCCATTGACCAGGCTTCCCAGGATCAGGGGCTGGCTGACAAACGTCACCGGCTGTACGTTGAACCGGTACGTGCTGGTTCCGGTGTTGCCGGCGGCGCCCTCCACCAGCAACGTGTACTGCCCCGACTGAGCGAGTGTCAACGTGTCCACGTCGGAGAAGCTGCTGGCATCGTTGAATTGCTTGTTAAAGAGAATCGTCCTCGAAGGATCGACCAGACGCCATGAACTGGAAATCGAGCCGGTGCGGGCCTGTACGTCGAAGAAGAACTTGTCACCTGCCGCAGCCGCGAATTGGAAGAGGTCCGTTCCGTTCGCCGGCGTCAAGATACCGTCGACCGGCGTTCCTGGCGTGAGGGGAGTCGCGTCGGCGAGGTTAAGAAGGCGGAATTGGTACGCACCCGTGGCATCGCTGACACCATCCACAGTAATCGTGTAGTCACCGGCTGCCAGATTCAGTACGGGAGTGCCCGTAAAATTCCCATCATCAGAAGAGGAAAAGAACCGATTACTGACAATTGGGCCTGTGGTAGAGGCCAGGGTCCAGGTCAGGCTGCCATTAGCGGTCAGCGAATCGAAGTACGCCAGCGCCTGTGCCGCCAATGTGAACGTGTATTGGTCTTGCTCTCCTGCCAGGCCGATCGAACCACCTACCACGCTGCCAAGGGCCATGGCCTGGCTGCTCCGACTGGCCGGCTGGACATTGAATGTGTAGCCGTCGGCGGCCGTCGCGTTGATGGCGCCTTCCAGCAGCAGCGTGTAACTCCCTCCTTTCGAGAGCGTCATCACGTCCACATCGGAAAAGGAGGTCGTTGTATCAAAACCGCTGGTGAAAAGTAGGTTTCCATAGGGATCCACCAACCGCCATTTGGACCCGGACCCGCCAGTGCGGGCTGTGACGTCGAAGAAGAAGCGGTCGCCGGCCGCCGCGGTGAACCGGACCAGATCCGTTTCATTGGCCGGGTTGAGAGCGCCGCTGAGCGCCGTGCCGGGAGTGAAGGATACGGCGTCCGCCAGATCGAGCAAGCGGAATTGATAGGCGCCCGTCCCGTCGCCGCCAGCATCCACGGTCAGCGTGTAGGCGCCGGCGATCAGATTTAGGGTCGGGTTACTCGTAAGCGTCGCGCCGTCGGAAGCGGAGACGCCGCGGCTCGTGACCGCCGCGCCTGCCGGTCCTGCCAGCGACCAGTTCAGGCTGGAGTTGTTGATCAGCGAATCGAAATAGTAGAGTCCAGCAGCGGCCAGATTGAAGGTGTACTGGTCCTGTTCTCCTGCCGCACCGATCGCGCCGCTGACCGTCTGACCCAGTGTCAGCGGCGTTGTGCTCACCGTCACCGGCTGGACGTTGAGCGTGTAGGCACCGGCGACCGTATCGACAACGTGCCCTTCCAGGAGCAACGTGTACGTTCCGGGCCGGGTGAGCGTTGTGACATCCACGTCGGAAAGCAGGTTTGTGCTGTTGAAGCTCTGATTAAAAATGGAATTGCCATAGGGATCGAACAGCCGCCATCTGGCATTAGGTGTGCCGGTGAAAGCAGTGACGTCGAAGTAGAAGCGGTCGCCAGCCGCCGCCGTGAAACGGTACAGGTCCGTTTCATTGGCCGGGTTCAAGTCGCCGCTGACGGGCGTCCCCGGCGTCAACGGGCTCGCTTGCGCCAGGTCCCAGAGGCGGAATTGGTATGCCCCTGTATTGCTGCCCGAGGCG
Organism: Planctomycetales bacterium; assembly: GCA_046152955.1. GTDB lineage: Bacteria > Planctomycetota > Planctomycetia > Planctomycetales > Planctomycetaceae > SIAF01. The sequence goes on along the minus strand of JBJXGA010000313.1, from coordinate 599 downwards.
GCGAGGGTCAATTGGTACGTTCCGGCGACCACGTTGAGCACCGGATTGCCAAAGATAAAGCTGCCCCCGTCTGAACCGGTGAACTGGCGATTGGTCACGGCAGCGCCAGCCGGGCCGACCAGGCTCCAATTCAGGTTGCCGTTGTTGGTCAGCGCGTCGAAATACAACAGGGAGGGCGACGCCAGCGTGAACAGGTATTTATCCTGTTCTCCCGCCACGGCAATACTGTCGCTTACCGTCGTTCCCAGTGTCAGCGCCGCACCAGTTGGCGGCGTCGGTGGGGTGTTGCCCGTCGCTTGGACGTTGAATGTATAGTTGATAGTGCTCGTATTGCCAAAAAGCTCTTCCAGCACGAGTATGTAATTGCCGGGCTGGGGGACCGTCACGTTGACGTCGTTGTTGAAGCTGGCGCTGAAGGTGTTATTGCCGTAGGGATCGACCAGTCGCCAGCCTACGGTTCCAGCGCCACTAATCCTCAAATAAGCGAGGGTTTTGTGGTTTTTGCGGTCACGCGCGGGCGTACCGCGAGCCGTCCGCGAGGCGGTGGGGTGTGAGATTTAGACCGCGTGTTGATTTGTCTTGTTTCACTTTCGCCCGTG
>JBJXGA010000306.1:0-10651 GCA_046152955.1 Planctomycetales bacterium | reverse complement strand
GAAACGCTGCCGCGCGTCGCAGCCATACCAAATCCCGGAAGAAGAAGTTTCGAGAACTCGGCATTCAACTATCCAAACTGCCTCGCTGCGACACTGGATGAACAGCGAAAGTGCGCTGTAGTGCTAGGAGCCAGGCCCCGTCTCAAAAGAGGTCCATCGACGCTCTGCTGTTGTATTCGGGCCGGGTGCGGCGCCAACTCATTTAGTCGGCGCCGGTTCCTTCAAAGTCATCTGGCGGTTGGTCGGAAATGGCCCCTGGTGTACGTCTCGCGCCCCGCCTGGCCATTGGATGGTGATTTGATCAATCGAATCGGCCTCCCCCAGTCCAAAATACAACGGAAGGGCGCTTTGGGACAAATAGCCGGATTGGCCGTCGTGGAGTTGCGTTTGCGTTCGGCCCCCCGCGGTGATCTCCACCCGAGTCCCCAAGCCGTCCCGATTGGAGCGGCTTCCCACCAGACGAATCGCGATATAGCGCAGGCGGGCGTTCGATTCGCTGAGATTGCTGACCAGAACGAGCGGCGCACTGTTGAAGTCGTTGGTGACAATGTCCAGATCGCCGTCGTTGTCGAGATCGAAGATCACCGAAGAGCGCGATCCGATCGCTCCCCACACCACCACCCGCCCCTCGCGCCCGGCGCACAGCGCATGATCCGCGTCGGCTCCAGAGCAATCCAGTTCAAACCAGCGGGCCGCCGTTTGCCGATCACGGCGCGGTTCGACTCCCAGGACAAATTCCGCATCTGCAAACCGCCGCCCCTGTTCGTTGAGCAGCAGCGAATTGGGGTGATATCGGTAATTCAGATTCATGCTGGACGTGATGAACAAATCTTGAAATCCATCGGCGTTGAGGTCGCCGGCGCTCAGCCCCCAGGGCCAGTACGATTCGCTGTTGATCCGGTCGGAGACGTCCTGATAGTGTCCTCCCCCGTGGTTTTCATACGCCGCGTTGCCGAAGATATTGTGTCCGGGAGAGCGACTCTGGAGGAACGACTCCGGCATGGCATTGTAGCGCCCCTTCCGTTTTTCGTTCGGCCCGCTGGGCCAGATGTCCCACATGTCAGCATGCATGTTGGTGACGAACAGGTCCATTCCTCCGTCATTGTTGTAATCGACCGACTTGACCCCCATCCCCCCCCAGACCGACTCCTCGAACGTCTCGTTCCCGCGACGGACGAACGTCCCTTCGCGGTTTTCATAATACTCATCATTTCCCTGCATGTTGACCACGTACAGGTCAGTCCAGCCGTCCGCGTTGCCATCCAACGGAGTCGCATCCCCCGCCCAGCCGGTATGTGCGAGGCCCGCTTCCTCTGAGGCGTCGTGGAATTGATTCTCGCCGTCATTATGATACAGGATGCTCCGCTCGGACCGAGAGGAAATCAAATGCGCTCCGAACGCCTCGGTAGAGCCGATGAAATAGGAATGCGACTTGCCATCCAAGCCGCGGCTTTGGCCCACAGTGTCGGTCGTAAAAATGCCGACATTGGAGACAAATAGATCCAGCAACCCATCCCGGTCGTAATCGAAGAAATCCGCTCCGGAGGAGTGCCCGCGATAGGTCAGTCCGGAGGAGGCGGTAACGTCTCGATATCGTCCGGCGCCGTCGTTCTCAAACAGCGCGTTGCCATGCCTGGTCGTCGTGACGAACAGGTCGAGATCTCCGTCGTTGTCAGTGTCGGCAAATGACGCCGCGACGCAGACCCGTCCTTTGAGCGCCACACCGGCATCCTCAGTCACGTTTTCGAAGCGCCCGCCTCCGACATTCCGCCACAGTGCGTTCCCCCCCACCTGATTGACGAAGTACAAATCGACCAGTCCATCCCGGTCCACATCGGCGGCGGCGATGCCGTTTCCATGATCGTAATGATTGAACTTGAAATTGCGGGCGGCATCGGCAACGACACGATTGATGAAGCCGATTCCGCTCTCCTCAAGAGCATCCGTGAAACGGAAATCATGGAAGGCGTGGATCGAATCGGCGGTGGCCAATTGCGCCGCTTCGCGTTCGTCCAGCCAGGGAGTGTAGAACAAATCCGCAGGAACCGGAACATGCGCCGGTTCACTTTGGCCGATCGATGACTCGGAAAGGACGGCACGCAAATCCGCAACCAATTGCCTGCATTCGTCGTCGGCTTCGCTGTCGTAATACCCGCGAATATTGAGCTCCCGGTCCACCAGAATGAATCGCGAACTGTGGGTGAGCGGGGCCGTCTGGCCGGCGCCCCGCGAGGAAACCGGCAACTTAAAGCCGACTTTGGCGATCTGTACAATGGCGTCCGCCTCACCCGTCAGGAACTTCCAATGCTCCGGATCGGACTGGTGCCGATCGGCATAGGCCCGCAGCACGGCGGGCGTGTCGCGACTGGGATCGACGGTGATGCTGACGAAGCGAAGCTGATTCCAGTCGGGCCAGCGACTGGCAAACTTCTGCAATTCAGCCAGCCGCGCCGTCTGCCGCGGACAAGTCGCTGTACACTCGGTGAACATGAAGTTCACGATCGAGACTTGCCCTTGCAATTGGTCGGTGCCAAAGGGAGCATTCTGCTGAGCGACTAGGGCAAAGGGGGCAAGCGACAAGCGCATTGGGGGCGGTTCTCCGGCAGTTCGCCGTGTTACCGTTGGTGACGGTTCAAGCCGCTCCTCGTCCAAAGGGCTACCCCCCTTGCCAGCCGATGGCTGGGGCGCCGAAGCGGAATTGCAAGCGGCGGCGGTCCAAAGCAGCAAACTTGGAAGCAGCCGCATCCACGTTCGACGAAGGGCAGAATTGCCGATGCCCATGATTCCTCCTGCGAGTATTTCCAAGCGTTTCGATAGCACCACCATGCCCCAACCAAGACAAACTGTATAATGTCGCGACTGGAATTCTTCGTCAGACTCGCCTGGACTACCGGGCAGGCGGATTCCGCGATCCCAACGGAATTAGGGGGCAACCCTCAAAACCGACACGTCCCGTTGTTGTTGAAGCCACTCCTGGAGCGTCTCCGGAGGCTCTACAATCAGTTCGCTGTGCCAATCGGTGTGAGGATCGCCGCAGAGTTGGCTTCCCTCAAGCGCGAAGCGTCCCGCCGCGAGTGGGCCGAACTCCAGGCGAAACGTCAAACTCGGAACCGCGATCTCTTTGAGACCCATCGCGGGGAGCGCCAGCGTATACACGAAGTCGCTGCTGCGAAGCGTCAACTCAATCGCGACACCCTGCGGAACGTGCAATCTCCGCACCGCGAGCGCCGCGCTGTCTGTCTTCGCAACCTCGTCCGTTGCCGGATAGTGTGCGCGCCAGCGCCCTTGGTTCCCTTCGAGTTCAATACGATAAGGGTCGGGAACCTGATTCGCCGATCGTCTCGCAGAAGTCACGGAAGAGGCTGACGGCTCAGCCGCGCATCCTTCCACCAGGAGCGCGCAGGCCACCCCTGCCAGAAGTTTCTGACGCAGCGTTCTCGTGGTCAACAACTTGAAACCAGCCTCCTTTGCTGCTGCCGCGATGGAACATTTGCTAAAGCAATGCTTTGGGCAAATCTGAGGTTTGTCAGTTCCTCGCAGTGACGTTCCGATCCGCACGGTCATCTCCGTACCAAACACCGGCGGAGGGGATAAGGTGTCGGTCGAATGGGCTTGCAAAATGATTTCTGCACGTCAAGAATGAATCAGAAGGAGGCGACGGCCCTCATTGGAAGGCTTCTCATCGCGAATGGCTCCCAGTTCCGTTGTCACTCGTCTTGTGAGATCGAGATTCATGCCCCTCCTGTTCCGTGCTGGTCGCAATCCACAGAGCGCCGTGTTGCCCATCGCCGCTGTCTATACGATCTGCGTCTGCTTGGGATGTGGCAATGGGAGCCCAAACACACCGCAAAGCCCCGCGCGCCCCAACGCGGCCAGTCCAAATCCCACCTCAAGCTCCGCCCCGAAAGGGGACCAGACCGAAGTCATCGGAACGGAGTCGTCCGACGCGGAACCGGGTGCGACGGCAGATGCCCGCCCGTCGCGAAAATCGAAAGCCCAATCGACACTTTCGGGGGACACCGAACCAGCGGGACGCGAGGGGGTCTTCGCGATCGTCTCCGGGAGCGAGCCGGGAGGCTCCCTTTGGGAGATCGATCTCCCGCCAGAAGAGCATTCGGTCGATCGATTCGAGTTCGTCCCTCCGGCAGGAGCCGTCAACTCCAGTCACTTTGCCTACGTGGCTGACGCCGTGGAAGAGGGAACGCTGGTTGGCGACGCAGTGGAACTTCCCGAAGGGTTTTCAGCCGTCGCCGGCAAAGGGTACGACTCGCTCGGCTATCCCTGGCAGATTCGGTGCGGCCGCGACGGATCGCTCATGGCGCTGATTCCCGAGGGGGAATTTATCCAGGGGAAGGATGGCCGATCAGCGAATGCCGCTCCCGAACAAGTCGTGTTTCTTGACGCCTACTATATCGACGTTCGCGAAATCACCTGGGAAAGGTACGAGCAATTTCGTGAGCAGTCGCGCGACCAGAAGCGGCGAGTCCCTGAACCGGCCGTGAAACCGAGAGATCCCAAGATGCCGGTCACCGGTATTTCCTGGAATGAAGCGCAGGCCTACGCTGCCTGGACGGGAAGAGAACTCCCCACCGAAGCGCAATGGGAAAAGGGGGCTCGCGGCGTGGACGGTTTCGATTATCCCTGGGGGAACGGGACGCCGGTTTGGCATCGCGCCCGCAGCCCCGGTCAGATCGACCGGGTGGGATCGTTTCGAGGGGATGAAAGCCCGTTTGGGGTGTTCGACATGGCGGGAAACGCCCGCGAGTGGTGCAGCGACTGGTATCAGGAGCGGTACTACCGCCAGCGCGTCAAGTCCGGCGATGGAACGCTTCGCAATCCGACCGGCCCCCGCGCCAATGGGTCCGGCAATCAGCACGTCGTGAAAGGTGGACGCGAGGAGTGGCCGGTCTGGAACCGCGGCGGGGAGGTCACCACGGAGCGCCCCGGCGACGTCGGTTTTCGTTGCGTGCTCCGACTGAAGAAATAGTCTGCCGCGTCGTCTAAATCCCCGACGCGAGTCGCTCGCGGTAATACGCGATCGTCGGTTCCAGCCCCTGTTCCAGAGGAATCCGGGGAGACCAGTCGAGAAATTTCTGCGCTCGGGAAATATCCGGACGCCGCTGGCGGGGATCGTCCGCCGGCAGCGGAACGTGCGTCAATTCTGATTTCGAACCGGTGAGCCTGAGCACCAAGTGCGCCAATTCTACCATCGTGAACTCCCCGGGGTTTCCCAGATTGATGGGGCCGGGGGTCTGGTCCTGTTCCATCATGCGGATCAACCCGTCCACCAGATCGTCGACGTAACAGAACGAGCGGGTCTGCTTCCCTTCGCCAAAAATCGTCAGCGGCTCCCCGCGCAGGGCCTGCATGATGAAGCTCGAAACGACGCGCCCATCGTCCGGCGCCATCCGCGGCCCGTACGTATTGAAAATCCGGACCAAGCGCACCTCCAGCGCATGGGCCTGGTGATAGGCCATGCAGAGCGACTCCGCCACTCGTTTGCCTTCGTCGTAGCAACTCCGAGGGCCGATGGGGTTGACCGATCCCCAATACTCTTCCGGCTGCGGGTGGACCTGTGGATCGCCATAGACCTCGGATGTCGAGGCCTGCAGGATTCTGGCTCGGCAGCGCCGCGCCAGTCCGAGCATGTTGACCATCCCCACGGTCGACGTCTTGATCGTCTTGATGGGGTTGAACTGGTAGGCCACCGGCGAAGCGGGGCAAGCCATGTTGTAAATCTGATCGACCTCGACAAACAGCGGCTGCACGATGTCGTGCCGCAACAGCTCGAACCGGGGGTTCGGGAGCAAGTGCAGGACGTTCCGCTTGTGGCCGGTGAAGAAGTTATCGAGGCAGAGCACCTCATCCCCGCGCGCCAGGAGGCGTTCGCAGAGATGACTGCCGACAAAACCGGCGCCGCCGGTGACCAGAATTCGGAGCATGATGTCGTGCGGAAAAGGGGAGCGTGTCTGCGCCAAACCTTCAGCCAGCATAGGGACGGTTTTGACAATATTCCAGTCCTGAGAGCCGGGTGGATTCGGCAAATCTCCTCGCGGGGAGGTGAATGGCCGCGCGCACTGCACGATGGAGGGGCATGGCTGGCCGAGGCAATTCTTGCCAGAAATCGGGCCGAAAATCGGGCTGGCTCTGCCCGCTGAATTCGCTTAGAATCGGGTGGAGGCTGGCAACGGACTGGAATGGCGGTTTCGCCGACATTGCCCCGCGAAGCCTGGACGTGAACCTGGCTGATTTGTCGATTCAATAGAAGGACTATCCGATGCGTCGTTCATCTTCAGACAGTCGCGTGGCTTGGCTTGTAGCTGGGTTGCTGGTCGGCTTGGGTGTCGCCTATTACTGGCCGCAGGAACGGGCCTACGCCAATACGGTCGACCGGGACAGCCAGTTTGTGATGATCACCGTGCCGGTGGGAACGAACGCGGGAGCCGCCGGGTTCAATGACCCGATGGATGGGGTCTTCATTCTGGATTTCCTGTCGGGACAACTTCGCGGCGCCGTCCTGAATCGCCAAACGGGAAGATTTGCGTCGCTTTATTCCCGCGATTTGGCCAAGGATTTTCAAGTCGATCCGAAAGACGAACCGCACTACGCCATCGTCAGCGGCGTGGCGCAATCTCCCAATCAGCAGGGCGTTCAATTCGCTTCGGGAATCATCTATGTGGCGGAACTCTCCTCTGGCAAATTAGCCGCCTATGCCTTTCCCTGGATCGAAGTGCCCCGTCCCTCACCCAAAAAATACGATATGATCGTCAAAGATGTCTTCCAATGGCGGCAGCCGATGCAGAAGGACAAGTGACGCGGCGGCAGACCAGAGCCCGTGTTCGTCCCGCGATGCGGGCAAAAATCAGCACGTAGGGCTGGTGGCCGGGGAGCGGGAGCTTTCGACGGACCGTTGCGGCGTCGATCGGCACGTGCCGACATTTGATTTCCACCTGGCCGGCCTCCGACGTCCGGAAATACCGGCGGATCTCGGTGGCGTTGTTGGGCAAATTGGCCAACAGTTCAAATGCCTGCACGAACGGCGATGCCGTGGGCTCCGGGCCGGTCAAATACTCTTCCTGTAAGTCGAGCCGATGCAGCCCAAGTTGCTGCGCCGCGGCATCGACCATCCCGGCACGAACGACCGCCGGATCGGGGTCGAAGACGAATTGCGCCGGCTCGGCCAGACAACTCTCATAGTCCAGCGGATTGCCCGCCAGCGACTCGCCGGATGGCAACACCGTGGCGCGCCAGTCTGCCGACTCCCGCAGTTCTCCGAACCAGATGGTCGCCTCCTTGCATTCCCCCTGCCAGCTCACCAATTCCACCTCGGCATCGGGAAATTTACCGCCAAAGTTGCAGGCGGGAGAGAGCTTGATCGCGCCGCCACGGCTGGACTCCATCAGCTTGCGCATGAACTCCAGGTCGGGAACATAGTCTTCGATGCGGACGGCGCGCGCCCCGCCGCGGGCGCGTCGGTCCGGATCGAGATGCACGCACCAGCCTGATGGGTCAAACTCCTCCACGCCGGCGCTGCGAAATGTGGCCCGGTCCGCGATATCATAGATGGCGGCGTTCCAGGCCGCGCGCTGGCAGGCAACCGGGTTCTGGTCCCAGGCAACGACGGGGGACTCCTGCGCCAAAGCGAGTGTGTCTCCCCCGATGCCGCAACACAGGTCGGCGATGAGTTGCCGGCCACGAAACCGCTGCGCCTTGTGCCGCGCGACCGGCTCCGAGGTCGCTTGTTCCAGTCCCACCCGATCGAACCACATTTGAGCAGCGCGTGTGAATTTGCCGCGCGCCTGGCGACGCAGCTCGCAGAGCGCCAGAGCGTCCCGCACGAGGGATCCCTCAAATTCCCGCCGCAACTGCGTTTGCAATTCCAGCCCAGCCAGAGTCGCCTCGTCGATCCGGGACAGGATTTGGGGCGTCTCGCGGAGCGCCAGCAGGCGGTCCCATGGTTCGCGGAACGGTGAATCGCCAGGAGGAGGGAGCATGCAATCGATCTTCTTCGATGCGGCGTCTGAAAACAATCGCCGGACGCGGGACGCACAGTCGGCGACGTTGGGGTGGATTTCGAAAGCAGCCACCCCTGGACGCTCCGATTCTGCGATGTGGGCACGATTTTCGCGGTCCCCCCGTCTTGCTTCCGGTTCTCTGACTGCTAAGATGCTCATGAACTTTCAGGGGCTTCCGTGAGAGGCGCCACGGCCCAACTGGTCGCAGCGGCGCGACTAGGACCGGCAAGGTTTCGCTGTAACTCGTTTTAATACAACAGCTTGTCAATTCTGGCCAGTGGCAGGCGCAGGAGAGTGCTTGATGTTCGCGCGCGCGTTTTGGTCCCGCTGGTGCCGGCAGTTGTGGAAGTCGTCCCCCCGATTCCGACAGTCCGCGGTGCGACGCCGACCTCTGGCAGGACGAGGCGCAACGACCGCGCCGACCGCGGAGGTGCTTGAAACCCGCACCTTGTTGTCGACGATCACCGTGACGAGCCTGGCCGACAACCAGACGGCGGATGGTTTGGTAACGCTACGCGAAGCCCTTCGAGCGGCCAACACCAATGCCAGCGTTGATGGCTCAACCGCCGGGCAGGCGGGAGTTCAGGACGTGATTGTTTTCCAGGCGGGACTGGTGGGGACCATCAGTCTGAGCCAGGGACAGTTGGAAATCTCCGAGACCGTCAGGATCCAGGGATTGGGACCGACCAATACGGTGATCGACGCCAAGGCCCACTCGCGCATCTTCAACATCACCTCAACAGCCGGCAATGTGGCTCTCGACAGTCTGACCATCACCGGGGGAAAGACGTCGAGCAATTACGATCGCGGAGGGGCGATCAGTCTGCGATCCAACGCCCGGTTGACGATCAACAACAGCACGATCACTGGTAACGCCACTCTGGGGACCGGGTCGTACGGCGGGGCGATCTACGCCAGTGGCAGCGGATCGCTGACGGTGACCAACAGCAGCATCACCAACAACTCCACCAAAGGGGGGGCGGCCACCGGTGGCGCGATTTCGATGTCGAGCGGTTCGATCATCATGTCCAACACGCTGGTTTCCGGGAATTCCACGGCGGGACTGCAGGCGTACGGCGGTGCGCTCTCAATGGGCAGCGGAAGTTTGACAATGACGAATTCGACGTTCTATCTCAACAAAACGACAGGCCCCATCGGCTATGGCGGCGCCATGCGCCTGGTGAGTGGCAATCTCACCATGACCAACAGCACGATCGTCGGAAATCGAACCACCGGCGTCTACGCGGAAGGCGGAGGGATCAACCTCTCGTTTGGATCGCTCGACATCGCCAACAGCATCATCGCCAACAACATCATGGAGTTCGTCGACCCGACCGGAAACTTTGGCGGAAACGACCTGAAATGGTCGGATTACAACGAACGAGCGACGGCCAAAATCGTCAACACGATCCTGGGGCGCAATGACAACGTCCCTGTGCTCCCCCCCATTCTTCCTGAGACCCCCGGGGGCATCCCCGACTCCAACGGGAATATCGTCGGCACGGTCGCCCGTCCGAGGGATCCAATGCTCGGTCCCCTGGCAGACAACGGCGGGATCACCATGACTCTCGCGCCGCTCGCGGGAAGCCCCGTGATCGATCGCGGTTCCAATGCGCGGGCGGTCGATCCGATTTCGCTGGTTCCCTTAGCCAATGACCAGCGTGGCCCAGGGTTCGCTCGAATCGTCGGCGCCAGGGTCGACATGGGCGCGCATGAGTTGCAGGCGACTCGCGTCACACTGTCGGTGGATCCCACGTCCATGCCCGAAGCGTCGGGGTCCGTGACGATCACTGCCACGCTTTCGGCGCTTCTAGCGTCGGACGCCACGATCACCCTGGCGTTTTCCGGAACGGCGATCGCGGGAACCGATTACTATGCGTCCGCCACACAGATCGTGATTCCCGCCGGAAGCCTCACCGGAACAGCCACCCTCACCGCCAGCCAGGATCCGCTGTTTGAGGGGAATGAGACCGCCATCGTCGATATCGCCAGCGTCACGAACGCGGTCGAAGATGGTGTCCAACAGGTGACGGTGACGATCGTCGATGATGACGCGGCCCCCACGGTCACGCTGGGCATCAATCCCATACAGGTCGCGGAGACGGGCGGACAATCGACCGTCACGGCCACCCTCTCGGCCATCTCCGGTTTGGACACCACCGTCCTCCTGGCGTTCTCGGGAACGGCCGTACTGGATACCGATTACTCGATGTCGGCCACGCAAATTGTCATTCCGGCCGGAAGCCTCAGCCAGACCGCCACGCTCTCCGCCAAGTCCGACTCCAGCGACGAGCCGAACGAGTCCGCCGTGATCGACATCGCCTCGGTCACCAACGGCACCGAAAACGGCGTGCAGCAGGTGACGGCGACGATCATTGATGACGACGAGCCCTCGATCACGGTCACCTTGTCGCGCAACCCGGCCACGCTGGCGGAAGCCGCCGGCCAGAGCACGGTGACAGCGACCCTCTCGGCGGTCTCCGGATTGGAGACAACGGTCTTCCTGATATTCTCGGGGAGCGCGCAGGCGGGAACCGACTACAGCGCTTCGGCGACGCAGATTGTGATCCCGGCCGGAAACCTGACCGGAACGGTGACTCTCACTGCCAGCCAGGACGCACTCTTCGAGGGGAATG
>JBJXGA010000296.1:0-5500 GCA_046152955.1 Planctomycetales bacterium | reverse complement strand
GGAGTGATGGAATCGCGGCATCCGGCCCATCGGCGGCTGGGACGGATTCTCGATCCTCACTTGCCGCAAATGGGGCGGCTGGGTTGGAAGGGGATGCTGGCCATGGTGGGGTTGGGGCTGGTGCTGTTGCCTGCCGCCGCAGCACGAGTCCCGTCTGTGGAGAATGTCTCGGACGCGCGGGATCCGGCGGCAGAAGGTTCATCGGCCGATTCGGAGCCAACGGGGGAAGTACCGGTCGCCGCAGAACGGAAAGCCGGGGAGCGATTGGCGCCGGTCGAAGTAGCGCTGCATGATGACGATCCCGAAGCGCTGTTTGGAACCGGTCCGGCTGCACCGCGCGGTGCGGAGATCGCCCAACTCCCGCCGGCAGAGGACGCTCCCGCCGCAGGCTGGCGGTATCGTTGGGGGGACCACTTGCGATTTGCCTACGAGGTTCGAATCGAAGCGAACCTGGGGGACGAGAAGGAGGTTCTCTCAGGAACCCCGATCTGGCAGGTCCACTCTGGCCTGCGCAAACGTCTGTTGGATCGGCGTTCGACTTTATCCTGGTTTTGTTCCGCTCGCGGGAGCCGTAAAGGCTTGATAGCGTTGTGCCTGAATTGAATGGCCAAGTTTGTCTTTGATCCACTCAAGAAGTTTCGAGACGGGGACCGCTGCGAGTGCTTCTTTGATGTTCTCTTCACTCAGATCGGCGACTGCGGCGGCGATTCCCAGGACCATTTTGGTGAAGCCGCTCTTGCTCTGCTGGCCTTCCAGTTGTTTCGCCTTGCCGATTAGGGATTCCAGAACCTCGCTGCTTCCCGGCAGTCGCTTGCCTTCGGGAATCGCCGACGTTCGTTTCTGAACCGCTTCCAGGATGTTGTACGCCACGCGGGACGCCGCGGTCGGCTCTTCCGTGAAGAATGGCTCAAGTTCAATTCTCAATTCGGCGGTTGCGTTCAGGTGGTAGCCGTTTTGGCGGACATATTGCAACGTCGTCTCGGCGGCCGCCATCATCCGTGACCAGTCGGACAACTGGGATCGGTACTTCAACAGCCAACCCAGTTTCGCCTCCAACTCCTCCGGCTCCCACGTCACGCCATCTACAGCATGGGGGGCGGTGACAAAGTCCAGCGCTTTGCCGCTCCAGGTCACCAGTGCCTCCAGGTTCATCCAGCGGGCCTTGGGCTTCAATTCGGGGGGCATCAAGAAGGCAAATTTCGTCTGCCGCATCTGTGTTTTGGCACGGTTGGCATCGGCCATGAAGGCCGCCCAAGACTCGCATTTGTTCAATTCCGCTTTGAGGACGTTGGCCACGGCATGAGCGATATCATTCAGCGGGACGGTCTCCGTGTGCTTTTCGCAGAAATCCGCAATCCCTTTCTGCAAATCAGCCCCGCAGTCACTCACGATTCCCGCCGGAATGGTCTGGGTTTTCTCCGAAAGGTCTTCCAATTGTTTCAGGACAATCTCCCCGTTGGACTCGGAGACCGGCAGGATCAACCAGATCGAAAGATCCTCTTGCGTTAACGGACACAAGTTGCCGTCCTTGTCACGCTTGCCTAACCAGGCAGACAACCGCACCCCGACCACGATCAAGCATTTGACGTTTCCGATCTGAATGGTGTGGTCGATGAACCAAATCCAGTCGTCGGCGCGCTCTTTGATACGCGTCAATTCGAAGAGTCCCAGTCGCAACAACCAGAATTGGCCGCCGTTGGGAGAGGGCGCTGGCTCAAGCACCGGAAACAGGGGCGAGACCACTTTCAGCACCGCCGCGGCTCCACGAAAGCCGACGGCACAGCGCAACACGAGCTTCAGGAACAAAGAAATCATTCCGACGCTGTGCGAGTGATTCGGAACCGTCTGTTCGAACAGATCGATCAACTCCACTCGTGCATCCACGACTGCGGGCAAGCCCGGCTCATTGTTTCCCGCCCCATCGGCCCCACCGTAGGGGACTATCTCAACTGGCCGCGGCTCCCCGTGTTTTTTACCCGCTCCAACTCCTGCTGCAATTGCTGCAATAGCTGCTGCGCCTCAGCCGCCTCCTGGCGCCACTTCTGGCGGCTCTTCTCCACGGCACGCACTTGATTGCTCAGGAGCTTACACCGCTCATTGAGAGCCATGTACTTGGACTTCCAGGCATCTCGACTCCGCTGAAAGAACGCCAGGAGCTTTCGCATAGGTGATTTGAAACCAAACGTCCGTTCTTCCCTCGTCGCCAAAACAACCATCATTCGACCTCCATGTCAGGTGGACAGAAAAACGGCGGAAGTGGAACAAAATTGACAAGATCGAACAAGGCCATTTTCGAAAGATTTGAGAACGTTTGCGCAGGCCAGTCCCACCCTACGGCGCGAGCCCACTCGCCGAAACGTCTTGGAGGTGGTGTTTCGCCGCCACCGGGCGGACGAACCAGTTGGCGATCGTGGCGATCCCCAGGAGGCCGGCCATCAGGTACATCGTTGAGTTGTAGAGCGTCCCCGACGGGTCGGGCGTGCCCACCGGCGCCAATTCCAACAGCTTGGGAATCGTCACCAGTTTTTGCTGGATGAGCGCTGGGAGTTGGCTGACCTCGGCACCGAATTTGGCGGCGAAATCTGTCGGCGCGATCTTCGCCGCCAGGTCGGCGATCGCTTGCCGGCGCGACTGTTCCCGCAGCGCGGCCAGAGACATCGTCCCGATCACCGCTGCCGTGCTCCAGGCGGTGAGCAGCCGCCCGTGGATGCCCCCCACAAAACGGGTTCCAAACAGGTCCGCCAGATAGGCCGGAATCGTGGCAAATCCTCCGCCATACATCGAGACGATGAGCATCGTCACCAGGTAAAACGCGATCAGCCAGCCGGCCGCCGGGCGGGCGCTTACCCCCTGGGCGCAGCCGGGAATCGCCAGGTACAGGATGTTTCCCAGGATAAAGAATACCATGTAGATCGTCTTGCGCCCCAGCCTGTCCGACAGCCCGGCCCAGACGAACCGCCCCAGCATGTTCGAGACGCTGATCATCAAGACGTAAGTGGCCGCGAAGCGATCGGTGACGATCTCCGGCAACGGTCCTCGGAAAATGTCCTTCACGATCGTCTTGGCGGCCCCGATCATCCCGATTCCGGCCGTCACATTCAGACAGAGCATCAGCCACAGGAGGTAGAATTGCGGCGTTCGAAGCGCCTGGTCGATGCCGACGTGTCCGGTACTGATCATCTGCCGGTTTGAACTCCGCGCCGATTCGGGAGACCAGCCTGCCGGGCGCCAATCGGGAGCGGGAAGCCGATACGACAGCGCGGCGGGAAGCATGATCACCAGGTACAGCGCCCCGAGCAGATAGAACGTGGCGGCGACCCCCGTGCTGCCGCTCCCCACCACATAGACGCCGGGGAGTTGGATCTGGCCGGCCAATTCGTTGGCGCCGACTTCGACCACTTCCACCGGGCGCTCGTCGACCAGAACATAGCGCCGTCCCTGTTCCGTAAACGGTTGCCAGTCGGCGACCGATCCGAGGCGATCGGGGGCGATGTAAAACTTGGACATCAGCGACTCCTTGAGCGGCGCACCGAGCATCGCGCCACCGCCAAAGCCCATGATGGCCATCCCCGTCGCCAGGCCGCGACGGTCGGGAAACCAGCGGATCAGCGTGCTGACCGGGGACACATACCCCAACCCCAGGCCGATCCCGCCCACTCCACCGTACCCCAGGTACAAGAGCCACAACTGGTGCGTCTGGATTCCCAGCCCTCCCAGCCAGAAGCCGACGGCCCAGCAGAGCGCGGCGACCGTCGCCACGGCCCGCGGGCCGACCCGCTCCATCCACTTTCCCGCGACGGCGGCAGAGAGCCCCAGACAGACCAGCGCTGTCATGTAGATGCCGTTGGTCTGGGAAAACGTCCAGTCATCCGGGGCGCTCACCGCCACCCCCAGCACCCGCTCCAGAGGGGAGTTGAACACGCTCCAGGCATAGACCGATCCGATGCACAGGTGGATGGCGATCGATGCGGGCGGGACGCGCCACCGGTTGAATCCCGGTGGCGCAATGATGCTGTCTTTGGAGAAGAAACTGGCCATGAGGCTCCTGTTGCTGCGTCCGCGGTGTGGGGGGATCCCGTAGGACGCCCTCCGGAGAGGGAATTGCACGGGTGCGCCAGTGGGTCAGGTCGCATACAGCGGGAACTATCGTGCGCGATTCACCTGCGACTTGCCAGCCCGGCTTGGTGGAAGATCAAAAACAGGATCCCTGGCGCAATTCCCATTCCTGGGCATTCGTCGAATCGCCGACCCTCAGCAATAGGCAAAAGGGGACTCGTTGAACAACCGCTTTCTCCAGTGCGTCCCGCATCGCCGTCAACTCCTCGACAAGTCGCTTGTCAACATCCGAATCGGCCACTTCATAGATACCCGCGAGAAGGCCGTCGAATGTGGCCAGCCCTTGTTCGGGGGGATGCCAGTTGAGCGGCTCACCCTGAAGATCGTCGTTGAACCCGTATGCCGACAGGGGGGTCAGTCCGCGTTGCGCGGCCAATTCGTCGAGCCGTCGGCATGATCGGGCCACACGATGGCCACCGGAAAAAGTGACAATCCCCCCCAATGGTCTCTGAAAATAAGGGACGATCGCAGTCTCGGAAGCGACCGCCACCGCCCGCCAAATCAAGAAGGCGAAGTAACAAACAAATGCTCCCAGCGCCAGGGTGCGGAACAGATCGCCGGGTGCGGCGTGGGACCAGTAGGCAAAGGTAGAGGCGGCACCGCCGATCAGCGACGCCAGCAGAAAGGGTCCCAGACAACCGAGTGACCACCGGAGAGTTTCTCTGCGGTCCCGGCGAAACCGTCCAGGAAAACCGTCGCAATACTCAAAGCGGTGGAGCGTCGGTTCCGCCACGTCCGAATTACCTGGAAGCAGGTTCCGCCGACGACCGGCTGGCGCGGGCCGCCAATGGGAGTTCGGGAGAACTCATCTCGGGTTGGCGGGCCAGCAGTTCGGTCAACTGAAACGCATAGTATTTCTGATCGGCGGCGGGCTTCTTGTCGGGAGAGGCGTTGGCGACCCAGAACTTCGTGCTCTTGGGAGCGAACAGCACGTTGTGCAGGTTCGATTTCATCGCCACCGGACAATCCATCAGCTTGCGGGCCCGCTCGGCGTCGAACTGGCCATGCCCCGCCTTCGTCCGGCGGACCAGTTCCTCGTAGCGGTCTCCTGCCGAGAGGAGCGCCGTATCGGGAACCGGCTTTGGCAGCAGCGGATTGTATTCCCCTGGCTGAATCGTTGTGAACTTGTCCCAGCTTGCTTCCATCCCGACGGCGCGGTTCGTCTTGCCGTCGGCAATGACGTAGAAGTATTGGCAGGTTCGGGGATTGTCGCGAAAGATGGCGATCGCCTCGTCGAGGTCGCCCGCCCGCTCCAGAACTTCCCGCACCAGGAACGCCATCGGAACGCCCGCCCAATGTCCAATCCCGCGGCCTCCCATTTCTCCGATCGAGACGCTGCGGGCATTCATCCCGGTGACCGAGCCGACAAAGCCGGCATAGGTGA
>JBJXGA010000290.1:0-8713 GCA_046152955.1 Planctomycetales bacterium | reverse complement strand
TTGCACGGGCAACGAGCAAACGACCGGAAAGCCATCCATCAGCGTGATCAACTCGGCATCCATCGTGACACTCCCCTGCTCCGTCAAACTGCCGTCATTCGAGGGACAATTCGCTTCCCGCGCCGCACTCCAACCGGGGAGCAACTCTCCGTTCATCCTTCAACGCCACACCGCTGATCCTCCGCCGGCGCGCCTCGGACAATAGGTAGTGCAGAGTCGCTGCCGCGTCGTCGGGTGTCAACCCTTCCGGACGGATGTTCGACACGCAGTTGCGCTCCGCGTCGGTCCGTCCACGTCGCGGGGCAAAGGTCAAGTAGGCCCCGAGGCTGTCGGGCGCCCCCAGGCCGGGGCGCTCCCCCAGCAGGATCAACGAGAGCTGCGCGCCGAGCAACTCACCCACTTCATCTGCTACTGCCACACGCCCCCATCGGACGATGATCGTCTGGGAGAGTCGCCACCCATTCTCTTCCAGCCGGGGGAGCAATTTGGATAAGACCGGGAATACGTGCCGCTGGGGTGCAAGCGCCGACAGTCCGTCCGAAACGACGACTGCCAAATCAAACGGCCCCTGGTTCTGTCCCATGTGCCGAATCAAGTCACGAGTCAGATTGGAGATTTCCCGTCCCAAATCTGGGCGCTGGAGGTACTCTGCGCGAGTGCGGCAGGAGCTCTCGATGCACAATACCGTCTGCCCCGCTTCGCAAAGCCTGGTCGCCAACCCGTGCATGTCAAACTCGGACCAGACGGCGTCTCGGGCGCGGGCGTGCGCCGCCGCAAAGTCGAGCACCTCGCGGGTCGGCAGGCTTCCGCCGCAGCGTCCCAGCGCGATCCGGGCTGCCGTCAGCGGCTTCAACGACATCCAGGGATCTTCTGACACGCTCCCCTCGGGGTAAGGACTCGTACTGCCACGGGCTCTGCCTTCCGAGTATATCCGCGGTCATGGGATTCGCGAGCCAAATCGCTACGGCCGTTCAGCCTGATCCCTGGAAACTGCTGACGGACAACCGGTCGGCGGCTCCAGCTTGTACTTTTCCGGCAGCTTTGGCATCTTTGGCCAAGGCGTCCATCCGCAAGTTCGATCGACCCGCACGACATCCCCCAGCGTCCCCAATATGACCGACACCCAAAATCCCCCTGTCCCGGTGTTTGAAGATGCCTTGCAGGAACTCCAATCGATCATCCACGAACTTGAGGAGGGTTCCATCGGATTGGAGGCATCGCTCACGCGCTTTGAAGAGGGAGTGCGGCTTCTTCGCAACTGTTACGGAATCCTGGAACAGGCTGAACAGCGGATCGAGATCCTGACCGGAATGGACGCCGAGGGGAACCCCGTCACTGCGCCGTTTGATGCCTCGGCCACCATGGAATCGAACCTGGCTCCGTCCGGCAAACCGGGGCGCCGCAAGGCCGCCCCGCGCTCGGAACAAAAAGCGTCCAGCACCTCGACCGCGGAAGCGACGACCGACGAGCAGCGGTTGTTTTAACGATTTTCCGGGAATCAGCGCCGCAGCCAAGCCAGAAGTCGTTGAATCGAGTAGAATACAGGGTGTCCCGTCCCCAAGGGGATCGGCCAAACAGCAACACTCCGTACGGAACAGCGTTTATGAACGAAGAACATGATTCGGATCAGCCCGAGCAACCACCACATCACGCCGGGGGAAATACCTACCACCAGGAAGTTCAACATTCTCCAGCGACGGCGCGCGTTCCCGATCAGGTGGGACGGGGCGTGTTCAGCACCGGGGCGATCGTGATGCATGGAGCGCACGATTTCGTCATCGATTTTGTGCAGAGTCTGGCTCCTCCGCGCCGCGTCGTGGCGCGGATCGCACTCCCCCCCTCGGTGTTGCCGCTGTTTGTCGCCGCGCTCCAGGAGAATCTGCGGAAGTACAACGCCAGTTTCGGTCCGGTTCCCCGCATGCCGGCCCCTCCGCCAGGGGCTCAACAGGGCAATCCTCCCCCCCCGATCAGCGACGTCTACGAGCAGCTCAAACTTCCGGATGAAATGCTCAGTGGGGTGTATGCCAATACCGTGGTCATCTCGCACAGTCCGGCCGAGTTTTGCTTTGATTTTGTGACCAGTTTTTATCCCCGCTCCGCGGTCTCGGGACGGGTCTATCTCTCCACGCCGCACGTCCCGGAATTGCTCGATTCGCTGACGCGCGCCTGGCAGCAGTTTCAACAGAAACAACAGCAGCTTCCGCGTCCGCCGTTTCCGCAACCGGGAGAGTAATCGCCCGACGGGGGACCCCCAGTTTCGCAATTCGTGGACGATCAATGCGGGGCTCCCACCGGTCGTTCCATCGCTCGTTGGACTTCATCTCCAAATATCGGCAGCAAACCATGGAACAGCGGATGTTAGCACGAACTTCGACCTTGGTCGTGGCAGGTGTGTTCGCCTGGGGGATGCTGCTTTTCCCATTGTCCGTCGGTTCCTCAATCGTGGCGCGCGGGGCAGCGAAACCCCTGTCAAAACCTCCGGAAAAAGAACTGCTCAGCTTGCCGCTGCTGTTTCATGACGACTTCGCTGACGGAGCGAAGCGGTGGGAACCAAGTGATCCCCAGGCCTGGAAGGTCGTTGAACAGGACCGCGATGGGGTCTACAGCCAGTTTCAGCAAAGCGACGTGAAAACTTCGGTCCGCTCCCCGTTCAATCGG
The DNA here is from genome assembly GCA_046152955.1 of Planctomycetales bacterium. Classification (GTDB taxonomy): domain Bacteria; phylum Planctomycetota; class Planctomycetia; order Planctomycetales; family Planctomycetaceae; genus SIAF01. The sequence continues at coordinate 6,055 of JBJXGA010000290.1, read as the reverse complement.
GCCCTCGTCAAAGAGCTGGTGGTCGGCGACTTTGTCCTGGACGTCCGACTGCGCTCCACCAAGGCCGACTATCCGCACCGCGATCTGTGCCTGTTCTTTGGATTTCAGGATCCCTCTCACCTCTATTACGTCCATTTCGGCAAGCAGACGGACGATCATGCCAATCAGATTTTCATCGTCAACAACGAACCGCGGCGAAAAATCTCCACGCAGACTTCAACCGGAACCAATTGGACGGACGATTGGCATCATGCTCGTATTGTCCGCCGCGTGGCCTCCGGATCGATTGAAGTCTTCTTCGACAACATGGAAAAACCGGTGATGAAGGCCGTGGACGAGACCTTTACCTGGGGGCAGGTCGGAGTCGGTTCGTTCGACGATACGGGGGACTTTGACGACATTCTGCTGTATGGCCGGCGCGTAGAGCCGATGCCCAAAGCGACCCCCTGAATCCGGCCCCCGCTGCGGAGTATGACATGAGAGGAATCGGTTTTTGGCTATGCCTGGCACTCCCCCTGGGGGGATGCGGCCAGTCGTCCGATCAGTCGGGGGGGCCGCCGTCCGGCACGAATGCTCCTCGGGCAGAATCGAGCGCGTCGAAGAACGCCGACTCGAAGAGCGACCGCCAAACCCAGCCGCAAAACCCGACATCCCAAACCTCCCGTCCCAAGAGTTTTCAGCCGGTCGACCTGGACGCAGCGGAGAACGGAACCGAGGGATCCCGTAGCGGCGGCAAGACCTCCCCTGCGGAGACACAGACGCGGCAGATCGTCGCCGCGCTCCAGCCGTTCCAGGTGCTCCTGGGTGACTGGCGATGGGTCACCAAGAAAAAGGTCGGCGACTTTCCCAAAACGGGGGAAGATTTGGCCTGGTTGTGGGACTTCCAGACCGACCCGAACCATCCCGCGCTGACGCTGCACAGCGAAGCCCACCCCTATCTGCGACAGGCCTGGCTGACGTGGCAGCCGGACCACGATCGTTTTCGATTCACCGCCGATGATGCCACTGGAAACCGCCGGATCCTCGAAGGAACCTGGACCGAGGGAGGGGCGCCGGCCGACGAATCCGACGGCAAAAAACTGCAACGCACTTACAAATTGCTCCTCACGCAGGTCGAGCCCGACGCTGGTGAGCTGTGGCAGATCACCCTGATTCAATTGGACAACAACCAGTTCCTGATGGATCTGAAAAGGCGCGCCGCCGCCGCTAGAGAATTTGGTCCGCTCGACACCGTGCGGCAACAGCGGGTCGGCACGTCATTCGCCGTGGCCGACAGCGACAACCCAGGGCCCAAGTGCATCATCTCCGGCGGTCTGGGAACTTCCACCGTTTCGTTCCAGGGACGAACCTATCCCGTCTGCTGCTCCGGCTGCGCCGCGGCATTCAACGATGACCCCGAACGCTGGCTGAAGCGCCTGGCGGAAGCGGCGAAGAAGTAGGCACGCCTGCGATTCTCACGCGGTCCGAGCCTGGCGCTCCATTCGGAATTCATTGCGCACGATCGGGAGGAGCGATATACCCGGCAGGAGTCACGCTGCCGGGGCGAGCCCCTCCCAGCGACTCCAACTCGGCCAAGAGCGGTTCGGTTGCTCCCTGCGGCAAGAGTGACTTGAGACGCTGGCTATGGCGACGGACCAGGTCGCAATTGGCTTCCGGGATCCCCTCGATCAGTTGCACCAGCTCAGCCAATGACACCCCGCGCGCCAGACGCAACACCGATTGGGCGCGGATCGACTGGTCGACCGCTGTTTGCTCGTTCGAGGGGAGTTCGTCGATCGCTTCAATCGTACTGGCGAGGTCTTGGACTTCCGCCCGCGCATTGGCCACCAGCCGCTCCAGATCGATGCGGGACTTGATCCGCACGCGCAGGATGCTCAGGCTGACGGTCCGCGCGAGCGCTGCGAATTCGGAACCCGAAGTGTTCTGCGCCCGCAGTGCCTGCGACCATCGCTCATCCTGTTCCCAGACGCGTCCCTGACGCACGGGATCAAACAGCACTCGAAACTGAGTGCGATATCGGCTGAGCAACTCCGACGCCGGAAGTTCCGCACCGGGCGCCGACGACTCGTCGTTCGAAAACTGAGGCATCTCTCCCGCCCCATGCGCTTCGACAATCGCCAGGAACCGGTCGAGATCAGCATCCGACAGCGCGGCCACGGTCCCCGCGTTTGCATTCCCTGTGGAGGAAACGTCCGACTGGCCCGATCCGCCACACCCGACCAGTCCGACCAATCCAATCGCCGCAATCAAGTGCCGCAGGAACATCCCTGTCCTCCCCGATCCGAAAAACCGATCCGTCGAACCCCCTGGCAGAATCGCACGATCCCAGCCAACGAGTCAAGGGGAATCCACAGCCAACAAAAACCCGCCCCAATCCAACCCCGTCCCCCGTCCCCAAGCGCCTAACCCCAAGCGCCTAACCCCTATTCCCCGCCCCCGATTCACATTGCCCTCCCCCACCTCTGACGATATACTCCGCCCCCCTTGACTCCCCCGGACATGGATGCCGGACTGCTCTCGCGAATTGTCACGGATGACTCGTCATGTCGGCACATCTGGCGGCTCAGTTCATTCCCTGCTCCGATGTGGACTTGTTGCGCGAAGCGCGCGACATCATCCGGCATGGCTCGCAGGCGTTGGATGATCTGTCACGGCGGATCGATATCGGGTTTTGCACCGCGGTCAACCTGCTTCGTGACTGCCAGGGGGCCGTGGTCGTCACCGGCATGGGAAAGGCGGGGCTGATCGGGCGGAAGATCGCCGCCACCCTCTCCTCTACCGGAACCCGAGCGCTGTTTCTGCACCCGGCAGAGGCCGTGCATGGAGACCTGGGATGCGTGCGCAGCGACGACACGATCCTGGCCCTGTCGAACAGCGGCGAGACCGAAGAATTATGCCGCCTGTTGCCTCTGCTTCGCCGCGCCGGACCTTCAATCATCGCATTGACGGGGCGCAGCGACAGCACACTCGGAAGGGCGGCGACAGTCACTCTGGAGTTGGGACGTCTTTCCGAAGCGGGACATTTCGGGCTGGCCCCCACCACCAGCACCACCGCGATGCTGGCGCTGGGAGATGCGCTGGCGCTGGTCGTCAGCCGCGCGCGGGGCTTCACGCGGCAGCAATTTCGCGAGTTCCATCCGGCAGGGAGTCTGGGGCGGCAGTTGCAGGCGGTCCACGAAGTGATGCGGAGCGGCGATCAACTCCGCATCGCCCCCGAAACCGCCACCATTCGCGAAGCGTGCATTGCCTTGCGCAAGCCGGCGCGCCGCACCGGCGCCGTGATGCTCGTCAATAACGAAGGGCGGCTGTCGGGAGTCTTCACCGACAGCGACCTGGTGAAACTGCTGGAGAATCGTCGCGAGAGCCAGATCGATCAACCGATCGTCGGCGCCATGACCGTTCGTCCCAAGACCATTGCCCCCGACGCTCCCGTAACCGACGCCATGCGTCTGCTGTCGCAATTCCACATCAGCGAACTTCCCGTAGTCGACGACCATGGGCGGCCCGTGGGATTGATCGACATCACCGACTTGATTGGCCTGATGCCTGAAGAACGCCTCGAATGAACAGTCGTCCGGTTCGATGCGCGGAACGACTCGCGTTTTGCTCTCTCTCCGATTTGACGTTGCTCTTCCCCCTACCGGCTGTCGGCTGAATCTTTCACACGCTGTCGCGGCATGCCTCATCGCACTAAGTTGACCATTTCGACGGCCCTGATCCTGGTGGGCGCGTTTGCGCTCTACTGCGGGCTGGTCAGCCCCTTTGTTTCTCCCGGAAAGGAAGAACTGGGGGACCAGTCGATGTCCGCTTCGGAGCCAAAGATCAGGTCGCATGAAAACTCGCGCCAGGCAGCTCAGCATCTGCCGGATCAGGCGTGGACGGCTGATGCCAAGTACCAGGCCCGGACCGGCGACACGTACGTCTTTGCCGAGGAATGGGAAAAAGTCGAAGAATCAGGGCGCGTCCGATTCACCCCCTTCGCGATGATCTGGCGGCCCAAGGACCAGAAGGGGGACCAGCCCCCATTGACTATCGTCTGCGAGTCGGCGCTGGTGGAATTTGCCGAAGCGTTCGACGTGAGTCATCCCAAACCGGGGCGCGTGGTGGGAGGCGCATTGGAAGGCCGTGTCACGGTGCGCGGCCAGGACGGTATGCAGATCAATGGTCGGGATTTCTATTTCTCGGAGGCCGACCTTCGCGTCTGGAGCGACAATCCGGTGAAGTTCGCGCAGGGACCGCATTCCGGCGAGGGGCTGGGACTGGAGATGCTCCTGATCCCGGACAAAGGCCCGATCGAGGAGGACAAGCCAGCAATCTCCGGGGTCCGAACGATTCGCCTGCGCAAAGACGTCGTCATGAACCTCGTGTCGCAAGACAAGGAGGGAGGAGGCTCGCGCGAAACGGTCCGCGTCACGAGCGTGGGACGTTTCGAATACGGCGTCGAAGACCACGCCGCTTCGTTCATGACCAACGTCCATGTCGTCCGCCCCACCGGCCCCAAAGAATCGGACGAACTCCGTTGCGACTTGCTGACGCTGATTTTTGAGACGGAGCGCGGCCCCGGAGTGGAGTCGTCCGAGTCTGCCGTTCCCGAGGGGGGGGACGAAGGGTTCAACGTGGGGGGAGGCAATCTGCGGTTTCGACGACTGCGTGCCGAAGGCCCCACGACAACCGTCGTCTCGCAACGGGCTGGCATGCACGCCCGGATGCAGGAATTGACCTACGACGCCCAATCGCGAATCATCGTCCTCAAAGACGCGCGGCAGGTGCGGATGTGGCAGCGCCAGAACGAACTGTTGTGCGGCGAAGTGACTGCCATCCTGGACGCCGAAGGACAAATTGCGCAAGCCACCTGCCGCGGCGCCGGAAGGCTGCTCCGCTATCGCGAGGGGGACCTTGAGGCCGCCGCGGGCAAACAGCGACCAGTGGAGTTCACCTGCGAATGGCAGAGGGAACTGCGGATGGAACCCGACCCAAAAAACCAGCTCGACCTGATCGAAATCTCCGGCCGCGCCGTCATGAGCCAGGCCGACAAGATGGCGTTGCAGGGAGACGTGGTGCGGCTGTGGGTCACCCCTGACGAATCGGGAAAGCGACAATTCGGCAAACAGGTCGCCTCGGAAGGCACTGAAGAGCGCGTGCGACCGCGGCGCCTGCTCGCCCTGGGGAACGTCGCGTTCGCCAGTCCACAGATTACCGGAGAGACGAAGCGACTGGAAGTGTGGTTTGAGGAAGGGGCTCTTCCGCTCCCCCCCGGCGGTGAATCCATTGATCGACGCAACGACGGTGGTCCGGCTCCTCCGCGGGGAACCGGCGCGAAATCGCCTGCTGCAACTCCCGTCGCAGTGGTTCAAAGTCGCCGTTCGAAGACAGGAGACTTGTCGAAAGGCCGTGGACTGGCCAACGTCGCTCCCCCCTCGTCGTCGAAGTCGAAGAACAAAGACGCGGGCCGCGCCAATGAACCCCCTCCCAACAGAAAACAGCCCCCCGCCGAACGCCGCCGCGATCTGACCGACAAGCCCGCGCACGTCATCGCCGACCTGATTCGGGTCCGCGCCATGAACGACCAGGAGCGGACCGAAATCGCCCAGGTGATTACCGAGGGGCACGTGCAGGTGAAGCAGGAACGGGGAGCGGAAGAAGCCCCGTTTGACCTCAAAGGGGATCGGATGCATCTGTGGAACTATTCGGAATCGCACCAGGTGATCCGGGTCGAAGGGCAACCCGCGCACGTCCGTGATCGGGGACTGCACCTGGAAGGGGCGGACATCCACTTTGATCGGGGCGAAAACGTGGCGCGCGTCGAGGGGGCGGGTGTTCTGCGGCTTCCGATGCGCAAAGGACTGGATGGCAAGCCTCTCGACAAACCGCAGACGTTGGACATACTCTGGACCGAGCGCATGAAATTCGATGGTCAGACTGCGGATTTTTTCGCTGGAGTCAGCACGCGCCTCAATGGCAGCGCTATGGATTGCGAAGAGATGCACGTCACGCTGACACGGCGGATCTCGTTTTCGCAGGATACCGATCATGCCGCCGATCCAGAGGTGCAACT
>JBJXGA010000287.1:0-2810 GCA_046152955.1 Planctomycetales bacterium | reverse complement strand
CTTTCTACGATTGCTGTTACTGGCCGTCGCGATGGCGGCGTCGAGCTCGGGCTGTCAGCATCTCAACCTTTGGGAAGGTCCGCAATACAGGGATGATCCCGTGGTGTCGCAGCTCGATCGACAACGCACTCTGGCGGGGGACCCGCCCGTCAGCCCACATCAGGTGAAAATCTCGTTCACTACGCGTCCTTCGACATCGGTCAACCGAAAGTCCCGGCCCGCGTAACGGTACGTCAACCGTTCGTGGTCCAACCCCAGCGAGTGCAGCAGCGTGGCATGCAGGTCGTGGATGTGCACCTTGTTCTCAGTGGCGTAGTACCCGTAATCGTCGGTGCTGCCGTATCGAAATCCCCCTTTCACCCCTCCACCCGCAAGCCACATCGTGAAGCCCTCCTGATTGTGGTCGCGGCCGTTGCTGCTCTCGGCGGTGGGTGTTCGCCCGAACTCGCCACCCCACCAGACCAACGTATCTTCCAGCATTCCCCGCATTTTCAGGTCGTACAACAGGCCGGCGATTGGCAGATCGACCTCGCGGGCATTCTTCTCGTGTCCGTTCTTTAAATCGGAATGCTGGTCCCATTGGACCAGGTGGTCGTTGTGCGTCACCTGGATAAACCGCACCCCCGACTCAGCGAAACGGCGGGCCATCAGACACATCCGACCGAAATTGGCGGTCGTGGGATTGTCCATCCCATAGAGCTTGTGGGTCGCCTCGGATTCACCCGAGAGATCTTCGATCCGCGGAATCGCCGATTGCATGCGAAATGCCAGCTCGAACGAACTGATGCGTGCCTCGAGCGACGCTTCCGGCCCGGATTGCGCCAGATGGTCGCGATTCTGCCGACTGAGTCGTTCCAGTTGCATCCGTTGAATGTCACGGTGCAATCGGGAATTGCCGATGTATCGCACCTTGGCTTGATCGGAGGGAATGCTGGCGTTTCCCAGCGCCGTGCCCTGGTAGACCGCGGGCAGAAAGGCGGAACTCCAGTTGTTGATTCCGCCAAACGCCAGCGTGGGACAGATCGTGACGAATGCCGGGAGGTTGGCGTTTTCCGTCCCGAGTCCGTAGCTGACCCACGAGCCGATGCTGGGCCGAACGAAGTTGTCGGTGCCGGTATGCACCTTCATCACGGCTCCCCCATGAGCCGGATTGGTGCCGTGAATCGAGTGGATCATACAGAGGTCATCCGCCCGTTTCGCCAAGTGCGGAAACAGGTCGGACACCCACAGGCCGCCATCACCGTACTGATGAAACTCCCAGGGGGATTTCAGCAGATTGCTGGTGGAATTGAATTGCACCCGGGGCTTGGCGAATGGCAAGGGCTGGCCATCGTCGCGAGTCAGCAACGGCTTGGGATCGAATGTATCGACCTGCGAGGGGCCGCCACTCATAAAGAGAAAGATGATCCGCCGGGCGCGAGCGGGAAGATGGGGAGCACGTGCGGCCAGCGGATCGCCCCCCTGTCGCTCCGAACCGTCCAGGTTGTCGGCGCACAAAGACGCCATGGCGAGCGAGCCGAACCCGACGGCGGCTCGCTGCAACAATTGACGGCGGTTGACGAGCGGGGGGAACATGCGCGACACGGACTCCCAAAGGCATTTGCGCCGTAGAGAGTCTACAACGGGACGGCGGCGGTGCGGAAGCGAGCGATCGATTCCCCGTCGAGAGAGTCGTCCCTCTCGGCCGTTACGGGTCAGACCTCCCACGCATGTCCACAGTGGCGACAACCGAAACCCAGCAGTCGGCCAGTTCCGGGAACCGGCATGCAGTCGCCAGTCCCAGCCAGGGCGAGTTCGGCGCGGGGAATCACTCCAGCGCGTTGGCAGACAGGGCAACATCGGTTCAGGTGCAATTGCCGGGCGCGCTCGACCGGTTCTTCAATCCCCTTCGAATCCCCCACAATCTGTAGAGACAGATACTGTGAGTTCGGGAGGGGGGAACGCGCCGGAAAGGCCAGAATGACCGGGTCGTCTGAGCCAAGAGCAGCCACTTCGGCGTCTTCCACACGACAGAGGGAAAGCCGGGGTGGTGAGAACAGTCGCAACGTACTCATCCGTGAGTCTCCTTGTTGGAGGTCGATCCTGACCGGGAGCAAACAAGAGTTCTGATTTTCGGCCGGCAGCCGTCATGAAAACGGCGAAGAAGTGGTCGACAACGACAGCAACATATCGTGGCGGCAACCGAGGTGCAAGACCGTTACCGTCAATTGTTGATCCGGGTGTTTCCCAGCGCCTCATTTGCCGGAAGTGGTTAGCCGTCGCGAAACTCGGCATGACACGATTTGCAGTTCTGGCCGATTCGCTCGAGCGCCAGTCGGGCTTTGCGAAGCCGGTCGACCGAGGCCGGCTTGTTCAACAGATGTTCGAGTTCGAGTCGAAGTGCGTCGGCCAACTTCTCGGCCGCCTTCACCTGGATGGCGAAGCCCCCCCCTTTGAGCTCCGCATCGGAGTTTCGCGACAGTTCGCGGTAACACTCCAGCAACTGGACGGCGATTTCAGGAGGGGCGGCACGAGCATCGGCCCGAAGCTGCCAGTCCCCCTGAGACAACTGTTTCAGTTCATCGTGCAATCTGTCGATTTCCAACATCGTCTCCACCAGCGAAGGGGCCGGGACCGATTCCGGGAAGTCGGCGGGGAGTGCCTGCGTTTCGGTTTCCGACGGGATCGCCAGTTCGCGGACATCTCGGTACAGGCCGCGATATGCCGGATCGGTGCCCGCTAGTTTCAGCCAGGCCTCCGCCTCGGGGCGAGTCCACCGATTCATCGCAATCGCGCACGCCGCCGCCGCCGCCGGGCCACGATGTTTCCCG
>JBJXGA010000283.1:0-19874 GCA_046152955.1 Planctomycetales bacterium | reverse complement strand
CGGCCATCATCAGCCGTTCAGCCAGCGTCTCCGCCGGCATGTCGAGGCGGACGTATTCCTTAAGCCAGTTCCAACTGACGATCATGCTGTGCTGTCATTCCCAGGTTCGGCCGTGCTGCCGCACCTGACTGCGAATTGAACGGGAACCCCGAAGTCACCCTTCCATGGGCCCTTCGACACCCCCGGTATAATGCTCCCCATCCGGTTTGGCGCCATGCAGCACCTCCACTTGGTAGCCCCCCTTGGAACGGAAGTAGAGCACCAGGATCAGATAGCCGACGGCCATGACGGCCGGAACCGCGGCAGTCACTTTCAGTGCCATCCGCCCCCCATCCAGGTTGGCCTCGAGCACCTGCGTTTCAGCCTTGGTCAACTGCGGCGCCTGGGGATCCTTTTCAGCCACCTGCTCCTTCTTCTTTACCTCTCCCACTTTTTGGCCATCCAACCCCGAGACCGACTCCCAGGCCAGAAATCCCTTGGAGCTGTCCGCCTTGAATTCGTTGTAAACCTCCGGAGAGGCTTGCTTCAAGTTCTCGCTCGCATATTTGTCCTGGAAGTAGCCGATGCCCGGACCGCCAAGCAATCCAGCCGAAAGCATGCCGATGCCGCCGATCGTCCCCATCGTCAGCGCCCCCCCTTTGGGATACCGTTCACCGACGACCCCCAGCATGGTCGGCCAATAGAAGGTCTTGCCGATGCCATAAATGGTGCCCGCGACCAGAATGGCCATGCCCCCCTTGACCGTTCCCAAAGCATACAGTCCCAGGCAACCCAGGATGGCGCTAATGAACAGAAGCCCCAGCGGATTGATCTTTTCCACAATCGGACCGGCGAAGAACCGCAACGCAAACATGATGCCCGAGGTCCAAATGAACAGCCAGGTGGCTGCCTTTCCGATCGAAGCGTTCATGATGTTCTGAATCCACCCGTCGGTTCCCAGTTCCACGTAACCGACGCAGGCATGCAGCAGAAACAGGAGAATCAGAATCGGGGAAACGAATTCGGCGAGCATCGTGGCATAGGACACCCCCGCCGCCTGCGCCTCTGAAATGGGGAATTTCTCCTTCAGAATCACGAATCCGTAGTACAGAGTTGGGGGCAGGAAGAATGCCACGGCGATCTCCCACCGCAGGTGCGTGACGTAGGCGTCTTCTCCGCAGAACAGCAGCGCCAGAATTCCCCCCAGGATCAACCCGCCCGGCCACCCGGCATGCAGGATGTTGAGATAATGCGTCTTTTGATTGGGATAGATCGTTGCCACGAGCGGGTTGATGACCGACTCGCATACGCCATTGGCCAGTGAGAACATAAACGCGCCCCAATACAGGCACTGAAACGTAGCCTCCTGTGCGGCGGCGTCCCGGCCCATCGAGTCGTAGACCCAGGTCGCAGCAAACGTCACGATGGCGGAGCCGACATGCAGCAGGAAGGCCAGCACCATCAGCGACTTATAACCGACCCGGTCGGCGATCAGGCTGCACGCGATGATCGTGATTCCGAATCCGACCAGCCCCCCGCCAGTGATGTCCCCCAATCGCCCTTTCGTGAATCCAAATTGCGCGGCCCAATCGTCGAGAATAGCGCCGCGAATGGAAAACCCGATGCCGGCGGCGATCAGCGTAAAGAAACTCGCCAGAAACAGAGCGCGATTGTTGTTCATGGGGATGGATTGGTCTGGGGAATGGTCACGGGAGAAGCGCTGCCTTGCATGCCAAAATTCGGTCCTTCAGCCGGTCCGCGCCGGTCGGAGCCGGGACGGGACGCAACATCGTACACGGGATGAAAAGGGAAATCCACTCTCGGCTCCATCAGTAGCGCTACGCCATCGTCAGCCGGAAATCGTCCCGCCGTGTCTGGGTGGGGAGATCGCAGACATCGGGCCGCATCCTGGATTTTCCGTTGTTCCGCTTGCCTTGATAGAGTACATTTGTATAATAGTATTATTTTGTACCGTATTAGCCCGCCATGCGCTTGCCCCCCAGTCCTCCATGATTTCAGGAGTTCGACATGCCTGTTGCTGCCGCTCAACGTCGGACCATTTCGCAATGGGTATCGGGAAAATGGGGCGTGGTGCGGGTCGCTGGCGAAACCTCAGGAGGAAGCAACTCAAGGCCAAATCGGGCAATCCTCAGATTTTTGATCATCTTTGGCGAGGCGAAAACCGCAAGTGATTGACTGTCATTGAGTTGCGACGCCCGCCCCAAAGATGATCAATTGATAACCTTTGTGATCATCTTTGAGATCATCTTTGAAGCGATGATCATCTTTGAGAAAACCAGGCTGACCAACCCGGCGAGGCGAATTTGATCCTCAATCCTCAAGCCGTCCGGCAGACATTCGGACTCCGCCAGGTCTCGTCAGCGGTGCCGGTTCGATGTACAATTCGCTCTGACAATGACACCGGAACCGTTGGTTTCGTGGTGTGAAGGCGTGGAATCAATGGGTCGTTCGGGTGGAGGGCCACGGGCCGCGAGCGAGGGACGGGGGCGGGTGCCACGGTGACCCCAACTGAAGTTTCAGTCCCGTTGATGAAAGCGGGCAGGCAATTGATCCGGGAGCGACGCGAAGATGCTGCAAATGCTTGGTACTCGGCGCCGGTTTTGTGATGGAATCACGCGCCGCGAATCCCTCAAGGTGGGGGCCATTTCCGCTTTGGGCGGATTGAGCTTGCCCCAGTTGCTCCAGGCGGAACAGGCCCGGCAGCATGTCTGGTCCGGCAAGGCCAAGAGCGTCATCTGCCTGTACCTTCTGGGAGGGGCGCCCTGGCAGGACATGTACGACCTCAAGCCCAAGGCGAGTGCCGACGTGCGGGGTGAGTTCAATCCGATCGCCTCGAATGCCCCCGGCATCGATCTCTGCGAGCACCTGCCCCAGCACGCGAACTGGATGGATCGCTCGGCGATCGTCCGCTCGATCAATCATCGGGCGGGGTGTCATAACTGCATTCCCAGCTACACCGGCTGGGAGGTTCCCGAAACCGATCTGGTGAATCTCAAAGAGACGCACCCCCCCAGCATGGGTTCGGTCTGTGAATATCTGAGCGGCGGGCGCGCCGATTCTCCGGCGTACGTTTACATGCCCTGTTATCTCGGCTGGGGTCAGGCGATCAAGCGCCCCGGCCCGACGGCGGGATTCCTGGGGACGCGCTTCGATCCCCTCTACACCGAATGCGCTCCTTACGTCGATCGTCCTCCCGAAGAGGCCTATGCCCCGCAACCTTTACGGGGCTTGCCACATATCCCGCACACTCGGCTCGAAGAGCAGATGACGATCGACCGCTTGAACGGTCGACAAAGTCTTCTTAAGCAACTCGATGCCGAACGGTATCGCGTCGAACAGCAGGGGCGGCTGGGAGGCTTCAATCGGCAGGAAGAACGGGCCTGGAGTCTGCTCACCTCGTCCAAAGTTCGCGACGCCTTCGACCTCGACAAGGTGGATCCTCAAATCCGCGATCGCTACACGCGGACCCTGTTCGGACAAAGCGCCTTGATTGCCCGGCGGCTGGTCGAGACCGGGGTGCGGTTCGTCAACGTCACCTGGGACTGCTACTGGGAGCGTTTGAAGCTGCAGCTTCACTGCTGGGACACGCATTCGCAGAACTTCACGCTCTTGAAGAACTACAACCTCCCCTATCTGGACGCGGTCTACGGCGCGCTGATGCAGGATCTTTCGGACAGCGGCCTGCTTGATGAAACCCTGGTGGTCGTGATGAGCGATTTCGGCCGCACACCCAAGATCAACTCCAACGCGGGCCGCGACCATTGGACGTTCTGCTATTCGATGTTGTTTTCCGGCGCGGGGATCAAGGGGGGGACCGTCTACGGCGCCAGCGATTCCCAGGCGGCCTATCCGGCGCAAAACCCCGCCAGCACGGCGGACATCTGCTCGACGATCTACAAAGCGCTCGGCATCGACCACGAAATGCCTGTATACGACAAAGTCGGCCGCCCCGTGTCGATCAGTCACGGCGGCATGCCGATCGACGAGATCCTGGCGTAGGGCCCCGGTCGATCGGATCAGGCGACCAATCCGGCTGCCGTCGTCGGGTCACCTGTCGCCATCCGTCGGCCGCGGGTGTGCCGAAATTCCCTGGCAGCCCTTTCGACGTAGCCACATTCGCCAGAATGTGGGTGATCGCTGCTCCGCCCACGTTCTGGCGAACGTGGCTACCGCCAGGATTCGCGGGCACACCATCGGCCGCAAGTTGACGTTCGGTCACTTGCGATCATCCCGTTGCTCGTGTATCTTGCTCGTTCGCCAGCCCTCGTGGCGGAATTGGCAGACGCGCTAGGTTCAGGTCCTAGTCCGGGTAAACCGGGTGGGGGTTCAAGTCCCTCCGGGGGCACTGATGCAGTAAGGACTTACGGAAAATTCTGTAAGTCCTTTTTTTTGGCAGTCAAATTGCCCGTCATCGGAGCGATGCAACAGATAGAGGCATACCCTGATCTCGAAATCACTCACCTGGTTTCCCCACCCGGACGGCGGGCCTCGTAGGGCGCCGCTGGGGCGGGAGGCGCGGGGGGGGCGGATTTGACTGGTTCTTGTTGCTTGGCTGCTTCGGCGCGGCAGGCTTCGCAGAGGGGGATGCATTTGAAGCCTGGCTTCTTGATCGACACTTCGCGCTTGATGAGCACCCGCTTGTAACGCACGGTCGCTTCGCATTCCGGGCAGGTGTCGCATAACTCCTGGCGGCAGCGGAGCGGATTGCGGCAGTTCTTCAGGCAGTACGGGACGACCTTTGTGCAGTAAATCCACTTCTTAACCGTCTTGGTCTCTGGAACCAGGATGCATTCGGTGCATCCACATTGGGCGCAGCGGCAGCCGTCGGCTCCCGCTTCGGCGTCGCATTCGGCGCGTCCCAGGCGCGTCAGCCCCCCCAGGAGCGAGACGCCGCCGAGCAGTGTCAGCGCCGGAAGAAACTGCGTGAGCAGTCGCCGTCGTCCGATAGCGATGCTCTGGGATGATGCATCCAGTGCCAGCTGATCCATAGCGGGGGTTTCATTGACCCCGATTCGCGATTCGTGATTGGGCCGGTTCATCGATGACTCCGTCCGGAAAAAGAAGGTTGGTTGCAAAGTTCCCGTGCGTGCCACCGAGTTGTCGGTGGCGGAGCGCGGCACTCGCAGGCGCGAGCTTTGGAATTTTTGGTGCTGCCGAGCTCTAAAAATCATGTGCCAGGCGGATACCGAATCCCTGGACGGCGCCGTCTCCCGTGGGGGATTTTGGTCCCTGGCGATCGAGGTAGAAATAGTTGGCCTGGACTTTGAAATTGGGATTGAGAAACCAGTTGATCCCGATGGTCGTGTCCTTGAGGACGCCGCCGTTGAACCCCTTGTCATCCAGGTCCAGGTACTGAAAGCGTGCGGAGAGTTGCCAGGCGCCCCACCCGTAAGCCGGGGTTCCATCCTGTCCTCCGCCGCGAGCGAAGAAGGCGTTTTCATGCGGCACGAGTCGGTCAAACACCCCGGTCCTTCGGTTGTACGGCTGGTGTTCCCCCGTGAGGAAGTAGAGCGCTTCAACGTAGCCCCCCTGATAGAAGACGGTCCCCACGCTGGTTCCCAGCGGCCGCTCTGCGTTTTGCAGCCAGCTCGTGAGGTACTCGGCGGCAAAGGTGAACGACCCCAGGACGCTGACCACTTCCGCATTGATAATTTGATCGGTGCCAGCATTGATCAGCCCGGTATCGCCAATGATGGGCCATTGCGCGCCGGGTCCGGAGCGGACGGAAGCCCGGGTGCGGAACCGCGCCTGGTGCTCGTCGAGTGACCAATGCCGGCCCGAGACCCCCAGGTGCAACAATGATCGTCCGTCGTCCTCATAATAGGGGAGCGCCGTGAGGCGCCCCGTGACCGAGAATTCCGCGGGGCCGGTGTTGGCGGCGAAGATGTTGGTGGTCGGACTGAACACGCCGATCGCGTATGTCATCCGTTCTTCTTCCATCGTCCCGAAGAAATAGGCGCCCGGGGTAAAACCGTTGTTGAATCCACCGTAGAAGGCGTCTTGCAGGAACGACCGTTCCATGAAGTTCAAGAAGCGGCTGCTGGTCAAGTGTTCGAATCCGAACGGCTCTTTGACGTTGCCGACGCGAAAATGCTGCATTACGGGGATTTGGTTCCATTGCCACCAGAGGTCGGTCGGGGCCACCAGGTTGATGGCGGTGCCGCCGACGCCGGCACCGGCAGAGTTCACAAAGTCAAACTCAGCGGCCCATTCCATTGTCTCATACATGACCCCATCGATCCGAAAACGAGCGCGCCGGAAGTCGACGCCGTCGCGAAACTTGTTCGTCACGGGCAGGCTGTTCTGAACGCTTTCATCGGGATGATACCAGCCGAAGTCCAGGTGCGTCCGACCACCAATGTGGACACGGAAATCATGGTTCTTCGACTCAATCTCCAGGCCGTTCTTCCAACTGGCCGACATTTTCGTGTCGCTGCCGACTTCGTACCAGTCCGGTTCTTTGCCCGGATCCGAGACCGGCTTCTCCGATTTGTCGGCAGCGAGCCAGGCGCGAACTCCCGGTTCGTCGTCGTCCAGCGAAGGAAACCCGGGGAGTCCACCTGGATTGGCGTCCAGCTCATCCAGCAAATGGCGGCTCTCCAGCAGGCGGAACATCCTTTGATTCTGCGCCTCCATCGCCTCGACGCGCGCCTTGAGATCCTGGACTGTTTCGTCATCGTCGGCGTGGGCCCGGCGTCCACCAACGGCCAGGCAAACCAACAGCAACAGCAACAGCAGGCCAAGACGCTGTATCAGAGTCCCTGCCAGGTTCCAAATGCGCGGAGTTTCCGGACCAATCGCAGCTTGGTTTGACTTCGACGACTGCGGCTGGTTCGCGAATCGGTAGCGATGATTCAGGCGTAACTTATTGAATGGCATGGCGATTGCGTCTTTTGCGGCTGAAGGCGAGCGTTCAGGACCGAAACGGCGCGTGGAGGCGCGGCTCCGCATGTCATGATTGTATCGGTTATGCCGCCTTTGCCGTTGAGGAAAAGTATTCCGGTTGCCGGGGTTGCAACGACCAGACTTCGGGTGGCCTGCCAGTTTGATCCAGGTTGCGACCCCCGTTGCGATCCGGTACTTTGGCGGTCGCGGCGCGCACCCAGACAGCCACCGATTTCTCCCGGTACGATTCCCAGCTTTCGATGAGGATTCCATGCCACTCCGGCGACTTTTTCCGCTGATCCTGGCGCTGATGTTTCTGTGGAGCGTTCCTGCCGCCGCGCAACGGGTGCCACATGGCCAGGACAAGCCACCGGGACCGGCGCTGTCGCCGACCGAGGCGCTGGCCCGGATGACTGTCCCCGAGGGGTTCACGGTGGAGCTGGTCGCCGCCGAACCGGATCTGGTGAATCCGGTGGCGATGACGTTCGACGAACGGGGGAGAATCTGGGTCACCGAGAGCCTGGAGTATCCGCGGCGCGAGGCCGGCCCCGGCCGGGACCGCGTCAAAATTCTCGAGGACACCGATGGGGATGGTCGTGTGGATCAGACGACCCTCTTTCTGGAGGGGTTGAACATTCCCTCGGGGATCGCCATCGGATACGGCGGCGTGTGGGTCGCCAATGCCCCCGACATTCTCTTCGTGCAGGACACCGACGGGGATGGTCGGGCGGATCGTCAGGAAGTGGTGGTGACCGGCTTCGGCCGCAGCGATACGCACGAGCTCCCCAATTCTCTGACCTGGGGACCGGATGGCTGGCTGTATGGACTCAACGGAGTCTTCAACCACAGCCACGTGAAATATCCCGCGGGCTCGCCGCTCGAATCGACCCGACCGGAGGGGTGGCAATTCACGGTCGCCATGTTCCGCATTCATCCCCGGACGCGCGAGTTCCAGTTGTTTGCGGAGGGGACGAGCAATCCCTGGGGGATTGCGTTTGACTCAGAAGGGAGCGCCTTCGTCAGTGCCTGCGTCATCGATCACCTGTGGCATATCGTCGAAACCGGGTACTACCACCGCCAGGCCGGCCCTTATCCCCCTGACACCTGGAAGATCGAATCGATCGTCCAGCACAAGCACCAGAAGGCGGCCTACTGCGGCTTGACCTGGTTCGATAGCGATGCCTATCCCGCAGCCTATCGCGACAAGCTCTACATGGGGAACATCCACGGCAATTGCATCAACAGCGACGCGCTCCAGCGCCGCGGTTCGACGTATTTCGCCACTCCCGAGGACGACTTTCTCTCGGCCAACGACGCCTGGTTCATGCCGGTGGCGCAAAAGACCGGGCCGGACGGCTGCCTGTATGTGCTCGATTGGTACGATCAATATCACTGCTATCAGGACGCAAATCGCGATCCGGCGGGAATTGAACGGGCCAAGGGGCGGCTGTATCGCGTCCGGCACGACCAGAGCCCGCGACAACGGGCCGACGATCTGAGTCGTGACTCCAGTCGGCAACTCGTCCAGCGACTCGCCAATCCCAACATCTATGTCCGCGAGACGGCGCAGCGGCTGTTGGCGGAACGCGCCGACCCGCAGGCCCGCAGCCCACTGGAGTCGCTGGTGCGGAACGATGCGCTGCCGCGCAAGACGCGCCTGCATGCGCTCTGGGCGCTGCTCGGGGCGGACATGGTTTCTGAAGAGTTGCACCAGGCGTTGCTGGCGGACGCCGATTCGGCGCTGCGCGCCTGGGGGGTGCGGGCCGCCAGCACGCTCCGCGAGTCGCACCCCGCGATTCTTGAAGCGATCATCGAGCGCTCCTCTCAAGATGAAGCGCACGACGTATTGTTGCAGACGGCGATCGCCGCGCGGACGATGAAGTTTCCTGCCGGCGCGGAGGAAGGCCCGCGACGGTTGGCGATGTTGTTCCGCATCCTGGAGCGCGCGGGAGACGATCCGCTCCTCGCGCGGATCGTCTGGCAGAGTTTGCAGCCTCTCTTGGCGAATCCGGGAGATGCGCTGGCGCGACAGATCGAACTGTCCGACCCGCGCCGCAGCCCGGCGGTGGCGGCGATCCTTCCTCGCATCGCTGAGCGGATTGTCGGCGACGACGCCCAGGATCATGCGCTCCTGGCCCGCTTTTTCCTGGTGCTGGAAGGGCGCGACGTCAACGCCGCACGCGGTTGCCTGGCCGCCCTGGCGCGCCGCATTCAGAACGGCGAGATTCGCGACGAGTCCCTGGCGAGTCTCCGACGTGATTTCGGCCCGACGCTGGCGAGGTTCATTCGCGCTGGCGCCAGCCATCCGCTCGGTTTCGACGCCGCGCTCCTGGCCGTCTCGTGGAACGACAACATGGCGATCGACACGGTCCGCCGCACCGTGCAGACGACGGGACTGGCGCCGGCGCAGCGCCTAAGCGCTTTGGCGGCGCTGGTCGCGGCCCGCGATGACGAGTTGTACGACCTGCTCCCCACGCTCCTGGCGGAGCCGTTACGACCTGGACCGCAGGGAGAAGCGATGACCGACGCTGCGTTTCGAAGTCAGGTGATCGGACACCTGAGCCGATTCGACGATCCGCGTACGCCGCACGCGCTGCTGGCGGCTTATCCAGCGCTCCCCTCCGACGTGCAGCCGGTGGCGATCAACGCCCTCACCCAGCGCGCTGGCTGGGCCAAACTGCTCCTGGAGACGATCGGACAAAAGCGGATTCCTTCCGAAGCGCTCAACGTGAACCAGGTCCGCAAACTGCTGGCGGCGCGCGATCCGGAATTGACCAGCGCCCTCCAGAAACAGTGGGGGACGCTCCGCGCGGAGCGCGATCCCCGACGGGACGCCGTAGTGGCCCGCATGCGGGCGCTCATCCGCCGTCATCCCGGTGACGCGGTCCGTGGCCGCCAGGCGTATCTCAAAGTGTGCGGACAGTGCCACAAGCTGTTCGGCGAGGGGCAGGAGGTCGGTCCGGACATCACGCTCAATGGTCGCAACAGTTACGAACAGCTCCTCTCCAACGTGTTCGATCCGAGTCTGGTGATCGGCGCGGCATATCAGGCGCACACCGTGGTGACAACCCAGGGGCGGGTGTTGAGCGGGCTGGTCGCCGAAGAGTCAGACCCGCGACTGGTGCTCAAAGTGCAAGGGGGGAAGCTGGAGACGCTGCCCCGCGCCGATATCGAAGAGATGACGGTCAGCGAGCTGTCGCTGATGCCCGAAGACGTCGAGAAGACGCTGACGCCGCAGGAAATCGTCGATCTGTTTGCCTACATCACGCTCGACAAGCCGCCGGACGATCCCACGGGGAAGCAACTGGCCGGACTGCGTGACGTGGCCCCGCGAGAGGAGACCGACCCGGTGTATTTCGAAGCGCTGCTCGCGGAGGTGGCTCCCGGATTTTCCACCGCGGCGGTCGGCGAGCGCGGGATGGGACTGCTCCGCGAACACTTTGGACGCCAGGGGGTGGTCCGTACGCACCCGGTGGACCGGGGTGTCCCCTGTCGCCTGACCCGGACGTACGACTTGCCCGCCGACCGCCCCGCTCGGCTGCTGGTGGGGGTCTCGCATGACCCACAAGGGGACTGGCAGTTGATCGTCCGGGTCAACGGCGAAACGCTGTTTGACGGAGTGATTGGGGCTGAAACGACCAAACAGGGATGGAAAGATCTGGAGTTGGACCTCTCCCGCTGGGCCGGGGAGCAAGTCGAACTGCAACTCGACAACCACTCCAACGACTGGTCGTATGAGTTTGGTTATTGGGGAAAGGTCGAGTTGGAACTGCAGGAGCCCCAGTGAGCCTGGTCGTGCCCAGGGGCTCCCTCTACGGGCTCGGGGGATTGGCTGGCTGCGGCGCCAATTCGAAAATCGCGATTTCCGGACGGCGGTTGTAGCGGATCTTCACTCCGAATCCGACTCCCTTGTTAACGTACAGCCGGTGTCCGTCGTGGTGGCACAGGCCCGCAGCATACGGCTTCATTTTCTTTCCCAACAATACGGACCCGAAACGGTGCGAATGAATCTGCCCGCCGTGGGTGTGTCCGGAAAGCATCAGGTCGCAGCGTTTGCCTCCCAACAGCTCGATCGTTCGCGGATGGTGCGCCAGCATGACGTGCGGGAGCGCCGGGTCGAGTTCGGCCAGCGCCACGTCCGGAAGGCAGCGGCGGCTCCACAGGTCATCCACCCCTGAAATCTGATATTCGACCCCATCCAGTTGAACGCGGAGCAGTTCGTTGTGCAGCACCCGAATGCCCCGCGCTGTCAGCGACTGGGCCACGCGTTTGTGCAGCGAGGGATAGCGCCGGAACCCCAGGGCATTGCGAATGGCATGGTCGTGATTCCCCAGGACGGCGTAAACCCCCAACGGCGCGGAGAGCTGCGCCAACAGGTCGGCAATCGCTTCCACATACCGATGCCCTTTGTGGACATAATCCCCCGTGAGGGCGATCAGGTCGGGTTGCTCGGCGTTCGCCGCCTGCACGCAGCGCTCAATGTACTTCCGGGGAACCCGCTTTTGAAAATGGAAGTCCGACAATTGAACGATGCGCAGGCCGCGCGTCGTGGCGTCGCTGTCGAATCCGATCCGCAGACGATTCAATTCCAGCCACGTCGGTTCGACCAGGACGGCATAACTCAGCCGCGCCGCATGATGCCCCAGCCAGGCCGCCATCCCGCGCCGCGGTCGCCGGGGGGCGTCCGATCGAAAGTACCGGCGAATCGATGGGAACACGCAAGGCTCCGCAGCGATGAAATTCCAGGGAACCAGGATCGGAAGCATCTGTTCCGTCCGACATTCCCATGTTCGTGACAACCGCACAACCGCCAACAACCCCCGGTCCACTCGGCTCCCCGCGCCCGGTCAATGGTGGGCGGGAGCATGCTCTGCCGCGTGGCCGTGATCGCCATGCCCCTGATCGCCATGCCCGTGGTCGTCCGCGATCAACATCGGCTCTTCAAACTGGCAACAGGCCGAGCAAAATCCGGACAACTGCAAGGCCCCCGCCAGAAACATCAAACAGGCCAGTCCCGAAACGTAAACCGTCTTTTCGACGAAGTTGCTCACCTTCAGCCCGAAAAAGTCAAACGTTCCGGCGCCGGGAGCGACACTCCCCCAGATCAATACGGCAATCGCGCCGATCAACACCACACCCACCCAGCCCCCTTTGGCCAGCGATTCGCGGAGCTTGATCCAGTTGACCGCCAGGAGCCAGAACACGACCCAGGCAAAAAGCGGAGTCCAGGGGAGCGCCAACAGCAGCACCGCCTTCAACAGATCCCACAGCGAGCCCACCAATTCCAGCAGAGCGTTCGAAAGTTCGTACATGTGTCTGTCGTCAAGACCGGTCGAATCAACATCCCGCAGGCGATTTCGGTCAAACGCCACCCGCAGGCTTCCGCTCCCGTATTGGTATCAGGTGCCAACGGGCCTCGCCAGTCCGCAGGGGGACTTTTTCTCTCCTCAACCGAGCATTTTGGTGCTCAGCTCGGTGACACACGCCACGTGCCGATTGAGGTCGGTGCGGAGCCGGGCCACGTCGTCGTCGTATCCCAGTCGCCGCGCCAGATAGGCAAATTCATCCGAGGCATTGGGAGGCAGCGTGAGGTCCTTGGCGTTTCCGCGGACGATGCGCAGTGCGCCGATCAGTCTTCGCAGAAAATCATACGCCTCGGAGAGCCGTGTCGCGTCATCCTGCGTCAAAATCCCTTCGGCCGCCAGGGCCGCAATGGCCCCCAGCGTATTGGTCGAGCGGAGGGAGGGTCGCCGCGCCCCGTGCGTCATTTGCAACCCCTGGACCAGGTACTCGACATCCACCAGGGCTCCGGGGCTGAGCTTGGCATTGAACGTTCCCGGCTGCACGAGTTGGCGGACTTGCCGTTCGCGCATCCCGCGCATGGCCGGAACGTCAAACGGCTCGCCGGTGAAGATCAGCGCGTCGCGCAGCGCCACGATGCGGGCTTCCAGTTCGGGACTGCCGGCGATGGGGCGGAGCTTGACCAGCGCCTGGCGTTCATACGGCCAGGCCGCCCCTTGTGGGCCGAAATACGCCTCAAACGCCTCGAGCGACACGGCCAGGCTCCCCGCGCGGCCATACGGTCGCAGGCGCAGGTCGATTTCAAAAATTCCCTCCTGGCGCGCCCGAATGGCGTGCGTCACCCCTTCCACCAGTTTGATGAAGAACTCGGTCGTCGAAATCGCCGCGGGACCGTTGGTCACTCCTTCGCCGGTATACACGAACATCAGCTCGATGTCGGACGCAAATCCCAGCTCGCGCCCGCCGCATTTTCCCAGCGCGCAGACGGCATGCGCGCAGGGAGTGCCGTCGGCCAGTCGCGGCTGGCCGTATTGCTCCACGAGCTCGGCAAAGCACAATTGTGTGGCCCCCGCGACCACCACCTCGGCCACGTCGGTGAGTTCGTCGGAAAACTGGCGGAACTCGCGAATGTGTCCCAGGATATGCCGCATATCGACCCGAAACATTGCGCGATCCTTAAACGCATTCAGAGCGTCACGGCGCGCCTCGGGACTCGGCGCGCCGGACAGGTCATCGTCGAGCTCGCGCTGGAGCTCCTCGCGGCTCCGAGGGGTCGCCAGCAAATCCACATCCCGGACGACGGGAAACAGATTGGCGTGCTGCATCCGCAGAAAATCGTTCCACAGGAAATCGCTGACCCCCAACAGCCGCGCCAGCGCGTCGAGGACGTTCGATTGGCTGAGGTCCGCCAGTTCGTCGGTCCAATGGGGACGCGAGAACAGTTCGGCGATGAACTCCCGGAAATGGATCAGGGCCGATTCCGGGTTGGGGGAGCGGGGGAGCAGGTGGGTGAAGTGCTTGATGAGAACCGCCGCCGCCTGCAACTCGCGGAGCTTGAGTTCGTCGGTGATCTTTTGTCCGTGTGCATCGGTGACGTACAGCGTGTCGAACACGCGGTCCCCTTCCGAGAGGACGCGGACCTGGGCGATGTACACTCCCGAGAGGGCCAGCGCGTTGGTCAATTCGTACAGGAATCCGGTCGTGTCCTGCGCCTGAATCTTGAGCACGGTGAATTGCTCCGAGACGCTGTTGTCGACCTTGAGATCAATGTCGTAGAGCGGGCCGGGGGGGGTGTCCGCCGGCGGACGCAGCGACGCGGCGACACGCTTGGCCAGCCCAACCTGCGCTTCGTCGCGGCGATTGTCGGCCAACAGCGCCAGCAGTCCACGCAATTCGTCGGTGTAGGTGCTCCATCTCTCCGAAGCCGCGTCGGGACGCGCCGCCCGGACGGTGAACACGTCCACGATCTTGCGGCGGCGGTCTTCCTGGAACCGCACGGCGCCGGGGGCGGGGCTGGCGGGGAGTCGGGGCGTCCGTCGCGGCATCTGGCGGCGCCACGCCTGCCGCTGGTCGGTCCGCGGCGCTTCGGGAGCGGCGGCCAGCGGCTCGTAGGTGAACACCTGCCCTTCGACAATGTCGAACCCATGCACCAGCAGCAGTCCGCAGATCAGCGAGAGTTCTCCAGGATAGTCGTAACCGACGATCGTCACCCGCGTCTGCCCTTCCTCCGGGACCGCCTCCACGATGACGGGGTTCGCGTCGCTGATCTGTTCGGCCAGCGCCGCGTGCCGCTCAATGTCCGGATCGCTGAACGCCGCCGAATAGTCCTCTTTGAGGCGGGACAGGTGTTTCTGGAGCCCCGGTTTCTCTCCCTGAAGAGGGATCTGCCGCGCCTTGTCTCGTTCTCCCAGATACCGCTCATAGACGGTCCGTACCGCCTCGCAATGTCGCCGATAATGGTCCAGGAATTGCGTCCCGGAGCCAAAGTCCAGACGGCGCGCCAGGTAAGTCAATTCCTGGGGGTCGTGCGGCAGCGCGTGCGTTTGCTTGTTGTGCATAAGCTGCAGCGCGTGCTCGATTGTCCGCAGAAAGACATAACCGTCCGTCAGCAGCCGATACTCGTCGGCGTGCAGAAAACCGCAATCCGCCAGGCGGACCAGCGCGTCCAGCGTATTGAAACTCCGGACCGCCGGCTGCACTCCGCCGTGGATCAACTGCAGATACTGGACGAGAAACTCGACGTCGCGAATCGATCCCTGCCCGAGCTTCACATCCCCGACGGCAACCCCCCGGCGATCCAGGGAGTCCTCGATCTTCTGTTTCATGAGCCGTACGCTCTCGCGGACGACGTCTGCGGGAAGCTGGAACAGCAATGGCTCGGCCCGCCGCAGAAAGTCTTTGCCCAGCGCCAGATCCCCGGCGATGACCCGCGCCTTGAGGAGCGCCTGCTTCTCCCACAACTGGGCCGTGTTTTGCAAGTACGCCAAATGGCTTTCGATCGACGAGACCAGATCTCCCGACCGTCCCCAGGGGCGCAGTCGCATATCGACCCGATACATGAAACCGGCGGCGGAGGCCCCGGTGAGCGCTTTGATCAACCGTTGCCCGATCCGCCAATGCGCCGGAGTATTCGAATCGGTCAAAAACATGAGATCGATGTCGGAGCTGTAATTGAGTTCTTCTCCCCCCAGCTTGCCCATGGCGATCACCGCAAACCCCTGCGGCGAAATCCCCGCATCGGCATAGGCCAGCGCCAGGCTGGACTGCGTCAGGGCATCGGCCAGAAGCGCCAACTGGACCGTCACCCGCCGCAGGTCGAGCAATCCGAAAAAGTCGCAGATGCCGATCCGCAACAGCTCCCACCGTTGAAAACGTCGCAAGGCGTCCAGTTGCTCGTCTGGCGAGCGGATACCAAGCGTGGCCCCTTGCGCTTCAATATACAATTGCTGCACGCTCTTGAGTTCCGCCAGCCGCTTGTGTTGCGTGAGGCGGTCGAAATACGAGGGATTCGCCAGCAGAATCTCCGTTAGAAACTGGCTCCCCACGAACAGCCGCACCACGATTTCGACCCCGCGCGGATTCTCGCACAGTGCGGCGAACAGGACGTTGCGATCGGGAACGGACTGCGCAAAGCGTTCGAAATTCATCAGCGCGTGGTCGGGTTGCGCTGTCTCCGAAAGTGCCAACAGGAGCGCCGGCAGAGTCCGCGTCAAACAGTCCCGGCCCACGTCATCTTGCGGAAGCCCGCGCAGCCGCTGGAGCGCGGCCCGCGGGTCCGAGAATCCCACCGGCGCCAACCGGAAGAGCGCGTCGTCCAGGGGGACGGCAGGGTCGAGAGTGTCCTGCAGATCGGCAACAGTCATCAGCATGGTCCCCGCATGGTGCGCGAATCGACGGCAGCCTGCAACCCCAGCGTGGCAGCGCGGAGCGGAGACGGGGCGCGGCGAACTGTGCAACAATTTGAACCACGGCGAACACCCCAAACGCGATCGTGGGACGATCGGGTATGGAAGCGTCAGCCGGCCCCCCCCTATGTCACACGCCGCCCGAACGGCTCAAACGGAGTCCGCTTCATGGAATTCGGGCCACCGCTCCCACGCGTAGCTCCATTCCATCCACATCCGCATGAACGACCACAGGAGCCGCAACCGGGGGAGCTCTTTCGCGGGAACCGCCCCCATGTTCGCCATCGCTCCCGGTTGAAGGGAACCGGCCAGATTCCAGCGGGTGGAAAGCTCTCGGGCGATCCCATCGCAGGTCAGATCGTGCTCGGCTCCCTCCTGGAGAAAACCGGTGGCGCCAGCCATCACAAACAGCTCGAACAGACGCCTCCGATGCGGATCAATCTCGATCGGCTGACCGGCGTCCCGGGCGCTTTGCAAAAGCGTCTCGACCTGATCGATCACCTCCCGCGCGACGGCGCCCCCCGGAGTGGAGTGCTGATTGGCGCCGGGGCTGTATGACATGTCGGAATCCAGAAGGAGAGTTGCGTTTTCGCCCGACATTCTCGTGACGCGACGACGCTGCGTCAACACCGGCCGAGCGCGATTGACACTGGTGGAGCGCGGTTGATAGTCTAAAGTGGGATCTGCTTGTGCGCTTGGGGCCAGCCGGCGGTTCCTCTCTCTCTCTCAATCTCACCTGGAGTTTGCACCATGTCGGTCGAACAGGCTCAACCGGCGCAGCCGGCCAATGATCCCGTGAAAACGGGCGCCGCGGCAGTCAGCACGGCGGCGGAAGCGGTTCGTGACGGGGCGACCGACGCGGCGGCGCGGGTCCGGCAGGTGGTTCCGGTCGCCGGTCAGTTCGTCTCGCGGTTTGTCTATTCCAGTTGCTACTTCCTGTCGTATGGCGTGGTCTTTCCCACGATGGTCGTAGCCAGCTATCTGCCGGGAGGAAAGCCGATCGCCACCGGACTGGTGGACGGGGCTCAGGCGGCCAGCGACCTGGTTCGGGAAATGAAAGTGAAGCGCTCCGCCAGTTGTGCGGAGTCCGGGTCGTCCTCCTGTTGCGGGGAATCGGCTTCCCCGTCGTAAGGGGGACGGGGCTGTGAGTTCGACAGGGCGACCGCCCCGGCCCCCCGGGGGACGGGGAATTGGGTGAACTGAACGTGGGGACGGGCGCCGTGAGTTCGACAGAGCGCCCCCCCTGCCCTCCCTTTCTAAGGGGGGGAAGTTGTTGTAACTTTCTAATCGGAAGGGCAAACACGACTTTGCCCCCAGTAGCGATCGTAGCGACCGCGGAGCGGTCGCAACGGGATTTTGGCCGGAATTGTTTGCGCGTTTTCGCCAATCGTAAGGTAGGTTTATGAAACGCCACGGAGTGTTTCCCGACAGCGACGAACGTCATAGCGACGTTCCGCTGTGGAACCGGGGCGAACTGAACCCGGACAACGCGGTGGACCGCGACCAGCTCCGGGATGCGAATCGACGATCGGAGCGTAAGCCATGCCTCTCACGCGGAATGAACTGATTGCCCTGACGGCGGGAATCGCCGTCGGCGCGTTGGCCGGCGCCAACGCCGACAAAATCAAAGGAACCCTGGCGGGACTGTTGGGTCTCGTCTCCGGTGGAGTCGGCGAAGGATACGCCGGAATCGCCCAGAAAGTCGCAGAACATGTGGAGTCACTGCAGGATGCCGTGGCGGAAGCAAAAACCAATCACAAAACGGCGCCCAGCTAACGTCTCTCCATCCTGAATCACGCACCATGGACATCACTGTCACGTATCCGGCCGCCGGGCGGATCGACTTTCACAGCGAGTTTCTGTTTGGCGATCCGAGCAACGCCCTGTGCGAAGAATTCGTGCGGCGGATCATCGACACCACCGGCGTGTTGGGGATCACGATCAAGAGCCGCAAGGTGGCGGTCGGCCAGCGTCCCCGGCGGGGAACCTCGGTCGCGGAAATCCATTATTGCGTGAAGACGCGGACCCGGTCGCAGGCGGTGGATGAAATCTACGCCCGCCTGCTGGGGGCTGCCGATCCGAACTACTTCTACAACGACAGTCCCACGAACGGCGCCCCACTCCCGGCCGGGCTCGGTTCCCGCCTGACGCGGCCATTGAATCTGGTTCCCGATCACCGCGGAGTGGTGCGGCTGTACCGGCACGGACCCCTGGTCACGAGCTGGCAGGTGAAGCACGAAACGCGCGGGCGGATTCGGCTGTACCATCCAGCACTCTATCGGCGGAAGGAAGTCTGCCAGGCGATCGAGCGCGAGCTGATGAGCGTCCTGGGGATCGACAACTACAAGACCAATCCGCTGACCGCCACGGTCCTCATCACCTACAAGCCGGCGCGCATCCGCCGCGAACAGGTGATCGAAATCCTCGACTCGGCGATGTCGCAGATCACGGTTCCGGCGAAGAAAGACAAGATGGACTTGAGCTTTCCGCTATGTACCGTGTCGGTGCCGCTGGCCGCGGTCGCCCAGTTCGCGGTCCCCGCTCTGATTCCGGTGTCGATGGGACTGTTCGCGTACACGGCGATTCCCAGTTTCAAGGGGGCTTACGAAGTGCTGTTCAAGGAACGGCGGTTGGGGGTCGATGTGCTCGACTCGATCGTCGTCGTGGGCTGCCTGGCGACCGGAGCGGTGTTCGCCGGATCGGTCCTCTGCTGGTGCCTGGGCTTCGGACGCATTTTGTTCCAGAAGACACAGGACGATTCCAAGAAGATGCTGATGAACGTGTTCGGCAAGGCGCCGCGCTACGTCTGGCTGTACCGCGATGGGGTGGAGATTGAAACCCCTCTTGATCGCCTGCAAAAAGGGGACACGATCGTCGTCAAGACCGGGGAAGTCGTACCCGTGGACGGATTCGTCCGCGAAGGGATGGCGATGATCGATCAGCATGCCCTGACCGGGGAATCGACCCCCGCCGAAAAAGCGGTCGGCGACCGGGTGTTCGCCTCGACGCTGATGGTCGCCGGCAAGGTGTTCGTCGAAGTCGAGTCTTCGGGAGGGGAAACCACCTCGTCCAAGATCAGCAAGATCCTCAACGATTCGGCCGGATACAAACTGGCGTCGCAACACAAAGGAGAGCGGATCGCCGACAAGGCGGTCCTCCCCACGCTGGCGATCGCCAGCACCGCCCTGGCCACGATCGGACCGGCCGGTGCCGTGGCGGTGCTCAACAGCGATTTCGGGACCGGCATTCGGATGGCGGCGCCGCTGGCGATGCTCACCTCGCTGACGCTGTGCGCCCACAAGGGGATTCTCGTGAAAGATGGTCGGGCGCTGGAACTGATGAACGACATCGACACGGTGCTGTTCGACAAAACCGGCACGCTGACGCGCGAGGTTCCCGAGGTCGGCCGGGTGCTGCCCTGCCATGGGCATGACGCCGACACGGTATTGCGGTACGCCGCCGCCGCCGAGAACAAGTTCGCCCACCCCATCGCCCGCGCGATTCTGGAAAAGTTCCAGCAGTCGGGGCTGACGATGCCGGCCTCGGACGAATCCAAGTACCAGGTGGGCTACGGCATCACCGTGTCGATCGAGGGACACACCGTGCGGGTGGGGAGCGCCCGCTTCGTGAAAATGGAGGGGCTGGAGATTCCTGACGACATCCAGCAAGTTCTCGACCAGGCGCATCAGGAAGGGCACACGCTGGTCATGGTGGGGATCGACGATCATCTCGGCGGCGCCATCGAGTTGCACGCCTCGGAGCGTCCCGAAGCCCGCGAGATCA
>JBJXGA010000263.1:0-2957 GCA_046152955.1 Planctomycetales bacterium | reverse complement strand
CCCATTTCGTAGTCGCGGCAGACTTGCGGACGCCATTCGTGGTGGCGGCATTTTCGGGTCTGCGGGTCGAACCACAGGCAGCGAGTCGTCGATTCCTGGCCACGGATCATCCCCAGGAAATGGTCGTCAATCTCGCGGATCAGATCTTCCGGCAGATCGGGTGGTCGAAAAGGGTGCGACTGGGCGTACTCGGGACGGGATTGATACCAGAGCACAGGACTGCCAACGCCCTCGCAACAGACGCCGCAGCCGCTGCAGCTTTCCGGCTGGAGGACGGTGAGTTCAATGCGTTTCGCCATAGTCCGTCTGCCGGGTCGCTATTCGGACAGGATCTCCCCCAGGCTGCGATCCAGGATCGCCACCATTTCATCGATTTGTTCCGCCGTCACCGTCAGCGCCGGACCGAAGGCGATCCAATGCGGGTCGAAGCGGCACAACAGGCCATGCTCCAGCATCCGCCGCCCCAGCCGGACGCCGAAGCCGGGCTTGGCGGGGAACTGCGCCTTGGTCTTGCGGTCGGCGACGAATTCGATCGCCTGGAACAACCCCTTCCCGCGCAGGTCGCCGATCACTTCGTACTTTTGTGCCAGCCGCTCGAAGGCCGCGCGCATCCGCCCTCCCTGCTCGCGGGAATTTTTGCACAGGTCGCGCTCCAGGATCTCCTGGATGACGGCGATCCCCCCCGCGCAGGCCACCGGTCCCCCTTCCCAGGTATGCCCCTCCACGAACCCGGGGTTCGTCTCGATCGGGCCCCAGAAGGCATCGGCAATCCCGCGGCGGCAGATCATCGCCGAGAGCGGAATGTACCCTCCGCTCATCCCCTTGGCCGTGCAGATCACGTCGGGAGTGACGCCAAACGTCTGGGCGGCGAACATCTGCCCGGTTCGCCCCAGGCCGGTGATGATTTCGTCGAAGATCAACAGGATGTTGTGGCGGTCGCAGATCTCCCGCAATTTGGGGAGGTATTCGTCGGGGGGATCGATGATGCCCCCCGTGTGCCCGATCGGCTCGACCATGATCGCCGCGATCGTCGAGGGATCCTCCATGTCGATCACACTGTCGACGATGTTGGCGCAGGTCAACCCGCAAGTGGGATAGGTCTGTCCGAACGGACACCGGTAGCACGTGGGAGGAAAGACTTTGATGAACCCCGCGGGAAGCGGCTCGTTGACCGTCTTGCGTCCCTTCAGTCCCGAGGCGGCCAGCGACCCCATCGTGGACCCGTGCCACGACTGGTAACGACTGATGATTTTGTACTTGCCGGGGTTCCCTTGCAGCCGGTGGTATTGCCGGGCGAGTTTGATCGCCGCCTCCGTCACTTCCGAACCCCCGCACTCAAACTTGACCGCCGACAAATCGCCAGGGGTCACTTCGGCCAGCAGGTTGGCCAGTTGGACGGCGACCGGATTGGTGCCATGCATCGGGGGAGAAAAATGGAGGATGTCAAGCTGCTTGCGGATCGCCTCGATCACGCGGCGGTTGTTGTGGCCGACCGACGTGGTGTAGATGCCGGCAATGGCGTCGAAATACCGTTTGCCGTTGACGTCCCAGTAGAAAATGCCGTCGGCCCGTTCCATCACCAGCGGATGCTTCGACCATTCGTGCATCTGATCGCGGACGAAGATCTGACGGAGAAACGGTTCCTGGAGCGTCTGGGCGGCGGTGGGCAGCGTCGGGGTCATGGCGTTCCTGCTGACTTGGAGTGTTGGATGTCGTATAATATCGGTTGAGGCTGGTGTGTTCCACCTTGAGGGGTGAGTCCTGAGTCTTGATTGCTGAAACCTGATTGCTGAAACCTGATTGCTGAAACCTGAGTCCTGCGGTCTGGGCAATTCGGCAGCGATGGTCCTGATTTCGATTTGCTGAGGAATTCCATGTGCGCAACGATCATCCAATCGTATACGCCCGAAGACTTGCTCGAAATGTCCGACGGCGATTTCTATGAACTGGTCGATGGTCATCTCGTGAAGCGAAACCTGGGTGCTGAAGCGAGCGCCATTGCAATGCAGTTAGGAATCGAATTGGGCATTTTTCTCCGTGGGCGCGGCACCCGCTGGGTCTTCGGTGAAGGGACCGGTTTTCAGTGTTTTCCCGACTCCCCCGACAAGGTGCGGAAACCCGATGTGTCGGTGGTTGACTCTAGAAGGCTGGAACATGGCACCCTTCCCAATGGATATCTTCGCCTCCACCCCGATCTGGCGGTAGAAGTCGTCTCGCCCAATGACCTGGTCTACGAGATCGACGAAAAGGTTCAGGAGTTTCTGGACGCGGACGTTCCGGTCGTGTGGGTCGTCAATCCGCAACTGAAGACCGTCCGCGTGCATCGTCCCGATGGCACCAGCGTCACGCTCAGCGGCCAGGACGAACTGGTCGGCGAGGGCTTTCTCGAAGGTTTTCGCTGTCGGGTCGATCAGTTGTTCGCCAAGCCACCTCGGCCGAACCCGGCGTGAGATCACCGCAGATTCAGCGGATCCATATCGACGGCGAATTCCACCTGTGCCGCCGGTTTGAACGTGGGGGCGACTTTCTGCCACAGTCCCTGCAGCGACGACAACTCGATCGCGGCAAGCTGGAAGTGATACCGGAAATTCCCCTTGAGCCGCGCCACCGGGGCCGGGGCTGGGCCTAGCACGCGGATTGGCAACCCCCCCGTCGCGATTGCCTGCTGGCAAATCTCGGCCATCTGTTTCGCCTCGGCTTTGACGGCTGTTTCATCGGGGCCGCGGATGATGACCCGCGCCATGTGCTCGAACGGCGGCGCTTGCCGCACGCGGCGGTGCTCCATTTCTGCCGTGACGAAACCGACATAGTCGTGCCGCGAGGCAAACAGGATCGCCGGTTCGGTGGGGCAGGAGGTCTGCACGAGGACGCGCCCTCCCTTCTGGCTGCGGCCGGTCCTTCCGGCGACCTGGGCAATGAGCTGAAACGTGCGCTCCGAGGCCCGCAGATCGGGCTGA
>JBJXGA010000257.1:0-8709 GCA_046152955.1 Planctomycetales bacterium | reverse complement strand
ATCGGTGGTCGGGCTCACGAATCGGAGAGAGGCATGGTCAGGAGTGGGTTGCGGGTTGTCTGTGTGCTCTGCCTGGCGGTGGGATTCGCCGTGGTTCCTGCCGGAGCGGGGGAAAAGTCGGAGTCCGTAAGCACCACGCTTCCTGGAACCGAACTGCTGGGGCCGCACGGCGACATGGCGGCGGAAACGGTGGCCGGGATCGACCGCTTTCTGCAGCGGTTGCTGGATCGCTCGCTGGATGGGCGCGGTGAGCGCTGGAAACGGGATTTCAGTTCGCATGAAGCGTACGGTGCGTCGGTCGCGCCGCAGCGGGAGCGGTTGGCGCGGATGATTGGTTTGCGCGACCCGCGCGTGCCGTTTGAGGGATTGCAGTTTCTCTCTCCCTCCAGCCAGCCCGCGCCGCTGGCACAGGTCGGCGGTGCGGCCGGTTACCAGGTGTTCGCCGTGGCCTGGCCGGCGCTCGACGGAATGCGGGGGGACGGCTTGCTGCTGGAGCCGGTGGGAGGAAAAGCAGTGGCCGGTGTGGTCGTGATCCCGGATTGCGCGCAAACTCCGGAGATGCTGGTGGGACTCGCGGTGGGGGTCGAGAGCAAGTCGCAGTTTCCCCGGCGGTTGGTGGAGAATGGCTGCCGCGTGCTGATTCCGGTGTTGATCGATCGGCAGATGGACCTGGTCGGCTCGACACCCGCCAACCGGCCTGGCAAAGTGACGCACCGCGAACTGCTGTACCGACCCGCCTACCAGCTCGGGCGACATCTCCTGGGTTACGAAGTGCAAAAGGTGCTGGCGGGGATCGACGCGCTGGAGGCGCTTGCGGGAACGGACCAGCCCCTGGGCGTCGTTGGCTATGGCGAAGGGGGGCTGATCGCACTGCTGTCGGGGGCGATTGATCTTCGGATCGACGTGACGGGGGTCAGCGGCTATTTCGATTCGCGGCAGGAGGTGTGGCGCGAGCCGATCGATCGCAATTTGTTTGGACTGCTGGAGGAATTCGGCGATGCGGAAATCGGCTCGCTGGTCGCGCCGCGGGCGCTCGTCGTGGAAGCGGCGGCGGTTCCGGAAGTGGTCATTCCACCGGGACTCTCCAGCGCGCCGGGGCGAATCACAACCCCTCCCTGGGATCGGGTGCAGCGGGAATTCCAGCGAATGCAAGCGCTGGTCCGCGACTTGACTCCGAAACCGCACCTGGAGTTGATTTCCAGCGGTGAAGGGGAGGGGCCTTTTGGTTCGCGACAGTTTGTCGAGTCGCTCCTGAAGCGTCTGGGGCAAACTGCCATTCGTCCCCCCGGCGAACCTCCATCGGAAATCGACCTGGAGGCCCGGATCGCCGCGCGACGCGTGCGCCAGTTTCGAGAAATCGGCGCCTTCAACGAACGACTGATCGACGAGAGCAGCGACGTGCGGCGGGCGTTCCTGTCGAAACTCGATGTGACGCACGGGGTGGCCGAGTACGCCACCAGCACCCTCCCGTATCGTGAAACGCTGCGAGAGCGGATTCTGGGGGACTTCACCAAAGAACGGATTCCCGCGCGGCCTCGCGCACGACTGGCGTATCAAACCGATGCGTATCAGGGTTACGAGGTGGTGCTGGATGTGTTTCCCGAAGTCATCCTGTACGGCGTGCTATTGATCCCCCGCGGCATCGCCGAGGGAGAGCGGCGTCCGGTGGTCGTCTGCCAGCATGGACTCGAAGGGAGGGCAGAACACACGATCGAAGGAGACAAGACGAGCTATCGGGACTTCGCCGCGCGGCTGGCGCGGCGCGGGTTCGTGACGTTCTCGCCGCAGCATCCGTATGCTGGCGGAGACGCCTTTCGCACGTTGCAGCGCAAGGCAAATCCGCTGGGGAAGTCGCTGTTTTCGGTGATGCTCGCGCAGCACCGGCAGTTGCTCGACTGGCTGAGAGGGCTGCCCTGTGTCGATCGCGAGCGGATCGCCTTTTATGGCATTTCCTACGGCGGGAAGTCGGCGATGCGGATTCCGGCGGTGCTGGAGGGCTATTCCGCATCGATCTGTTCGTCGGATTTCAGCGACTGGATCTGGCGGACGGTGTCGCAACGGCACCCGTTCGGCTACCTGGCCCATTCGGAATACGAAATCTTCGAATTCGATCTGGGAAGCACGTTCAATTACGCCGAGCTGGCCGCGCTGATCTGCCCGCGCCCCTTCATGGTCGAGACGTTTCACCAGCGCGATGCGTTCTCCGAGCATGTGGACCTGGAGTTTTCTAAAATCGCTTCGCGCTACAAGAGTTTGGGAATCGAGGACCGGCTGGCGCTGACGTACTACCCGCACTTTCAAACTCCCAGCCCCTATGTGGAGCGGGAGACATTCGAGTTTTTGCAGCGGCATCTGCGGTGGCCGGAGCCAGAGGGGGGGCGCTGACGAGCGTATGGCTCTTCCACAAACGATTCCCGGACCCGTTGCCGCGACTGCCAGCCGTCGGTTGGCGCTCCGCAAGCGCGGCGATTTGGTGGCCTCGGTGCAGGGGATCCGCGGGGAGACGGTCTGGGCGGTCAAAGACCCGCTTGCCCTCCGCTATTACCATCTGCGGGAGGAAGAATATTGGATTCTGGAGCAACTCGACGGTCAGGTGACGTTGCGGGAGATGCAGGATCGCTTCGCGCGGCGTTTTTCGCCACGGAGGCTGGAACTGCCGGAATTGCAGGCCTTCCTGGGCAACCTCCACCAGAATGGGTTGATCATCGCGGAAGGTTCGGGACAGGGGGACGAACTGCGCCGCCGCGCGAGGGAGGCGCGGGGCCGTCGCTGGCGACAGGCGCTGGCCAATCCGCTGTCGATTCGGTTCCGCGGCTTCGATCCCGAGCGATTGCTGGCCTGGCTGTCGCCCGTGGCCCGGTGGGTGTCGAATCCCCTGGCTCTGGGGGGGCTGACGCTGCTGATTGTCTCGGCGGTGCTGTTGGTCGCCTCGCATACAGAGGTGTTGGTGTCGCGACTCCCCGAGCGCGCGGCGTTCTTCGGTCCCACGAATTTGCTGTGGCTGGCGATCGTGCTGGGACTCACCAAGCTGCTGCATGAACTGGGACACGCGCTGACGCTCAAACATTTTGGCGGCGAGTGCCACGAGATGGGGTTGATGCTGCTGGTGTTCACCCCGAGCCTGTACTGCAACGTGTCCGATGCCTGGATGCTTCCCTCGAAATGGCAACGGGCCGCCGTCGGGGCTGCTGGGATGGGAGTGGAGCTGGTTCTGGCTGCCGCCGCCACCTGGTTGTGGTGGTTCAGCGAGCCGGGGCTGGTGAGCGCCCTGTGTCTGGACGTGATGTTCGTCTGTTCGGTGAGCACGCTGTTGCTGAACGGCAACCCCCTGCTGCGATATGATGGGTATTACCTGCTGGCCGACGTGACGGAAACCCCCAATCTGGCGCAACAATCGAAGCAGGAATTGCAGTCGGCGCTGGGGCGGGTCTGCCTGGGGATCGAGCTGCCGGTCGAGCCGGGGTTGACGGTCGGGACGCGACTGGCGCTGGCCGCCTACGCCGCCGCGTCGATGGGCTATCGCCTGATGATCACGTTCGGCGCGCTGTGGCTGGTGTATAAGACGCTGCAACCGCAGCGACTGGAGGGACTCGGCGAGGTGCTGGCCTGGGGGGTGGCAGCCGGCTTTCTGGCGGCCCCCTGGGTGGGGCTGGGGCGGATTTTGAACAATCCCTATTGGAGACGGCAGGTGCAACCACGGCGCGCGATGATCAGTTCCTTGATGCTCGTTGCCGGAGCGGGGGTGTTGCTGTCAATTCCCTGGCCGTACCGGGTGCCGGCGCCGCTGGTGGTCCAGCCGCGCGACGCTGCGCGGGTGTACGTTGCCGTCTCGGGAAAACTGATCGACGGAGCCGCGGAGGGGGCGTCCGTCGAAGTCGGAGAGACGATCGCCCGGCTGGAGAATCAGGATTTGGAATACGAAGTGACGCGGCTGCGCGGGCAACGCGATCAACAGCGCGTCCGGGTGGAGCATTTGAAGGGGAGGCAGGTGCAAGATCAAACCGCGGCCGCCGAGCTCCCTCCAGCCGAATTGTTGCTGGCTGATTTGGAGCAGCGCTTGATGGAAAAACTGGTCGACGTGGAGCGGTTGACTTTGACCGCGCCGATCGCGGGGGTGGTGCTCCCCCCCAGGCGGCGCCCCCTGCCACAGGAAACCGGCCCGCTGCCGTATTGGACGGGAACGCCGCTGGATCCCGCCAATCGAGACTGCACGCTGGAGAGCGGGACGCTGGTCTGCCTGGTGGGGGATCCGGAACGCCTGGAGGCGCTCTTGGTGATCGATCAGGCGGACGTGGGATTCGTGGCGGTCGGTCAGGCGGTGGAAATGCAGTTTGACCAGTCTCCAGGTGAGAGGCTGACTGGTACGATCGAAGAACTGGCGCAGATCGACCTGGAGACTGTTCCCCCCGAGTTGCTCGCCGCAGGACGAATGCGCGCGGATGCGACGACCGGCGCGGCACTCCGCCCCGCGAGCCCATCGTATCAGGCGCGGGTCGTGATCGGAGCGGGGCATCCGCCGCTGGTGTCGGGTCAGGCAGGCCGGGCGAAGATCAAGTCCGCTCCGATGTCGCTCTGGCGGCGACTGGGACGGGCCGTGGGGAGAACGTTTGGGCTGGAGTTACCGGAGTGACGGGAAGGGGTGGAAGTCCCCGGCCTTTACGGGTCAATCAACTTCCGCTCCCTGGCTGTCGTCCAGGGGGACGCTGTCGCGTGGCATGTTCCAGTTTCTGAGCATCGGGGCGGCCTCTTCCACCTCGGGTTGGGGCGCTTCCGTCAGGAACCGAACCTGCGCCCGGAGCGCGGGGTTCTTGTTCCCCCGCGCCACGCGCCGATAGCTTCCATCCGGGAGCATTTCGCGGGCCTTCACGTTGTCTCCCAGGAGCGTTGGCATGACCTGCTGTAGAATGCGGCGCTTCAGCGATGGCTCGATCAGAGGGAACATCAGTTCCACCCGTCGCCGAAAATTGCGCGGCATCCAGTCCGCACTGGATAAGAACACATCCGCCTCATCGCCGGTTCCAAATACGTACACGCGGCTGTGTTCCAGGAAGCGATCGAGAATGCTGATCACGCGAATATTCTCCGACAAGCCGGGAAGGCCCGGACGCAGGCAGCAGCTCCCACGGATGAGCAGGTCGA
The DNA here is from genome assembly GCA_046152955.1 of Planctomycetales bacterium. GTDB lineage: Bacteria > Planctomycetota > Planctomycetia > Planctomycetales > Planctomycetaceae > SIAF01. Next base: position 3,570 of record JBJXGA010000257.1, on the reverse strand, counting down.
TCGACACCCCCGCCTGCGAGGCGCGGTACAGCGCCTCCACGACTTGCGAGTCGACCAGCGCGTTGAGCTTGGCGATAATCCGCCCCTTTTGTCCGTCGCGGGCTCGTTGCGTTTCGCGTCCGATCAGTTCCAGCGTTTTGTGGTGCAAATCCTGCGGCGAGACGATGAACCGCTGCCAGGTGTGGCCGTAGGAATATCCCGTCAGAAAATTGAACAGCGCGGTGGCGTCTTCGCCGAACTTGCGGCGACAGGTGAAGAGTCCAAAATCGGTATACAGCCGGGCGGTCGAGGCATTGTAGTTGCCCGTCCCCAAATGCACGTAGCGGCGCAGTTTTTCCGACTCGCGGCGAATGACCAGCGTCATCTTGCAGTGCGTTTTGAGGTTGACGAATCCGTACACGACATGCACCCCCGCTCGTTCCATCTGGCGAGCCCATTTGACGTTCGATTGTTCGTCGAAGCGGGCCAGAAGTTCCACGACGGCGGTGACGTTTTTCCCCTTCTCTGCCGCATTGATGAGCGCCCGGATCACCGGACTCTCGCTCCCCGCGCGATACAACGTCTGCTTGATGGCCAGCACGTCGGGGTCTTCGGCGGCCTGGTTGAGAAAGTCAACAACGCACTGAAACGATTCAAAAGGATGATGGATCAGCACGTCGCGCTTGCGGATCGTTCGGAAATAGTCGGCCCCTTCTTCCATTCCCGCCGGCCTCCGCGGAGTGAACGGCTCGTCGCGCAGGTGGGGATAGCGCTCCAGAGCGTGCCACTCCATCAATCCGGTCAGGTCGAGCGGTCCGTCAATCTCGTAAATCTCCTGCGCCATCAAGCCCAGGGGACGGCGGATCGAATCGAGCAGTTTTTCGTTAGTGCGAGCCGCCACCTCCAACCGCACTGGTTCACGATGTCGCAGCGCCTTGAGCCCCTCTTCCACTGCCTGCGACAGGTCGTGGAGCACCTGATCGCCGTCGATGTCCAGGTCGGCGTCGCGGGTGATCCGCATCGTCGTCCAGCAACTGATCTCCGATCCGGCGAACAACTGCGACAACCGCGACGCCACAATTTGCTCCAGCAGCACAAACGCGTCCGCCTCGCCGGGAAGCCGAATCAACCGGGGCAAAACAGTGGGTAGCTGAACCACCGCCAACAACCGCCTGGGCCCCCCCAGACGCTGACCCTTTTGCTCGATGATGGCGGCCAGGTACAACCCGCGGCTGCGCAGATGCGGCGTGGGATGGCTGGGATCGATGGCCATGGGCGTCAGCACGGGAAACACGGTCTGCTGAAAGAACTCGTCGATGTGTGCCCGGTGCTCTTCCGACAGCCCCTCGGGGGACAGGAGTCGAATTCCAGTGCGGGCCAGCAGGGGCTGGACCTGATCGCGAAAACAGGCGTACTGCCGGGTGACCAGTTCCCGAGCCCGCGCATGCACCCGGTTGAACTGTTCCATGATCGACAGCGCCTCGGGGAGCGGGTCTTCCGGTTCGGCCAGCCCATGCAACTGCGACCGCAGTCCCGACACGCGGACCATCATGAATTCGTCGAGATTGCTGCTGAAAATGCTGAGGAACTTCAGACGCTCCAACAGCGGATTCGTGGCGTCTTCGGCCTCTTCGAGGACGCGGGCATTGAATTCCAGCCAGCTCAGCTCGCGATTGACGAAATGTTCCGGGCGGAACGTGAGTTCAGGAACGGCGGCGCTGGGCATGGATCGGGACTGAGGTAACGCGAGGAGAGTCAATGGAATTCGAGAGCGGCCAACTGATCGTATCGAATCTCCCCGCCGGTCGGCAACGCGCGCCGTGGGGCGTGTTGCCAAGTTCGTCGGGCAGGCATGTGATTGTCGCGGAAGGCTAGCAGCGCCGCCTGGGGCCGCAACCCAAAAAGGGGTTGAACAGAAGCACGCAGAGGAAGCAGAGATCAACCGGCCGCGGTCCCCCATACAATCCGCGATCGATCGCTGCCGATGGGGATTGTGTCGACTCCATCCGGTCAAGTGCCACTATCCTCTCCGCGCGCTCCGCGGCTCCGCGTTAGTCCTGTTTGTTCCAACGCCACATCGAACCACAAAACGTCTTCTCCATTCACCACGGAGTGCGACTTCAATTGCTCACGCGGAGACGCGGAGAATAACGGGCCTTGGTCAGCCCATCAGACCCTGTCAGTCGGTTCCCTTTCGTGTATTTCGTGTGTTTCGTGGTTTGATCCTTTCTGTTTTGGGCAAACCAGCCAAACGGGGCAGGAAACGGATTCACCGCTCGACTGAACATCTCAAAATGCGGTTCTGGGTTGAGTTTGGCAGAACGATGGGGGCAGAATGATTTGGAGGAATTGATTGTGTCACGGGCCGTGCTTCTCTCGTTCTGTCCTGATCATCCTGCCTCCATCGTTCTGCCCTTTTGAGACCCTGCGCCAGTGATCGACACGGGATCGTTTGGCCAACCACGGCCGGATTTTCTCTGCGTCCTCTGCGCCCTCCTGTTCAGTTCTTCCTTTGGTTGCGGCCATTGGCCGCGCTGGGTGATTCGTGGTTGCATCTCTTTTTGTTTTGGGCAAACCAGCGAAATGGGTCAGGAAAAGGAATGACCACGAAATATGCGAAATACACGAAAAAGGACGTGCCGGGCAAAGTCAGGTTTCGAAGGTTCGATGCCCCCTGGCTGTCTCGTCTGGTTCCGCAGGCGATGGCGAGGCGCGCCGATCGCGACGTTTCGAACGGGACGGGAGACAGAAGACAGGACAATCTTTGGCAGAACGATGGGGGCAGGATGATGTGGAGGAATTGTTTGCGTCACGGGGCATGGTCCTTTTCTTCTACCCGGATTATCCTGCCTCCATCGTCCTGTCCTTTCACGTGTGCGTCCCGGAAAACTCCCGTGGACCCCTTGTCCGCGCGAACTTGTTGGCCGCCGACTGCGTCCATGATGCACGTTGTTGATGTCGTCTGTCCTTCGGCAGGCTGGCCGCCCGGCAGGGTTGGGCTTCGCCTGTACCGCAAGGGAGTTCTGAGCGGATGGCCTCAGCGAAGGTTAGCTCAGACGGTAGAGCACCAGACTCAGAATCTGGCTGTCGCGGGTTCGACTCCCGCACCAAAACGTCGGCTGCAAACCGACTCCAACTGCAAGTTGCATAACTTGTGGAACCAGGAAGCCCAAAGGGAGGTGAACGTTCGTTTGATCGGCTCGTCGGGTGGTGCGCCGCTCGGGGAGCAGCCGGGGAAAACACCCTTGCAGAACGCGGATTCCGCCCGAGCACTCGCTCGGCAACGGCGCGTTGACGAAGCGGCTGACGGGTCTTGAGGTTCGCTTCAGGACGAAGGCCCTCTCTGACACGCGTCGACGCCGATCAAGACTGGGGCTCAAGCGTTTCTCCGTGCTTTTTCCGGTGATCTGCGAACGCTTCACCTTCTGCGGGTGTCTTCCTGCACCGCGACTGATTTCCATTGTGTTCACCGAGGGGCTAACGCCTCTCGATCCATTGTTCCTTTCGTGTACCTCCAGAAGGGGGGTGACCCGTGTTCCTGTTCCAACGTGACAAGATTCGCTCGTACGAGGTGGGGCTGCTGTTCCGCGA
>JBJXGA010000247.1:0-47084 GCA_046152955.1 Planctomycetales bacterium | reverse complement strand
ACAACCTGGCATTGGACACCACAAGACATGCGATCAAAACCTGAACGCGCCTCGACGACCTCGGCATAAGCCGCGTTTTTCCGCGAAAAATGCGACCGCAGAATGGGATTGCACCCCATTTGGCATGCCCAATACCGGGACTGCACTACTGTGATCGTCTTCGTAAAACCATATTGGTACGCGGTGGCCACGGGAAATGAATGAACGGCTCTGTTGCACATATGTTAATAGGTGACCGAGGGAAAGATGGCACCACGGTAGGCACACACCAGTCAGGAATCCGAACTCATAACCATATCCAGAAGGCGTATTCGCGCCACCATGTGCGGGCGGTTCAATTGGCTGCGAAAGACCATGGGAAATTGTTAACCAATCGTTTCGCATCGGCTTCCCTGGCGGAAATGCCATCGCGCAGGCGCCCGGCAGCACAAGTGCGATGTCCTTCCAAAAATACCCAATTACGGTGCCACTGGGTGCCGTTTCTCCAAACGTAGACTGTAGGAGAGTTTCTCGCTCCTTCCACGTACGGGTCCACCAATTCGTAAGTAAATCGCCAGACTTCGTCAACTGTTCAGTCTCATTGATCTAATGGCGTGCCCGGAAATCGGTCAAGGACATCAGGTGCTGTCGGCCGGGGCGGCGGCGAGTTGCTCAACGCATCGATTTCACTCTGTACTGCTTGCCGCGCCACCCGTCGCGCCTGAGCCGGGGGCACGCCGGCTGCTTCCAGGCCTGCAGCTAATTCGTGGTGTTGTCGCATCAAGTCACCATCATGCCCTTCACGTCGCGTAATTGTTTGAGCCGGAAGTAATCTATCAGGAGGTCGATCGTTTGTCGCCACCGACGGCCCGGAGCACGATTTGCTCGACACAATGGAATGGGTGGCGGGTAACGAGAGCGACGAATCGGAGCCGTAGTTGATGTTGTGCCACGTCCGGAACTTGATCAGTCACAAGCGGCGGCGGCGAAGAGGGCAACTGCGAACGGAAGAATGAGTCGACTGTCACAATCGAACTGACCTTCGCCTGCAACTCTCCCTCCCCGCCTGGCGGGGGATGGAGAATGACCATACGCTTCCGGCTCAGCATATGGAATCATGGTTTCTCGGTTCCATCATGTCGCGGACGATCATGGCGCGGTCGATGCATTGAGACGCCCGCCCCCCCCACCCCGCCCCCCGCGAGGGGGGGAGGGAGAATGAACACGCCCTTCGGGCGTGACACATCAGCTCCGGTGTTGCTGTCGTTTCAAGAAACGCTGTTGCGCAGGATCGATCGATGGCCTCCTGAGGCACTCTTCTTTTCCCAACGGAGTGGTTCTGGATTGGCGTTTGCCCAGCGGTGGCTCGGGTGGAACCTCGCCCTCCCAGATGAATACGCGGAATACGGGGTCATGACACTTTGTTTTCGGTTTCATCCGGCATTGCCCGGCGTGCCAAATGGTTGAGTCCGCTGGAACTCTCGGCCGCGCACTCCCCGTGACAACGGCGCGTGCGAGCGCGGCAACGGCCTGATGCGGACGCTCGCCAGGCAGTCCCGCGCTGGCAAGCGCAAGAGTCTGGAATGTCATGGCGGTGAATTGATCCCGGAATTGTTCCGCTGGAACAACGAGAAGGCATCTCTTAATGAATCGCCAGCCCCCCGTTGGCCTTGTGCCAGCGGAGGCATGCCTGGCAGCTACACACACTCCTGTCACCCGGTTTCCCGCGCTCATGAACCGCTCCCCCCTCCCCGCCGCGGCATAGCATTCTCCCGCGCACCAGCGTTGATCGCGGCGGGGAGAGGGGAGCGGTTCTACACGTGGGATCATGCTTGATGGTGCTCCGTACTAGCCTGCAAATCTTTCGCTCCATCCGCGCCAGGCGGATGGGGGCGGGCTGGAACAGAAAATCAGATCTGCCGATCGCTATTCCGGTTCAGCTCGAGGGACTTTTGCGCAGACCAGTCCCGCGCCACGGCGACCGCCGAGCAACCTGTCGCCTGATTCGGGGTTGATGGGCGGCGTGGAGTCAGTCATGCGGTCGTTTTCTCTTTTCCCAAGAGTGCCGGCAGGAGACTGAGAAACCGGCAAGAAACTGGGGCGAATAAGAACTTTGGGAAGGCCGAGCGGACTGGGGCTTGACCGAAAACCGATTTCCGCCTCCGTTAACTCTCAGGCTTGCCGATCACCGGCTGCGCCCGAATCATCCGATTGACGGATTTTCACTGGAATCGTATATACCGCACCGGCGTAATTCGATTTCCCTCCGGTGCAGGCGATCCATGACGGACGAAACCAGCGATCTGCTCGACCAGGCAGAGATCGATTCGCTGCTGCACTCCGCAGTGGGAACGATCGCACTTTCTGACCCTCCGGAACCAGCGGATGACAGGGGGGGAACGGATGATTCTCCGGCGCCATTCCCGCAGATTCATCCGCATGTTTGGCAGCCGTTTGATGGATTTTCACTGGATCAGGAGACCAATGCAGCGGCTGACCCGTCGGCCACCGAAATCGAATTGGACATTGAGCTGGGACGAACGGAACTATCCCCCGAAGCGGTGCGGGAACTGAGTGAGGGTGGGATGGTGACCTTCGATCAACTGGCCGGCGATCCGGTGGACATCCTGGTGGGCGGCCGTTTGCTGGCGCGCGGGGAGGTTCTGGTGATGAACGGAAAATTCTGCGTGAGGATCTCGGAGATTCTTTCGGAGGCGACCTTTCGGTTCGATGACAATCGACTGCCAGTCGAAGAACCAACGGGCGGATGAGCGAATAGCCCAGCGCGGCCCTGGGCCGCAACCAAAGGATGGACTGAACAGGAGGGCACTACGCGGCCGATGGCCACAATCAAAAAGGGAAGATTGAACAGGAGGACGCAGAGGACGCAGAGAAAATCCGACCGTGGTTGGCCAAACAATCCCGACTGGATCACTGGCGCGGGGCGTCAATTGGAATCCATGAGGCCCAAGGCTGCGTCTGTCTCTGCGATCTCTGCGTCCTCCTGTTCCATTGTCTTTCGCCTTGAAGGCTGACCGAACCTGCCACCTGAAAATTTGCGCAAACCGACAATCTTTGAATCGTTAGTAGCACGAACGATTCCGCGACCGGAATCGTCCCATCCCAAAAGAGAATCGTGAGTCGCCACGGCGGCGGCGCCGGACAGGAGTGAATCGGAAAGGAATCCGATGATCAAGAAACTTCGATGGCTGATCCCGCTGCTGGGATTCTGGATGGCCGGGTTCGCCGTAGCGGCGGACGAACCGACCGCCGGTGCCTCTCCCATTCCTCCCCGGAATTCCAGCGCGTCGTTGAAATCCAAAGGAGCCGGAGGGGCTGGATCCGCGCGCGGCAATGGTGGCTGGACAACGATGGGTGGGGCTCTGGTTGTCGTGGTCGGGTTGATTCTCATCACGGCCAAACTTCTGAAACAGCGCGGCGGCGCGCTGCCAGGAGCGCTTCCCGTCGAGGCGGTCCAAGCGCTGGGGCGACGCGCGCTCGACGACCGCCATGCGCTCCACCTCGTCCGCTGCGGCAACCGACTGCTGGTTCTGGGAACCTCTCCCGAGGGAATGCGGACGCTGGCGGAAATCACCGATCCTGGCGAAGTGGAATCGCTCGTCGCTGCGTGTGAAACGCCCCCCGCTTCCCCCTTGAGTGAGCGGTTCGGACATCTGTTTGGAGGAAGCCGCGCGGCGGCGACCGACCTGCCGGAGGAGGAGCCTGCGAACGATCCGGCAGTGTTGCGGCTCCGCGAGCGACTGCAACCCGGCAGCGGGAACAATTTGGGCCCGGGCGATCCATTGTCCTCCCGCGAGGTGAATGGATGATGATGGCTCAATGGTTGATTCGTCGCATGTCCGGCAGATCGCGAGGCGTGCGCGTCGCGCTGCTTGTGTTGGGACTCTCCCTGCCTCTGGCGTTGACGTTCGGAGCAGATCGGATCCCAAAATCGGCGGGACGCAGCTCCACGCGGACTCAGGGGACGACGTCCCCTCGCGTCGCGGCTGCCGCTGATGAGGACGAGCGTGAACACCCGCTGAAACCGTTGCGCGCCGCGCGCGGAGCGGTTCCGAAGGAAGAGCCGCCGCCGACCGTTGACGACCCCGAGCCAGTTCCGACTGGCTTTCAGCCGGAACAGCTCGTCACCCCCGGAGGGTTGGGGGGCACTGTCAATCTGGCGCTCCTGATGACGGTCCTCAGCGTGGTTCCCTCCGTAATGATCATGACCACCTGTTTCGTCCGCTTCGCGGTCGTCTTGGGATTGCTTCGGCAGGCACTGGGTACGCCGCAACTCCCTCCCAATCAGGTGCTGATGGGGTTGGCGTTCTTTCTGACAGTGGCGGTGATGACTCCCGTCTGGCAGCGCAGTTACAACGAAGGAATCCTTCCGTATTCGAATCCCGCGCCGGGGGAAACTCAGCCGTCGCTGCCGGAGACCTGGGATCGGTCGGTCCGCCCCATCCGCCAGTTCATGAGCGATCAGATTGAGCGTGCCGGGAACATCGACACGCTGTGGATGCTGATCGATTACCAGCAGGAATCCGCCGCAGCCAGCGGCGGCTCGTATGCTGAGCCGACCGACTACGACGAAGTCCCGCTGGCCACGCTCGTCTCCGCCTATTTGCTCAGCGAACTCAAGGCGGCGTTTGTGATCGGGTTCCAGATCTTCCTTCCGTTTCTGGTGATCGACATGGTGGTTTCCACGGTCCTGATGAGCATGGGGATGATGATGCTTCCCCCGCCGCTGGTCTCGTTTCCGTTCAAGCTGTTGTTGTTTGTCCTGATTGATGGCTGGTCGCTGACGGTAGGAATGTTGCTGTCGAGCGTTCAGCCCCTGAGTTGATTTGTCAAAACCGCCAGCGGTCCGCGGCGAGTTGCGGTCGGATGTTTTGCGAATGGGGAGTTTGCCAATGTCTGCTGAATCCGCCGTCGATCTCGTCCGCCAGGCGACCTGGTTGGCGCTGGTGCTGGGCGCCCCGGCACTGATCGTGTCGATCGCCGTGGGGCTGCTGTTCAGTGTTTTGCAGGCGGCCACGCAGGTGCAGGAGCAGACGCTGAGCTTTGTGCCGCGCCTCATCGCCGTCGTAGTGACCCTGCTCGTCCTGCTCCCCTGGTCGTTGCAGCGGCTGGTCGACTATTCCACGACGCTGTTTCAGGAGATCCCCTGACGCGTGTCTGACTGGCTCTCCATCTGGCAGCGGCAAGCGCTCGACGATCCCTGGTGGCAATCGCAGCTCCTGGGGGGAACGCAAGCGCTGGCGCTCTGGGCTCTGGTCGCAGCGCGGCTGGCGGGCCTGTTTGTCTGGGGCCCACCCTTCGCTCACTCCGGCTTGCCCTTCAAACTCCGCGGCCTGCTCGTTTTGGCGCTGTCGCTGTTGATCCTCCCCCCCCTTTGGGCGCGGCATGCCTCGCAACCGCTCCCCACGTCGTTCATCGCCTGGGCGCCGCTGGCGCTGGGAGAACTCTCCGTGGGCCTGGCTCTGGGTTTCGGCGGACTCTTGGTGTTTTCCGCGTTCGCGATGGCTGGCCAATTGATCGATCAGCAGCTTGGGCTGTCATTGGGAGCCACGTTTCTTCCCGAGGCCCCCGCTGGCGGGAGCCTGAGCGGCCAATTGCTCCAGGGATTAGGATTGATGACCTTCCTGCTGGTGGGAGGGGACGTTCTGGTGATCACTTCGCTGTTGGACACGTTTCAGGCGATTCCCCCCGGGCAGGCCGCGCTCCCTGTTTCCACCGTGGAGTTGCTCAACGAGTTGCTGCAACAGTCGCTGCTGCTCACCCTGCAGATCTCTGCCCCGATTGTCATGTGCGTCGGATGCGTCGGAATCGCACTGGGATGGCTGGGGCGCACAGTGCCGCAGATGGACCTGTTTGGAGTAGGAATCCCCGTTCGGGCGCTGGTGGGGTGGATCGTCCTCGGATTGGCTTTGTCAGGAGCGGTGGATGTGGCTGGCGGCACGCTCCCCGATGCGATCGGGCGTTTGCGAAACTTGTTGATGGAGCCAGGGTAGTCCGGACCGCACATGGCTGTTGACATCGACTACGCCGAAAAGACCGAACCGGCGACGCCGCAGCGCCGCCGCGAGGTCCGCGCGCGCGGCCTGGCGGCACGGAGCAGCGACCTGTCGGGCGCCCTGCTGGTTCTGGCCGGGGCTGCGGCGATGCACTTCTTTGGCGGCGATCTGGCGAAGGGGCTCGTCACGATCCTCCGCGACTCCCTCGCCGCAGCTCCCTGGACCAATTTGGAAATCGGCCCGGTCACGGGACAAATTCGAAGCCTGTCGCAGATCGCCTTTCAGGGACTGCTCCCGCTGCTGGGGCTGATCCTCGTCGCGGCCATCGGCATCAACGTGGTCCAGGTGGGATTTCATTGGACGCTCACCCCGCTGGCCCCCGACCTGGCACGGATCAGCCCGGCGAAGGGAATCGGACGAATCGTGTCGCCGCAAAGCGCGGTCCGGGCGCTGAGTGGAACGCTCAAGTGCCTTGTCGCGGCGGCCATCGTCGCCGGTTTTGTCATGGGCCAATTGCCGCGGTTTTTGCATGCCGGACGGCTGGATGCCGCCCCTCTCTGCCGACAGGTTGGCGACTGGCTGGTCAGCCTGGGCTATCAATTGGCGATCGGCCTGGTGATCCTGGCGGTCCTGGACTACGGCTACCAACTGTGGCAATTTGAACGTGACCTGCGCATGACCAAGGAAGAACTCAAGGAGGAACTGCGTCAGTCCGAAGGGAATCCGGAAAGCCGCCAACGTCAACGAGCCGATCGCCATCGCCAGTCCATAGAAATCTTCCAGCGCGAGTCGGACGCGAAAGTCTTGAGTCTTGAGTCTTGAGACCTGAGACCTGAGATTTCAGATTTGAAATTTGAGATTTGAAATTCCTATCCCCTAATCCCTAATTCCCAGCGCCTAGCCCCTCCGCTCCTCCCATGCCCACCAACCCACCCCTCGCGTCCCTCATCCGAACCATCCCCGACTTTCCTAAACCAGGGATTCAATTCCGGGACATCACCACGCTGATCCAGGATGCCTGGGGGTTCAAACGGGCGATCGACGAATTCGTCGCCCACTACCGCTATGCTCCGATTGACCGGGTGGTGGCGATTGAGTCGCGCGGATTCGTGATCGGCGGCGCGCTGGCGCATCACCTGAACTGCGGGATGGTCATGGCGCGGAAAAAGGGAAAGCTCCCGCACCTGGTCGAGCGCCAGGAATACCAACTCGAATACGGGACCGACTGCATCGAGATTCACCGCGACGCCATCGCCGCCGGCGATCGCTGCCTGGTGGTGGACGACCTGCTCGCGACGGGAGGCACCTGCGAAGCGACCTGCCAGCTCGTCGAGCGTCTGGGAGGCAGGGTCGTGGGCTGCGCCTTCATCATCGAACTTTCCGACCTGGGAGGCCGACGACGACTGGCCCCCTATGACGTCCACACGCTCGTGGAGTTTGAGGGAGCATGACGCGGCACAAATTCAGCCTTGCCCGCGCAAACATCTGAATCGCCAATGAGGCAAATTGATCCCTGAATTGTTCCGTTGGCCGACTAAGAACGCGAATGCAAGTGAAACGTCAGCTCCCCACCGGCCCTGTGCCGGTGGAAGCCAGGACTGGAAGCTACTAACATGCCTGACAGCCCGTTTCCCGCGCTCATGAACCTCAGCCCCCCTCCCCGCCGCGACAAATGCTGATCCGCGCGAAAATGCTCTGCTGCGGCGGGGAGGGGGGCTGAGGTTCTACACGTGGGATGAATGTCTGGCACTTGACATTAGCATTCAGTCCTTCGCTCCACCGGCACAGGGCCGGGTGGGGGCGATCCGGAACAGACATGAATGGCCTTCCTTGCGCTCCTGCAATCGAATACGAGACTCGTTTGCGCAGTCCAGTCCCTGCCTGGCGAATTTCCGTAGGCGCGGGAGGTGCATGAATTTGAACCGGTGCGATCGCCTCTGGTAAAATCCCAGCATGGAAACCGTCATCCGCAACGTTCAAGTCCTCGACCAGACTGACCGCTCCGCTTTGGAGCTGTTTATTAGCGTTCGTTTCCTCTTGATCTTGCTGGCCGTACAGTTCACCACAGACAGACGATTCCATACTCGCGCAAAGCATCGTCAAAACTGACTATGGGCATCCCTTCGACGATCGATTGAGCGATCAAGTGTCGGTCAAATGGATCCCTGTGATGCTGCGGCAGCGATTCGACAAAGGTTGCGTGACGCAGTTCGATATCAAGCAGGTCAAATTGATTTGTCGTCAATTCTCGTGGAAGAAAGGTGGCCGCTGGTTCGCCCAAATCGAGCTTCTTCAAGCCGACTTTGATGGCGATCTCCCAACAGGTCGCCACGCTGACGAATTTTCGATTGGCCGAATCTTCGATTAACTCTTTGGCCGTTCGACTGAGTAACGGTTCGTCGGCAAGGAACCACAGCAGGGTGTGTGCATCGAGCAGCAGGTTCACTCCATGTACTCCCTGAAGTCATCAAGGGGGGCGTCGAAATCAGGAGCCAAGCGGATCTTACCTTTGGCACTCCCGGCCTGACACGGCCAAGAGGTACGTTGGACCTTTTTCATCTGGGCCAAGGGGCGGCCATGATCCGTAATCGTAACCTCCTCGCCCGGCCCGAGCTTTTCGAGCAACTCTGACAATTGCGACTGGGCCTCCTCGACGGTCACGCTGGGCATGGGGAGTTCCCTTTGAGAATCGTGGACAGGGTGTATGAAATTGGCATCTCAACATTCTGATTGCCCGGCAAAATCAACCGAGCACTCATGCAAAAGTTGTGGCCTAATCAGAATTGTAGCAGCACAACGCGGCGATGCGAGTCAAGAATATCGGGCGGTCGCCTCGCTTCACCTTTCGGACTCGAGTTCACACGACCAAGACCGTGTCGGACCGCGGCCCGCGCTGATCGACGAAGCGCTGAATCGACTCGACGATCCGGCGCTCGTCCATGAAACCGAACCTTTCGGAAGCGCCCTGTGTCCTGCCCTGCATGAACGATTGCGACCACTTACGATATCACAACGCGGCCCTGGCCCGCGCGGCGGAGTTGCTTGGCGAACCGGTTCGCGCCGTGAGCCTGACCACAGGGGCCGAGCAGTTGTTGCTCAAGCATCTGCGGCTTGAGCCGCGGTTTGGCCTGACTGGTCCGCTCCCGCATCTGACGATCAATGGCGGACCGCGCGGCCAGCGATTGGAATACGGAGTCGAACGGTATCGGGCGGTGATCGACGGGCAGGTCGTCGCGCTGGCCAGAGTCCTGGCGCCGGAGGCGGGGGATTCTGCCTGGAGTTGCTACGAATTCTGGGCCGTGCCGACCGATCACTATCGACGGCTGTACCGATACTTGCGGCGACTCGAGCGGAATACCCTGGCGACGGCCCCGCCGGTGATGCATGAGGCCGATCGACTTTTGCTGTGGAACAATATGATCCGAGCGGTGGCATGCTGAAATCGTCGCCGCGCTGGATATGGACCTGGTCGTGGAACAGACCGACGGGATGAGCTTCGCGGAAATGGAAGAGATCAAGAAGCTGCTCGTCTTGCGACAGCTTGACACAGGCCGCTGGGACTGGGAGGGGGCCTGGGACGCGTACATGCTGGGTCGAGGGAAAGAACGCGCCCGACCGAAAATCGGATTTTCCGCCCCCCTCCCGCGGCATCGATCCGGAGCGCCGACGATCTCGTGTTCCAGTGGGTAGACGACGGGCCTGGGCGATTCACGGCCGGACCAAGTTCATCCCGTGAGATACCAAAACAGTCGTAACGAAGTCGGCGAAATCTACTCTGATTCGCGCTCATTCAACGGAGTGTGCGCCAGCCTTCACGCCACCGCTGAGCTTGTCTCAGCGGGGCGATGCCTGGCAGCTACCTCGCGCTGCCTCGTATTGAGTGGCTCTCCATCCGAGCTTGCCTCGGTGGAAGCACGCCTCGCGCACCAGAGGACGTCGCTGCACCATTCCGCTTTGTCCGGGGAGAGGGCTTGAGTTATTACGCGCCGCCGGGGAGAAGGCAACTCGAATCCCCCACGCGCGCTGACTCCCGGTCGAAGCGAGGCGTGCCAACAAGGCCGATCCTGCGCGAGGCGTGCTCCCGCTGAGGCAAGCTCAGTGGAGAGCCGGTGGTGAGTGCCGTAGGTTGGTAGCTGTCAGGCGGCGCCCCGCTCAGGCTAGCTGAGCGGAGGCGAGTGCTTCATTGGCGAGCTGGTTCCATGTCGTTTCAAACTCTCCCTCCCCCCCTGGACGGGGAAGGGCCGGGGATGGGGGGCACGGGCGTCGCGGAATGCTGGGCGTGGAGGCTGGCAGCGCTCACCACGGGGATGGAGGGCCTGCGCTTGCGACGCCGGTTCGGGCACAGGGCGGGTTTGATGCTGTGCGCTGTCTCACCAGCGCCGAGCTGGTCCCACCGTACATCTGGCTCAGTGAGGCGAGCCCTGGTCTGCGACTGGAACTTCCGCCTCGGGACCGATTGGCGGCTCCTGCGCCAGCGCCTGCCGGGTGAACGCCCGATAGATCGTTAGCCCCATGCCGCTGAACACCAGCGCCGGCATTCCGAGCATGAACAGGATGCTGTACATGTAGGCGCGCGGCAAGGCGTTTTCATCGGCGATCGACTGGCTGCACATCGGACAGGCCTCGGCCACGCCCGTCCACAGGCCGATGGCGGCGACCAAACTCAACAGGCGAATCCCACAGATCAGGCGGTTCATGGAAAAGTCTCTTACCAGTGATAGAGCAGAACGTAGATTACCACGCCGGTGACGGAGACGTAAAGCCAGATGGGAAAGGTGATCCGGGCCAGCCGCCGATGCCGCGCCCAGTCCTGGCGGAGTCCGCGGTAAATCGTCAGGGGGGCCATGACGGCGACCACCACCGCCAGGAGGATGTGCGACAGCAAGAGCGTGCGGTAGATGGGGACGATCAGTCCCTCTCCGGCGAATTTCCGGGAACCGCTGCCGGTGTAATGCGTGAGCGCCCCGTGGTAGACCAGATACGTCGTCAGAAACAGCGCCGACGTGACGAACGCCAGCAGCATGACGGTTCTATGGGCCTCGGGTCGGCGGAGCTTGATCAACGAAAAACCTGCCAGCAGCAGCACCGTCGCCAGCCCGTTGAGCGACGCATTCACGGCGGGAAGTCGCCGGACCCACAGGGGGGTCTGTTCCCACAATTCCGCAGCCCGTTCGGCTTCCGCTTCGCGCTCGGCCTGTTCCCGCCATTGTCGCTGCTGCTCCAGTTGCCGCTCTTGTTCCTGGTCGGCGTCAGCAATCAGGCGGGCCTCTTCCGGAGTGGATTTCTTGAGGAACACGCGCCGCAGGCGCGCCATCTCGACATCATTTCGCGCATTGTACTGCCCCAGCACCCGCCCCTTGTCGTTGACGTGCATGATCGTCACGCTGTGTTCGAATTCGAAGCCGGGTCGGGCCGGCGAGGCTTCGTGGGCGATCATTTTGAAACTGCCCCGAATCAGCCGGTGAATCTCCTCTTTGTCGCCGGTGAGGAACCACCACAGGTCGGGATCGGCGTTGTATTTCTTGGCGTAATTGCGCAGAACGGCAGGAGTGTCCCGGTCGGGATCGACCGTAAAGGTCACCAAACGCACATCAAGGTCGCGGAGCTTCTCCTGCAGCAATTCCATCTGCTCGCTCACCATCGGACAGGGGCCCAGGCAGTGCGTGAAGATGAAGCAGGCCAGCCAGGGGCGCCCCAGGAGATCCGCTTTAGTCACCGTCTGACCATGACATTCGGTGAGCGAAAAGTCCTCGATCCCTTCGGCGGGCCATTGGGGCTGCTGGTCCGCACCCCTCCCCTGACTGGGTGCGAATAGCGCACCCACCAGCAGCAACCCCAGGATGACCTGGGGAGCGAATCCGCTGGCTGACCAAACTGGCAACCGGTGTGAAGCATTTGCGGCAGGCATATGAGTCTTCGATCCCATGTGAATCAGCGGGCATCCCGTGCCGCGCGGCGATTTGCCAGCCAAACGGCGATTCCGACGCAGGCCGCGCAAAACGCAGCCGTAATGACGAGGGACACCGACAGTTCCGGCAATCCGGAACCCTCCGCCAAGCCTCTGTCATGGTACAGCAAACGCCGCAGTCCGGCGACGCCATAAGTCAAGGGGTTGAGTCGGATGACCCAGCTCAGCCACCCGCTGTGCCCCGCTGGAAAGAACGCCCCCGAGAGGAGCCACATCGGCATCAGCACGACGCTCATGATGGCATGAAATCCCTGCGTCGAGTCGAGCGGCCAGGCGATGACGAATCCCAGTGCCGTCAGCGCAAATGACAAGAGAGCCACGAACGCGACGATCTGCATAGCGACCCATGGCGAGACGCTCAACCCCAAGGTCGGGGCAAACGCCAAAAACAATCCGGCCTGCAACAGGGCCAGCAGCGTCCCGCCACACAGTTTTCCCAGAACGATGGCCAACCGACTCACAGGTGCGACGAGCACTCCCTGCAAGAACCCCTCGCGGCGATCCTCGATGATCGAAATCGTGGAGAAAATCGCGGTGAACAGAACGATCAGCACGGCGATTCCCGGAAAAAAGTATTCCTGGTACGTCATCTGCGCGGGCGCCCACGCCGGGGGAGTAAAACTGCCGTGAAGTCCGGCCCCAAACAGAATCCAAAACAGCACCGGCTGGCCGACGGCCCCAATCACGCGCGTCCGCTGCCGAAAAAATCGGACCAATTCCCGCCAGGCCAGTGCATAGACCGCCAGCCAAAACGCCCCAACCCCGGAGCGCCCCTGTGCCGCGTTCTCGATTTTTTCCACCGCTGTTGTCATGGAGACGTCTTGAGTCTTGAGTCTTGAGTCTTGAAATCTCAAATTCAGCATCCCCACCATCCCCTATCCCCTATCCACCATCCACTCCCCCGTACCTCCTCTCCACTCTCTCCCCTCCACTCTCTACTCCCCCGCCCCTCTGTCCCAAAACCCACGGCCGGTCTTTCTTACAAACACATCCTCCAGGGTCGGCTTGCCCAGCGCGACAGAGGTGATTTGGCTGCCAAACGCCTCCATCAGGGGGCCGATCAATTCGTGACCCCGTTCGACCTCCATGCGCAGGTGCTGGGCCACTTGCCGCGGGGTCACCTGAAACCTTTCGGCGATCTGCCGCGACAACCCCTGCGGGTCGGCCGTCTGAATGGTCAGGCAGTCCCCGCCCAGCGATTTCCGCAGTTCTTCAGGTGATCCCAGGGCGACGATCTGTCCCCGATCGAGAATCGCCAGCCGGTCGCAGCGTTCAGCTTCGTCCATCAGATGGGTCGTCACGAGGACCGTCACCCCTGCCTGATCGCGCAGTCCCCGCAGGTAGCCCCACAGATCCAGCCGCGCTCCCGGATCGAGACCGGTGCTGGGTTCATCCAACAGCAAGAGCGGTGGATCATGCAGCAGCCCCTTGGCGATTTCGACGCGCCGCGCCAAACCGCCTGACAGCGATTCCACGCGGTCTCCCCCCCGGTCGGCGACTCCCAACCGCTCCATCAGCCGAGCCATGCGCTCTTGCAGTGGGTGACCCCGAAGACCGTAGAGTTGCCCGTGGCACCGCAGGTTTTCCATGACCGTCAACTTGCGGTCCAGACTGGGAGACTGAAACGTGACGCCGATTCTCTGCCGGACCGCCGCGGGGTTTTGTGCAACATCCAGCCCCAACAGATGAATCCTCCCCGACTGGATCGGGAGCAGGGTGGAGATGAGCCGAAACAACGTCGTTTTGCCCCCTCCGTTGGGGCCAAGAAGGCCGAAAATCTCCCCCGGCTGGACCGCACACGAAACATCATCCAATGCCGGGACTTCGCCATAGCGATACGACAGACGTTCCACACCAATCGCGGGAAGAACGGTCATGACGCACGACCTCGGCAAGCCGGGCCTCTGCCGATGCGACGGACCCAGTCCGCCAATCGAAAAACCGTCTCGGTTTGTAGTGCATCAGCACGGCAAACACGGTCAATTTCTGTTTCGGCTCGCCTCCATCCGGCCCTGTGCCGGTGGAGCGCACGACTGAATGCTAAGTCCGCGATGCAGTGTAGCGCCCCACGTGTAGAACCTCCGCCCCCCTCCCCGCCGCAACAAAGCGTCGTCGCGCGACGCAGCACAACGTGCGGCGGGGAGGGGGGCGGAGGTTCATGAGCGCGGAAAGGCCGGAGGCAACTGCGAGTGTAGCTGCCAGGCATCGCCTCCACCGGCCCAAGGCCGGTGGGGGGCTGGCAATTCGTCAACAATCGCATGATCGATCTGCCAATGGGACAATTTCCAGAGCAATTCACTTCGATGCCGCGTCGTACTTCTGCGGCGCTCGAACGCAGCCCCCCGGCAACGCGCGGCGCGCCTTTCAATTCGCCCGACTCAGTAGGCCGAAGTTCATGACGCGCTATTCAGAATCGCTCGCCGGATGCGTCTCGCTCGCGCCGTGCGCGCCCGACTCGGCATGGGCCGCGGCCGCCTGCTGGACCTGCGGAACCTGGACGTCGTAATAGTGCGCGCCGATATCGGGCATGAGGGCGGCGATGATTGCCACCGCCAGGATGATCGTGGGGGCCAGCAGGACGATTTTCCATTTGCCTTCGAACTTCAGATGCATGAAGTACAGCATGACGAACATCGCCTTGAAACTGGCGATCGTCAGCACGATCACCCCCAACAACACCTTGCCGAGCGAGCCCCCGACTTCGTCAGCCAGCCAGGAGGCGGCCGTCAAAAGGCACAAGGCGCCGAAGATCGCCCAGTAATTAACGTGATGATGCTCGGCATGATGCTCGTCGTGATGGGCCTCTTCACCCGTAGCGGCGTGCGTGTCGTGGTCGGACATGAGTTCAATTCCAAAATCGGCAAGGAGCGCGGCGGTCGAGCGCCGGAGCGCGGACGAATCGCGACAAGGTCAAATGATGTACAGCAGCGGAAACAGGAAAATCCACACCAGATCAACGAAGTGCCAGTACAAACCGCAATTCTCCACCAACACGGCGTGCTGCGGCCCCAACTTGCCGGACCAGCCCAGGCCGATGATCCCGGCGAACAGCCCCATCCCCAGGATGACGTGCAAGGCGTGGAATCCGGTCATCACGAAGTAGGCCGAGGCAAACGTGTTGCCATAGAGGATGTAATGCGGCTCGTGGACGTGGGCAAAGCTGGGGGGATGCGCCACAACGGCCCCCAGTTCGTCAATCGTCGCATTCAACCGCGCCTTTTCGCGCGCGGTCTGTTTGGAAATCGTGTCGAGCTCCGACTTGAGTTTGCTGCGCTGCTCTCGATCACCTTTCTCCAGTTGATCGATCTGCGCCTGAATTCCCGACTTCTTCTGCTGGTCGAGCTCGGGGAGCTTGGCCAGGCTTGCCTGGGCTTCTTCAATCTGCTTTTGGGCTTCCTCGGCCAGCTTGCCCCGATCGGGATGATCCGCATTCTGCAATTCCTTCAGGCGTTCCGCAGCTTTGTGCAGATCCAAATCCCCCTGGGCGTCGCGCTTCAAGCTGCGGTACTCGACCAGCGTCCCCAGCAGGGCGCTGCGGGCATCCAGCGCGGCCAGGCGCGCTTCCTGTTTTTCATCCAGCCCCCCCTTCTTTGCAACGGCTGCATTGCGCAGCGAGTTGCGTTCCTTCTCCAGCAACGCCAGGCCCGACGCGCGATCCATTTCGCGAACCATCTTGTCGAGCGCCTGCCGCGGGCTCTCGGCCACATGGCTGGGGAGAATGTCATGCTCGTACTTGCCGTAATACTCGACGGATTTGATCCCCAGGAAGACGCAGGCCAGCGCCAGCGTGGCGATCGTCCAATTGGTGGCGGTCCGATACTTCCGCTGTCCCATGGCCTCGTGCGCCAGGACGACGAACACGCTGGAGGTGATCAGGACGAAAGTGTTGATTCCCCCGGCCAGGATGTTGATGTGCGTGACGGCGGTGTCGACGGGCCAGCCGGGCGAACCCAGCCGCATCACGATGTAGGTGCCGATGAACGCCGTGAAGAACATGATTTCCGTCCCGAGGAACAGCCACATTCCCAATTTTCCATTGGGAATCGGCACCCCCATCTTGAGGGCGGGAACGTTCGAATGACCAGCAGCGTGCGACATGTCAAGGCACCAACACAATAGACCAATGGATTTGAAGCCCCAAATCCGAAACCGAAAATCTCACGTTTGTGATCTCAAATCTGAAATCTCAGATCTGAAATCGAAAACCGCTCATCCCCCCAACCTCGAGTCCCAACCCCCGATCCCCTAGCGCCTAACCCCTAGTCTACGCCAGCAGCCGGAAGTGGTCCCACACCAACATCAACAACAACACCGGCAAATAGATCAGCGACGCATACAGCAATCCTCGCGCGGTGGCGCGGGATTCCGTCCAGGCGAAGCGAATTGCCGCCGCCAGATAACCCAGACTCAAAATCAGTGCGACCACCGAATAGACCGATCCGGCCAATCCGCATGTGGCCGGATACACGCTCAAGGGGACCAGAACGAGGGCATAGCAGACAGCCGCCAGTCCCACGATCCGCGGCATGGCGCCGCGCGCGGGAAGCATCCGCAGCCCCGCCCGGGCGTATTCTTCCCGATAAATCCAGCCAATCGCCAGGAAATGCGGGAACTGCCAAAGAAATAACACGGCAAACAGGCTGAATGCCGCAGCGTTGAGCGGCGCTCCCGAGGCGACCCATCCCAGGACCGGAGGCAAGGCCCCAGGAATCGCTCCCACGGCGGTCGCCAGTCCGGAATGCCGCTTGAGTGGAGTATAGATTCCCGCATACAGCAGCAAGGTCAGCGCCGACAGAAGGGCTGTCGCCAGGTTGACGAACGCCGCCAGGTAGAGCACGCCGGCGACCCCGGTCCCCCATCCAAACAGTAACACTTCGACAGGCGCCAGCCGACCTGCAGGAAGTGGTCGATTCGCGGTCCGACGCATCAGCGCGTCGCTGTCCCGCTCCAAATATTGATTCAAGGCGCTGGAACCGGCGGCCACCAGCACAATCCCCACCAGCGCGTGCGTCAGTGGTACGGCGCGCCACACATTTTCGGACCCCAGCGCATACCCGGCACATACAGTGACCAGCGCCAACAGTGCGATCCGCGGTTTGGTCAGAATGAGATAGTCGGCCAGCCGCGCGGTCGCCGCGCCGCTGCGCGGCAGCGTGGCGGCAGCGAGGGGCGCTCCCTGGGAGTTGGGCAAACTGGTTCTCATGGGGTTCCTCCCCCCAGTGCGGGAGCCATCCCCGAATAGTCGGGGACCGGGTGCGACGCCGTAATCCGCCGCGCTTCCCACCGGAGTCGCGACGCGCGAACCGCCAGAACCACACAGGCGGCAAACAGCAGGTTGCCTGTGACGACATGCGCTGTCCGCATCGCCACCTGCAGCCCGGAGCCATACACCGCGACGTAACCTCCCATGCCGAACTTAGTCACCCAGGCCCCGGCCCCCAACCCCAATTGCACCAGGAGCAGCGCCACCAGCAATCCTCCGGGCGCCCGCAGCCACGCCGCTCCACTTGCGGTCGCCGACATGGCCAGCCACAGAACGAGCGCGGCAGCAGCGAAGGCGAACCCCAGATGCTCATACAGTGCCTGTCCCTGATGCCGCAACATCCCCCCGAGCACATATTGCGCAAACAGGCACGCCACAGCACTCCACGCCAGAACGGAGAGCGCGCCGGTGGACTGTGTGGATGAAGCCGGACGCGGATTGTGCCAGCGGCGACTGGTGACGACCGCGGTCGCCGCCATCAATCCCAGAACGAGGACGGCGAAGCTGCCATGCACCAGCGCCAACCTCCGGTCATCGCGCAACACCCTGAGTCCCCCCAGCAGCCCCTGCAGGATGACGCACGTCAGGATCAACAGCGTCAAGCCCTTGACCCACCGCCGCGGCTCACGCAGCAACGCCATCACAACCAGCCCGATCGCCGTCATTCCAATCAGCGTTCCAGCCAAGCGGTGGCCGTGCTCCAGGAATTTCTCTCCGACCGAGCGGAGCCAAGGATAGGCAAACATCCCATCCCCATCCGAAGTCGGCCAATCGCGAAACGCCATCCCGGCGTCTTTGGTCGTCACCAGGGCGCCCAGACCAATCGGCAGAAACGCCACACAGACCGTCAGCGCGGCCAGGCGGTGCATCCAGGGTTGGTAGGAGCTAGAGGTCATGGGTTTGAGCAATCGACCGGTCCGGATTCGGGATTCCGGTCCGTCGGGCCATTCGGGGACAAGCGGCTTCAGGGGGCGTTGCAGACCTGTACGAGGTCAATGCGGATTCGCGTACGGATCGGCGTGGCGATCCTCCACGGGGATGTAGGTTGTTTGCGGCAGGTAGTCTTCCTCGACCAAGGGGGACGCGTATTCATACGGCCCACGATACACCACCGGCAGCACGTCGAAGTTGCCGTGTCCCGGAGGAGATGGAGCAGTCCACTCGAGCGTGTTCGAGTTCCAGGGATTTCTGCCGACTTTCTTTCCTTTGAAAATGCTGAAGAGAAAATTCCCAATGATCAACAGTTGCGCCACCCCCATCAGGATTGCGCCGTAGGTCATCGCCTGATTGAGGGGCATCAGGTGCGAGAGGTACGGATAATGGTACGGATCGGCCAGCCGCCTGGGGAATCCCGCCACCCCCAGCAAATGCATGGGGAAGAACGTGATGTTGAAGCCGATGAACGTGAGGACGAAGTGCAATTTTCCCAAGGGCTCGCTCATCATGCGTCCGAACATCTTGGGGAACCAGAAGTGAATCGCCCCGAACACGCCGAACAGAGTCGCGCCGAAGATCACGTAATGGAAATGCGCCACGATGAAGTAGGTGTCGTGGATGTAGATGTCCACGGGGACAGCCGCCATAAAGATTCCGGAGAGTCCCCCCACCACAAACATCGACACAAACGCGATGGCGTTGATCATGGGGGTGGTGAACTGAATGTCTCCCCCCCACATGGTCCCCAACCAGTTGAACGTCTTCACCGCCGAGGGGAGGGCGATCATCATGGTCGAGACCATGAAGGTCATCCCCAGCGCTGGATTCATCCCGCTGATGAACATGTGGTGTCCCCAGACGATGAAGCCCAGTCCGGCGATCGCGGCCATGGAGTACACCATGGGACGGTAGCCGAACAGCGGCTTGCGGCTGAACGTGGAGAGGATATCCGAAGTCATGCCCATCGCCGGCAGGATCATAATGTACACCGCCGGGTGGGAATAGAACCAGAACAGATGTTGCCACAGGAGCGCCTGCCCGCCGCCGATGGTCGGCTCGGCGTTGTTGACAACCAATCCCCCCGGAACGAAGAAGGTGGTTCCCAGCGTCCGGTCAAAGAGCATCATGAACCCGGCTGCGGTCAGCACTGGCAAGGCGAAGGCCTGCAGGATGGCGGTGATGAACATCCCCCAGATCGTCATCGGCATGCGAAACAGCGTCATGCCGGGGGCCCGCATGTTGATGATCGTCGTCATGTAATTGACCGACCCCATCATCGACGACACGCCGACGAACGTGACTCCAAACAGCCACAGCGTTTGCCCCGTTCCGGAACCGGGGGCCGCCTGCGGGAGGGCGCTCAGCGTGGGATAGCCGGTCCAACCGGCAGCCGCGGCCCCCCCCTCGACGAAGAAACTGGCCCCGAAGAACCCGATCGCCGGCCACATGAACCAGTAGCTGAGCATGTTCAGCGTCGGAAACGCCATGTCGTCGGCGCCGATTTGCAGCGGAATCAGGAAGTTCCCGAAAGCCCCCGCCAAAATCGGGATGATTACCAGGAAGATCATCACCGTGGCGTGCATCGTGAACAGCATCGTGTAGAACTCGGGAGGGATCACCCCGCCCTCGGCGGAAAACAGCAACCGCCCGATGATCGGCATCTCGCGCCCGGGAAACGCCAATTGCCAGCGGACTCCCAGCGCCAGTCCCCCCCCCACCAGCAGCATCAGCAGCGTGGTGATCAGGAATTGGATGCCGATGATTTTGTGGTCGGTGGAAAAGACGTACTTGCGAATGAAGCCGATCTCGTGATGCGCATGCGCCACATCGTGGGCATGGGGGGCCGAGGGAGCGGCGGGATTTAACGTACTCACAACACATCCTCCAGGGGGGGATAACCCGCCCGATTGATCAATCACAACTGCTTGCCGAATGCCACACGCAGCCCACCGCGTCAGTCACTCACTTGCGCCACGACACCATCGTCGAACTGGGTCCGCGACAATTCTTCCAGATATTTCTGCCGTTCTTCATCCCGCTCCGCCGTGAGCTGCCCCCGCATTTTGTAATGCCCCCAGCCGCACAACTCGGCGCACACCAGATCGTAGACCCCCGCCTTGTCCGCCTGGAACCAGACGGGAATGACCAGCCCCGGCACGGCATCCTGCTTGATTCGCAGGTGCGGCAAAAAGAACGAATGCAACACGTCCTCGCTGCGCAACTTGATCAAGACGGGACGTCCCACCGGCACGTGCAGATCGTTGACGGAGTACAGGTCATCCGGCTGTGGGGTGTCCTTGAGCACTTTTCCCGGGGCGGGATAGCGAATGCGCCATTCGAACTGCCGCGCGGTGATTTCCGCCACGGGATGCGCTGCCGCCTCCTGGTCGAACGTCGATTTCACGCGATACCGCGCCCAGACATCCATCTGGTAGAGGGCGATGAACAGCAGAATCCCCGCGGGGACGATACTCCAGACCACTTCCAGAGTGTGGCTGCCGTGTGAAAAAACGCTGCGTCGTCCCTCACCCGATCCGAATTTCCAAAGGACGTAACCCAGAACCGCATTGACTGCGATGAACGTCACGCTGGTGATCACGAGGATCAGGTAAAACAGGTCGTCGATCTCCGCCCCCAGCGGCGAAATCGACGCGCCGGGGAACCACCAGCCGTAGCTGGGCCCGATCAGGCTGAACGCCACCGCGATGACCGCGAAAGCGACAAAAAACAGGCACCAGAATCGATTCACAACAATGCTCCACGGTTCGAGGGGGCCTTGAACACTAGCCCAGCCGGATGACGCTTCATCAACTTTCCGCCGGGCCGCGGACGCCCCCCTCCGACCTTTGAATTCTTCGCAACGAAATCGACCACCTCAGTCTCCGGAGGTGGCCACCTCCTCATGAGGCTCCTCAGGCGCCTCTTCCGGATACGGGGAAGATTGGCCGTCGAATGGAATGCTCAACACGTAATTGACCAAATCCCAAATTTCTTCGTCATTTAACACTGTCACGCCGAACGCCGGCATCTGCGTGCCTTGAATTCCGGCAAAAATCCGCCGGTACAAGTCCGCGGGCCGTCGGCCCCCACGGTAAATTCCCCGCGTCAGATTACGCGGCTTTTGAGGAAAGCCCCAGATGTCGTGCAGTCCGACCGTGTCATAGTTCCTTTTGGGAGTCGATCCCGGAACTTCCCAGTATTGTTCGGTATTGGGACCATCTCCTCTCCCCAGTGGCCCATGGCAGTCAGCACACTGCGTCTTCTTTCCTTCAACCTGTGACAGGTAGAGCTTCTTGCCGCGTGCAATCGAGTCCTTGGTCGGCGGGGTGCGACGCACCTTGGGGGTAATCACGTTTTCGGGACTCTCCGCGTTGCTCCAGAGCTCCGCCAGGTCACTCGAGATGGTCTGAATGTTCTCCGCCAACTCCTCGTTCACCACCTGCATGACCTCCGCCTCGAGCTCTTTGCGAGTGGAGCGTTTTTCCCCCTTGGGCTTGGTCTTTTCCTCCTGGGCTTGCCGGTCAACATCTTTCTTCAACGCTCCAGCGGCGGCCACCTTCGCCGACAACTGAATTTCCATTTCCCCGCGACAGCTCAGCCAACGAACGTAATCTGACAGCATCCCCAGCTTTTCATCTCCCAGCAACACGAACGACGGCATGTAGGTTCCGGGAATTCCCTGCTTGAGAATCCGTTCGAGATCGGCCCGCGACGGTTTGACCGCCGCCAGCGTCGACTTGAACTTGAAAATCCCCTGCCGATAGTCGCGGGGACGGGGATTGAGAAACCGAGCGGTCGGACCGGCTCCGTCACCGGCGACTCCGTGGCAATGCAGGCAATGCTGCATGTACAGGTTGCGCCCTTCTTTGAGTCGCCAGCCCGGCTGCTTCCGGTCCGAATTGTCTGAATCGGGCTGCGCCGCGCCGTAATCGATCGGGAACTTCTCCCAGGCGACGAGCTGATTTGGATTTCCAAAGTGTTCCTGGAGCACCTGCTCGACGACCTGTTTCCCCTCGGGAATCAGCTCTTCGGTCCGGGAGTGGAGCGCAAAACGAGCGGGGGGAGGCTGTCCGCATCCGGACAACCACCCGGTCCCCCCCAGCAGCATGATCACCAACAGCTTTTGGACTCTCACTTGGAGAACCCTCCCTAAAACCGAACCCCTGAACGGAGCCCCTGAACAGTCCGGAACGCGCCGACGGCGGACCACTGTCCGCCGCCAGCAGGCGTCAGCGCGCGGCACGGATCGCGATTTCCTCGGGCTGCGGCCCCTGGAACCCGACGAATTTGTCCATACCGAACTTCAATTCGACCTTCTTCTCGTCACCCGCTTTGACTTCAACTTCATACTTCTTATTCAAGTACCCTGGCCGCTCGTGCCAGATGATGAACGTGTGCTTCCCGGCCGGAACATTGGGAATCGTGAATTTTCCATCGGCGTCGGTCACCGCCATGTACGGATGGTCGAGCACCAACTGGTAGGCCGACATCCAGGGGTGAAAGTCGCACTTGACGCGCTGCGGCAGTCGCTCGGCCTTTTTGTACTTCAGCGGAATCCCTTCGCGGTCGTTGGCCCGGACCACCTGATTGAACGGGTTCGCCGCCGATTCGGTCCGCGTGTTGTGGGGGATCGCGTCATCACTCTTGACCATGATGGTCTGACCGACCCGCACGAGCATGGCGTGCGGCAAAAATCGGCATCCTTTTTGATCGAGAACGACCGTCTCTTCCTCCGGCTTGTCGGTCGGTCCCGGCGACTTGGCGAGGTAGACGAAGACATTCTGCACTCCTCGATTCTCCGGATTCACGATCATGTCTTCGCCGTACAGATCCTCGGCGGCGCACACCTCGGCATTCTTGACGCTGGCGTCTCCCTTCCTGATCGCCAACACCGGTTTCGGAGGGACGCCATCAAACAGAATTGAACCGCTGAACGTCCCGCCCCCCGCGGCAGCCAGTCCAAGGGCGGCTTGCGCCACCGGAACCGCCTGCTGCGGGAGGATCGCGACCTCGACGGAATCGCGCGCCACGCTGGTCCGGGCGTTAAACTGCGCGGTGAGCGCGACCAAAACTCCCACCACCAATACGAAACTGTAGCCGACGATTACTCCCGTCAGACGGCGGCCCGAATTCTGCGGATTGGATGTTTTTGTGCTCATGGTGTTCCTTTCCTTTGGGAAACGATGACTTCGCCTCCGGCTTGCAAGCGGTCCAAGGGGACCGCGCGCCGCACGGGGAGATGTTGCGCTGCAAACTTGGCGGCGCCGTATGAAAGATCGTGGGTCACGTCCTGATCAGCCTGGATCGTGATTGTCAGCTTTCGCTCCAGCAAGTGGGCGTCCCCCGGACCACGCTCGTGCCACACATTGAAACTGTGTTTTCCCGCCGGGAGCCCTTCGATTCGGAACTTCCCCTGCTGGTCGGTGATCGCCACGTACGGGTGATCCACCGGAAAATGATAGGCCTTCATCCAGGGATGAAAATCGCAGGCAACGGCAATGGGGGTCGATTCGGCTTTTTTGTAGTCGCAAGCAACCCCTCCCCGCTCGTTGGCCTTCACGACCTGGCTGAACGACGTGTTGCGCTTGGGCATCGTGCGGGTGTTGTGTGGAATGCCGTCGTCGCTCACCACCAATAGCGGCTGCCCCACCTGGACAGTCACCACGTGCGGCAGAAAACGACATCCCTTCTGGTCGAACATCACCGGAGTCGTGGGGGGGGCCGCCAATTCCGGTTTGACGTTGGCGGGCCGCTTGTCGAGAAAAATCACGACGTTTGCCAAGCCCTTCGTGCCTGGATCGACAATCAGACTCTCATCCGGAACCGCCGCGGCAGAGCAGACGGAGGCGTCCTTAACGCTGGCATCGCCTGCTGCAATCAGGTCTTTGAGTGCCGGAATGCTGCCATCAAACGTGACCGTCCCCTGCAGGTTTCCATACCCGGCTGGCGCCCCTTCGGTTGAGCCTGCGGCGTCTGATGCCGCGCCGTCTGGAGCGGTCGCCGACGACTTGATCGTGACTTGCACGATTTGCGATTCGGGACAACCTGAGCACGCCAGAAGACACGCCAATCCCAGTGGGATGAGCGTCCATCGTCGCTGCCGATTCCGTTCCCGGCTGCGTTCGGGCGATGCCGGAAGCGGCCCGGCGCTTGCCGCCGGTTCTTGCCTGTCAATCATTGGTTCCCTCCTGGGCTGGCGGGGGATCAGCCGGACCGGCAACCGGAGCCGTGGCCGTCACCGTCCCCTCCCGCTCCAGCATTCTCAGATAATTCATGAGCGCGTCGCGAGCCGCGATCGACTGCTTCTGACCGTCTCCCCCGAACAATTCGGGAAACTGCGGCTTGTCGCGCGGAAAATTCTGCGGCATGGCGGTGAACGGCGTGATCCACTTGGGTTTGTAGATCCACAACTCGACCCACTCGGGCCGCAGGCGATTGTAAACCCCTTCCAGATTCGGTCCGCGGACGACTTTTGTCGGATCACCCGCCACGAACTCCCGACCCCCGACCGAGTGACAACCGGCGCACAATCCGGTCGGCGGAGGAATGGTAATCACCTTCCACGCCTCTTTGAGATAGTCGTGACCTGGTGTCGCCTGATCCAGCTCCCGTTGCCGGGTGCTCAGATAGGAAGGCTCCCGCTGCGGGACTTCCTGATAAGGGAACGATGCCCCATCCACCGCGGCAAAGTAGTCCGCCAGCGCCTGCGCTTCGTCATTGCTCAGGTTGAACTGCGGCATCCGCATCACCGTTGTGTAGCGAATGCGCATGGGATTCTTCAGGAACGAATACAACCAGGGGGTTTGGACTTTGCGCCCTTCGAGGTAGAGGGGCGGCGGGGCCATTTGCCGCGCCTTGTCCCGATTGACCTCGCGGTCCGCCTTCATCGAATCTTCCACGAGCCACTCCGAGAACGCTCCACCGCGCCCCGGTCTGGTCTCCAGGAGCTTGGTCACAGCGACCTCCATACGACGCCCTGGGAACAGCAGTTGCGATTTGTCGTCACCGACTTGCAGCGTTTCCCACAGGTCGTAGTAATAGCGCTGATCTTCCAGATCTTCGTCGGGATCGGGCCCCTGATACAACTGGCCGTGGAAGCTGATCGCCGCCTCGCCGCTGGGAAGCTTGCGAGCGGTCCGGCCATCCCTGGGGGGCTTCAGCTTGAGCAACAATTCCAGCGCCTCCGGATGATCAGCGGCGGTCAACTCGTCGGGGGTCAAATCCTCAGGCGCGCTGATGATTTCCGGAAGCTCCAGCGTGTGGCACCCGGCGCAATTGTACTTGGCGATCAGTTTTTCTCCCTGGATGCGGGCCTTGGCCGGTCCCTGCGGACGATAGACGTATTTCTCCGCGGGGGGTTCGGCAACAAGCCCCAGGACAAACGTGGCGACCGCCTCGATGTCCTGTTCGCTGAACGGGAATTTGGGCATCCGCAGCCGCTCATCCCATCCCTTGGTCTCGATCTTCTTGTAGTCGTAGCTTCGCGGGTCGCGCAGTTTTTGCCACAGGAAGCCCGCCCGTCCGTGCGTCGCGAGCTGGCCAAAGAAGAACCCTGCCGCCCCTTCAGTCTCCTGTTCCTCGGGCGTCAGCGTGCCATTGACCCCGCCGCGGAAGGCGCGCTCCGCCCGCTGTGCTGTGCTGGAACCGTCCGGCTCCCCGTGGTGGTGCAGGTATTCTTCGATATGTTCCAGCGCCAGCTTGGTGGGGTCTTTACGTCCCCAGTCCTGCAGGCCGGTGCCAATGGGCCGGGCCTTTTCAAACCCTGGAATGTCATGGCAGCCATAGCAGCCGTAGCGCGAAATTGTCCGCCGTCCCACGTACTGCAACATCGTCTCATCGGTGATCGGGCCATTCACCAGTTCGATTTCATCGGGCTGGATCGCCGCTGAACGGACCGAGGCGGCTTCTTTTTCCGGATAGGCTTTGGCCGCCAGGGCGGCGTCAGCCTTTTCACTTCCCAAGGTCTTTTTCAGGAACAATCGCACCAGCGAATTCAGCCCTTCTCCCTCCCAGCGGACCGGCTCGAACCGGCCGGGACCGACGGCGTCTGCCTGAGGCTTTCCGGCGTCGTCCAACACCAGTTGTCCCGCCGCATCGCGCTGCCAAAGCAGGTAGGCCGTGATGTCCGCTGCCGGATCGATCGTTTTGCCCTGGACTGTTTCCGGTTCAAGGTACAGATTGGGCATACGGGTGCGGCTGCTGTGCCGCGACGGTTCTCGAATCCAGTTGTACAGCCATTTCGCCGAACTGAGTTTCTGATGGACGTTCGTCAAATTGGGACCGAAGTCGGACTTGATTCCCGGAAAGTCTCCATGCGAATGGCAACCCAGGCAGCCGCGCTGTGAAAAGAGCTTTTTGCCACGCTCAGCGTCGGGGACGTAGTCCGCCGCCCATTCCACAAGATCCATCGATTCCGACTTGGCAAACAGATACGCCACGACGCCGGCGATCTCCACCGGCTGCAACGCCGCTCCTTCGTCATCTTTCTGATTGCTCAAATGAAAGAACTGCGGCATCCGGGTCTCGGGGCGAAAGCGCTTCGGCTCCTCCACCCAGTTCTCAGCCCAGGCAGCATTCGTCTTGGAGGCGAAATGCCGCAGTCCGGGACCAACCTTCCGCATCGTTCCGGCGACCGCCCCAGGGTCGGCGGCAATCCGCTCGGCCTCATCCTCGGTTTGCGGCTCCAGCCGCATGTCGGGACCGATCGCCTTGCCGGCGGTATACCCATTGATCTCATGGCAGCCGAAGCAGCCGTATTGTCGGACCAGCTCATACCCGCGGAACACCTTGGGAGCCGAAGCGCCAAACTTGGGATGTTCTCCCAGTTCGACCACCTGATGATGACACTTCAGGCAGGCGGCCTCCGCCAGCCGTCCGGGATACATCGGGTACTCCCAGAAATGGTTGTTGAAATACCCGTATTCCTTGCGCCATTTTTCGCCGATGTCCGGCGAACTGGGAGTGTGCGAGGCATTTTGAAAACTGGTGCCCGAGCCCTGCCCCTCGTGGCAACCGGTGCAGCCGAATTTCTGCATCGGATGTGGGCTGGTGCTGGAGAGGTACAATTCGGGATGCGGATGGGTGGAAAAGGGATGGCCGTAGCCTTTGGGGGAACCGTCGGCATGCGTCCGCTCTTTAGGTTCGGTCAGGAATTTCTCGGCGGTCACCATGGTCACCCCCTGCGGATCGTGGGGGAAGGACGGGATGTTTCCGGCGGCGGTCCGGTCGATATTGACGTGGCAGGTGATGCAGCGGTCAAAGCGGGCGACTTCGGTCATCCCCCCCAGACCGACGGTCAAATCGGGGAGCCAAAGCTGTTGAATTTTGTAGGGGCCGTTGAAGCCTTCGATGATCGGCTGCTCCATGATCCAGCGCTTGAACCGCGCCAGTGGATTGGTGGGGTGCAGCTGCTCCATCACTTTGGTCAGGCGGTTCAGATCCGCGGCGTGCTTCTTTTGGGCGGCTTTGGCATCGTCCTGGGCTTTGGTGAGCGCCGTCTGCTCCGCTTTGATTTTGTCAAAATCGACTTGCAGCTTTTGCAGAGCCGTTTCCATATCGTCGACTTTTTTCTGTTCCAGATCGAACGTCGTCTGCCAGGGGCGCAGTCCCTCTCGCGTGAGCGTCCCATCGCGGACCGCGATATCCAGGTCGGCCCGGGCTTTGTCGCGCTGGGCCCTCTGGAATTTGACATCCCGGGTCAGTTTTTGGAGCTGGCCATCTACCGCATCCAGTCGCCCCTGGACCTCGCTGACGCTGCCCAGGTTCTCTTTTTGCCGCTCTTCGGCCTGTGTCAGTCGTTCTTGGAGGGCGCGCTGTTGAGCCTCAAACTCAGTGGTCTCCAGTCCCTGAAATTCCTGCTGGAGCTGCTGGACCTGGAGCTTTTGCGCCACGCGTTGGATGGGGCGCCATTCGTCGTCGAAGTCGCGGCTCATCATCAGCCAGGTGGCGGCGAACAAAGCGACCGCGCTGGCTGCAAACCAGACGTGTACCTTGCGCAGGTTTCGCCAGACTTCCTCGGTTGCGGGCATGTCTCAATCCAGGAATCAGATATTAAAAAACCACTCAGGAATCGCCACGATGTACTTCAGGTTGAACAGCCACCGCAGCACCATCTTGATCGGCAAACAGGCCATGAACAGGATCAAATTGGCAAACACCATGTAGCGGATGAAGCCCATCTTCATGAAGAATTTGCGGAGAAACGTCATGGCCATGATCGGCGGAAGCACGAACATGTACAGCACCACGAGAACGAGGCCGACGCTCTCGCGTTTCAGAATCGTCCAGATCTGAGTGAGCTGGTCGGCGTCCGCGGCAGCCACCGGCAACGGCTGGCCCCGCAGATCCACCCAGACTTTCTCAGACAGATTGACATTGTTCAGCACATCCAGCTTGTGGACATCCCAAAACTCATAGATGCCGAAGAAGTTCCAGTTCGGACCGCGCAAGAACGTCCCCAAAATAATCAGCCCAATCCACAACGGAATGAACCCGAACAGAAACGTCGTGATCGAGAATTTACGCTCGTTGAACGTATAGTAGCCGTTCCCCTTCTTATTGAAGTCGATGTACGGCAGCGCCATCAGCCCCACCAGAATGATGCTGGGGAGCACAACTCCCGCCATCCAGGGGTCATAGTAGACCAGCATCTCCTGCAATCCCAGAAAGTACCAGGGGGCCTTGGACGGGTTGGGGGTTTTGACCGCCGACGCCGGGTCTTCCAGGGGCGCTTGCAACACCACCCCCCACACCACCAGGAGCGCCGTCAGCGCCACCATGCAGATCATTTCCGTATACACCAGGTCGGGCCAGACCAGCACCTTTTCGTTGTCTTCCTGCTCAAACAGCGGACGCCCTTCGGCAATCCGCCGGTCGTTGTCGACGGCCCGCTTGAAATACAGCCAAGTGAAGAACGCCACAATGAACAGCATCGAGACAATCGGCACGTTGTCCGGCTTGCCGACAATCTGCCGAAAGTCGTAGTCGGTCAGACTCAGCGTCATGAACAGGATCGCCACATTTAGGATGACCCAGGCCACCGTCGGCTTGACCAGCCATTCACGCAGCCAGATCACCAGGGCGAAAAGCAGAACCGACCCGGCAAAGTAAATCTTCGGATCGGCCAATCCGTCGACCGCCATCTTGATCCCGAGCGGCATGCGAATCAGGAACCGGTCCGGTTCGGCGCCACCGGTAATGTGGGCCACGCCGATCATCGCCAGGAGCGAGGCGTAAATGGCCCAGCCGGCGACGGCACCGACATTCGCCGAGCGCTTTGCTTCGCGCCAGGCCCACAGCGCGTTCATGGCGAACAGCAGGAGGTAGAGCCACCCCAGGCCGCGAATGACTTCAGACGTAAGATCGGGATGCGGATTCATAATCAGAGCGGTTGACTGATGCCGCCGTCCTTGCGGACGCGCCAGAAGTGAATGGCAATCAATCCCGCCACGACCAGCGGAATCGCCACGCAGTGCAAAATGTAAAACCGATTGAGCGTCGCCTCGCCGACGAACCGCCCACCCAGGAGGATGAACCGGGCGTCGCTGGCATTGGTGATCAGGTCGAACCCACCCAGGTTCAGAATCTGCGCCCCTGGCCCCTCATGCCCCAGAAAGGGAGTCGCCCGCGCCATATTGGAACCGACGGTGATGGCCCAGATCGCCAATTGGTCCCACGGCAGCAGATAGCCGGTGAACGACAATAGCAGCGTCAGCACCAGGAGCAACACCCCCACCACCCAGTTGAACTCGCGGGGGGGCTTGTAGCTGCCGGTGAGGAAGACCCGATACATATGCAACCAAACGGTGATCACCATCGCATGTGCCCCCCAGCGATGGATTTCGCGCATGATCCCCAGCGTGGTGACGTCGCGGAGCGCCAGAATGTCATTGTACGCCCATTCCAACGTCGGACGGTAATAAAACATCAGCAGCACGCCGGTCACCGTCTCGACCAGGAACAGAAAGAACGTGATCCCCCCCATGCACCAGGTGTACGAGAGGGCGATCCCCTGCTTCTTGACCGAGACCGGATGCAAGTGGAGGAAAAAGTTGGTGAGCATAACCACCACCCGGTTCCGCCGATCATAGGGGGCCGGGTGCCGGAAGACGCTCTTCCACAGTTGCGAGTCGCGAATGTATTCGCCGATGGACATTGAATGATCTCAGATTTCAAATTTGAGATGTGTGCCGAAGGGTTGCCTTCCAATCAGCCGACAACCTCGTAGAAGGATGCGGGATCGTTCCACTGGCCCATTTCTTCCTGAAACTTCAGACTCTTGTCGACTTCCAGCATCCCGTCTTCGGAGAGGCGAATCCCGACCCGCTCCAGCGGACGGGGCGCCGGACCTTCGAAATTGATCCCGGTGATGTAAAATCCCGACCCATGACAGGGGCATTTGAATTTCTGCTCCCCTTCCAGCCAGCTTGGGGTACACCCCAAATGGGTGCAGACCGACGCCAGGGCATAAATCTGGTTCTTTCCCTTGTATTGATCCGTATGGACAATCCAGATGCCATATTGGGCGACCAACTTCGTCGCCACTGTCCCCAGGTCGAAGTCCGCCGGAGATCCGATTTTGAACTTGCGGGGAGGTTCCGTGAGAACGTTGGGCAACATGAATCGCGCGGTCCCCAGCACCATGATGGCGGTGGCCGCCGCGAATGCCGACCACGCCAAGGCGAATGGCGAGAGGAGCAACACCCACAGGAAAAATCGACGCGGTTCCTGCGGCGCCCCCTTTTTGGCAGCCGGGGCCGGCCGAACAGGCATCGGGGGAGGGGCGGCGACCTTCGCCAGAGCCGCCGGTTCGGCCACCTTTGTCACACTCGCTGACGCAGGCCGGACTGCCGCCAGCATTTCCTGAACCGACAACCCGGTTCCACCAGCGGGCGCTTCGGCGGCAGGCGCCTGAGGCGCGGGCTTGCCTTTCGCGACGGGCTTTGCCGGGCCCGGGCTCACGGCAGCCGCCGCAGCGCTTCCCGCTTTGCCGGCGCGCGCCGCGGCGAGAATCTCAGCCGTGGACTTTGGTTTGCCGGCCGGCGCCCCTTTGGAGGCCGGAGCGGGTTTGGCGGGGGCGGGAGTGGCATCGGTCAGTGCTGCATCGCCAGCCGCGGCCTTTTGCGCCCGGGCGGCGGCCAGAATTTCCGCAGTCGTCTTGGGCTTGGCCCCCGCGGTCGCCGCAGGCTTGGGGGCCGCGGCAGGGGGGGCCTCAGCGATAGGGGCTGCCGGAGGTTCCGCGTGGGAAGCCGCCGCCGGCGCACCAGCCGATTTAGCGGCTTGGGCACGCGCTGCCGCCAGAATGTCTTTGGTGCTCAGTTTCTTCGGGGCACCGCCGGTTGATTCGTCAGCCATAGTCCAGCTACCAGAACACCCGCATCGAGCGGGAGGAGTGCGGCGCGCGGGCGCTAGGTGGCGCCAAATCCTGGGCGCGCTTGTGATGAATTGTGTCATCCCCCCGAGCAACTGACAACCGATCTTGTTTGCTCTCGTGCCGATTTCTCAGAACCTGGAAGTCAAAAAAACCGGTTTCCCATGAATGGGAACCCGTCGCCGGCGCTGCCAGCGTCCACGTGCGTCCCGGTACCGCAGTCCAGCGAATTGAGACAGAACCACTGAACCACGAATGACACCGGTGGCACGGATGATCAGCGGATTGAGTCACAGGTGATGCTCCATGTCCATCCGTGCGATCCGTGGTCAAATCCCTTTTGGGTGCGACCATCGGCCGCGCCAAGTGCTTCTGTTCATTCGCATTCTGACTCAAGTTGCTGGGAGACGCGGGCGTTGCGTCATGCCTCCCACGGCATTTCCCCCCCCCTTCCGCTCGCTTTCCTGGCGCCGCGTCATTCGCCACAATGCGTTTCTTTTCTGGCCCATCGTTCCGACACCCCCTGGCATCCATTCGTGACCGATTCGATCTCTTCCCAAATCGAGCAGTGCGTGCGCCTCGATCCGGCGCGGCGCGGGCTGATTGGTTCCGAACCGCGGTTTGGTCCGCTCTGCCAGGGACATCTGGCGGCCGCAGCGGAGCATCTGGCGACGGCGGCGCGCGACGTCGTGATTGTCACCGGCTTTTTCATCCCGCGCGGCGATCCCCCCGCTGCGGAGACCGACGGGCCGCCCGGAGCGCTCCTGTTGGCCGAAACGTTGCGGCAAACCGGAGCGTCGGTCACGTTGGTGACCGATCGTTTCTGCAGAGACGCACTGCGAGCGGCGGCGCGTGAGTTTGGTTTTCCCAGTGACTGCCTGGCCTCTCCTCCCGACTCCGCCGAGGCGTCCCCGACGGGTGAAGCAGCGTGGCGGGGTCAACTGTTCGAGGATCACCCGCACCTGACACACCTGGTGGCGATCGAGCGCGTCGGCCCCAGCCACACGCTCGAGTCGATGCTGCGACAGTCCCGCGAGGGAGTCCCCCCCACCGAGCAATTTCTCCGGCAGGTTCCTCCGGAACATCAAAACCATTGCCACAACATGCGGGGAGAGGCAATCGATCAATTCGCAGGGGACATCCACCGCCTGTTTGAAGAGGCACAAGTGCAGTCGCCCAACGCAACGACGGTCGGAATCGGCGACGGGGCTAACGAGATCGGGATGGGATGCATCCCCTGGGAAGAACTGGAACGGCGACTGACCGGGGAGCAATCGGGTCGGGTTCCCTGTCGCATCTCCTGTCGCTGGAATCTCGTCGCCGGGACGAGCAACTGGGGGGCCATGGCGCTGGCTGCGGCGATCGCGCATCGACGCGGAGCGTGCGAGGTTCTGGCACCATTCACCGTGGATCAGCAACAGCGCGTGCTGCAAGCGATGATCGATCACGGCCCGGCGGTCGATGGAGTCACACGCCGCCGCGAGCCGACGGTCGATGGCTTGTCCGCCGAAGAGTATTTTCAGCCGTGGCGCGCGATCCGGCGGCTGCTCGCGCTTCCGGAATGACCTGGAGTGCCCCGCAATCAAATCGTTTGAAGTGCGCGGCGCTCAGGAGCGCCGTGAGGACTTCCGATTCCAGATGCCGAGCCGTTCCTCTTTGGCAAGCGTCTCGGCCCGGCGAAAGCGGCGTTTCATCTCGCCGCTGTAGGGATGATTGAGCAGCGCCTTTCCCAGTCCCGCCCGGAGCAGTTCTTCGTTCAGCAGCTTGTCCTCGACGTAGACGTAGGCCAAAACCCGTTCGTATCGGTCATGGCGTTCCTTGTCGAATTCCAGTCGCACGCGGCGGCCTTCGACCATTTGGCGGGTGAAGGCGTGTGCATCGAGCGCCCATGGTTCCACCGGGGCTCCCTCGCGCTTCGACTCGGGAGTATCGACCCCCAGCAGTCGCACGCGGCGTCCATCCTCCAAGAGCAGCGTATCGCCATCGACGGCGCGCCGCACCACCACCTGCTCTCCCGACTCGGATGGCGCTGCGGGGGGCGCCTTCGAAAAATCCCACATCCGCCAGGCCGCGAGCAGCCCCAACAGCAGAATCCCCGCGATCCGGGGGAACGATCGGAGCCGGCGTCGATTCCAGCGCATCGTCCGGTCCATCCCTGCTCCTT
Organism: Planctomycetales bacterium; assembly: GCA_046152955.1. Classification (GTDB taxonomy): domain Bacteria; phylum Planctomycetota; class Planctomycetia; order Planctomycetales; family Planctomycetaceae; genus SIAF01. Next base: position 13,388 of record JBJXGA010000247.1, on the reverse strand, counting down.
CCCCGCGAGATCCGCAAGGGCTGTGTCTGAACAACGAACTTGCACGCACGGGGGGAGTCTGGTCGCCGACCAGGCGCCCGTTTCGGACGACGCACCGGCCAGGTGACGCCGGGCCGTTCACCTGGGCGAGCGCGGCTGGTTAGTTCTCGCTGAAATTCAGCCGTCGCAGGGCGTCGCGCCCCAAGGGATCCTTGGCATACCGGCTATGGCAGCGGGGACACAGGTCATAACGAAACGTCTTGGTTCCCTGCTCATCCAGTTCGGCGCCAGTCAGTTCCATTTCCTGAATCTCCTCAGCGATCGCCTGCAGGTGATCGGCGTCGAGGTCCGCCTCCGAAAGGTCTTCCGCATCGAAGGCGGGGAAGATCTCCATCCGAACCACATATCGCCGGTCATCCAAAGGCTGCCCGCACAGGTCGCACGAGAAGTGTAACATGGACCGATTTCCCTCCAGAACCCCAGATTCAAAATCAAAAAATGAAGACGCCGAATGACGACTTCGATTCTAAACAGAAATCGCAAACCGAGGAAAGGCTGGTTTGCAGGATTTTTTCACCGCGACCCCGACATCCCACCAGAGGCGCGCTCCACGCCGCGTGGTGAATGGAACGGCAGACCGGGAGGGCAAGGCTCCTGCCGAGCTACCAATGTGCGTTGAACCATCGTAAGACTCGCCGATGGGCAGACCGAAACCACTCGCCGAACGTCTGTCCCATCCCAACGGTGCGGTGCCGTCGCGTAACACCCACAGCGGCGGCTCGCGGGGACGCTCGCCCTCCCGGTCCACACCATTCGGGAGGGCGAGGCTCCCGCCGAGCTACCAATGTGCATTCACACGTCGTAACACTCGCCGATGGGCAGCGCGAAACCACTCGCCAAACGTCTGTCCCATCCCAACGGCGCGGTTCCGTCGCGTACCACCCACAGCGGCGGCTCGCGAGGACGCTCGCCCTCCCGGTACGCACCGTTCGGGAGGGAAAGTCGCCCGCCGCTCGCTTTGCAGCAGCCCCCGGCCTCGTCACAATGGAGTCGCGCTGAGCGATCGGCGCGCGCCTGTGATCCCGAGACCACCCGAATCAGTTTGCCGCGATGCCCGCATTGAACCTCACCGACGAACAGTCCGCTCGCTTTCACGCCGACGGGTTCTTTGTTGTCGAATCGCTGCTCGACGGCGACGAGGTTGAACTCCTCCGCCGGATCGCCCGGGCCGACCAGGCGCTGCAAGGCAAAGCGGCCAGTCGCTCCGACGGTGAAGGAGGAGCGGTGAAGCTGGTGGTCGACAATCAACTGCAGGACGACATGTACGGCGCCCTCGTTCGCAGCCGATCGATCGTCCAAGCCATGCAGACGCTCCTCAATGACGAGGTCTACCACTATCACCATAAGATGATCCTCAAGGAGCCATTCGTCGGCGGAGCCTGGGCCTGGCACCAGGATTACGGCTACTGGTATCACAACGGCTGCCTCGCTCCGGAGATGGCGAGTTGCCTGATCGCCATCGATCGGGCCACCCGTGCCAATGGGTGCCTGCAGGTCGTGCGCGGTTCGCATCGGCTGGGGCGGCTGGACCACGGCCAGGTAGGAGATCAGACGGGGGTCTCCGATCCGGAAAGATTGCAGGCCGTTCTCGACCGGCATGAGCGGATTCATTGCGCGCTGGAGCCGGGGGGGGCGATCTTCTTTCACTCCAACCTGCTGCACCGTTCCGACCAGAACACCAGTCCCGATCCCCGGTGGGCGTTCATCGCCTGCTACAACACCCGTGGCAACAACCCCTACAAGGAGTCGCGGCATCCGCGCTACACCCCTCTGGACCTCTGCGACGACTCTCAGGTGATCGACGCAGGACGACGGCAGTGGGAGCGGCTGGCCGCGCTGACGCACAATGCCGAGCCGACTTGACGTACACCCGCGGCTCGACGCGCCCAAAGCGGTCCCTCCCAACTCTGACGGAACGACGGCGACCTGCGACTCACCGGCGGCCTGGATCAAAGCGCAGGCCCGCCGCCTGGGATTCGAACTCGCCGGGATCGCACCGGCGGTCACTCCCACGGGGCTGCATGACTTTCTGGCCTGGCTGGAGCGGGATGCCTGCGGCGACATGCATTACCTGCCTCGGAGAGCCTCGGCCTATCACCACCCGCGACACGTCCTCGACGGCGTCCGCAGCGTGGTGATGTTGGGGATGAACTATTTTTCCGGATCGGACGATGCGGAACCAGCTTGTCCTCCGCTCCCCGCGCGTGTCGCGCGCTATGCGCAGGGGAGCAGCGATTACCACGACCTGATCCGCGAACGCCTGACCGCGCTGGAGCGGATGATCCAGGAACGGTTTCCAGAGAGCCGGTCGCGCGGCGTCGTTGACACCGCGCCGCTTCTGGAGCGTGACTTCGCGCGGCTGGCGGGTCTGGGATGGTTCGGCAAGAACACGATGCTGATTCACAAGCGCCTGGGAAGCTTGTTCTTCCTCGCGGCGTTGCTCACAGACCTGGAACTGGAGTCTGACGCGCCGCACGCCACCAGCCATTGTGGCACATGTACGCGCTGTCTGGACGCCTGCCCAACCGACGCCTTCATCGAACCGTATGTCCTGGACCCGCGCCGCTGCATCTCGTACCTGACGATTGAACACCGCGGACCGATTCCGATGGAGTTGCGCGAAGGGGTAGGGGAGTGGTTGTTCGGCTGCGACATTTGCCAGGACGTTTGTCCCTGGAATCGCAAGGCGCCGCTCACCGCGGAACCGGCCTTCACTCCCCGTCCCGATCTGAGTCCGGCGGACGCAGCGCAACTGCTGGGACTTTCGCCGCAGGAGTTTCGAGCCCAATTTCGGGAGACGCCATTGTGGCGCCCCAAGCGAGCCGGACTGTTACGGAACGCGGCAATAGTGCTGGGGAACGCCGGTGACCGGCAGGGGATCCCCGCGTTGCTCCGGGCGCTGGAGGATGAAGAACCACTCATCCGCGGCGCCGCCGCCTGGGCTTTGGGACACCTGGGGGGATCCGAAGCGCAGCGCGGACTCTCGCAACGAATCGCCCGCGAAACCGACCCGGCGGTGCTCCAGGAATTGGAACAGGCTCTGAAATCGCTCGGAGAATCTCCGGTGGAATCGCTTCCATCCAATGCGCGCATCGCCGCAGCCCGATTGAGCCCACACCATTCGCGAGGGCGAACGTCCCCGTGAGCCACCATTCGGGAGGGCGAACGTCCCCGTGAGCCGCCGCTGCGGTTCGCACTTCCCTGAATCGCCCCGTTGGGAGACGAGTGACATTCGTCGAGAATGTGATGCGGTTGCCCCGGCACGATTCCACCAATCGGATGCATAGCGGCGGCTTCCAAGGTCCGTGCATTGAGCACTCCGAACGGACGGATCTTCCTGCCTCAAGCGCACTTTGCGTCGAGAGACGCGCGGCGCTGAACACATGCGTGTGCCACTCGCCGCGGCGAACTCGAATGCTGGCCAGACCTCTGCTAAACTGATGATCGTTCCAATTGCATGGTGCAGCAAGCCAGCCACCAATAGAGTTCACTGGTCGTCGGAACGGCAGTCACTCCCTGAAAACCTCAACCGTCATGCCCACATTCATCGAAACTCCCACGCAAATCAGCGCCGCCGGGAACAAGCCGAAGATCATTCAGGAGTTCATTGGCCGCGTCAATTCCCGAACGGACGCCGTCAGCGTGGCCCGGATGCAGAGTCCTCCCGGCTGGGTCGAACCGGGACAGACTCCGGAGTTCGACGAGTATACCGTCGTGCTTCGCGGCCTGCTCCGCGTGCAGCACCAGGGGGGTCATCACGACGTGCGCGCCGGCCAGGCGATCATCACCCACCGCGGCGAATGGGTGCAGTACAGCACGCCCGAAGCCGAAGGGGCCGAATACTTCGCTGTCTGCCTTCCGGCTTTTTCACCGGGAACCGTCCATCGCGACCCCTGATCGCCGTCGACGGTGGTAAGCAAGAGCTACTGAATTTGCCAACCGGCATTGGAAGTGGTCTTTAACGGTTCCAATCGCGGATCGAGTCGACTGTCGTCATCATCAATTGCAAGTATCCTTCAGCAGGATTCGCTGATTTCTCGCTTCCTCTTCGAACATATCCACTACAGGTTCCGACTCAACGGCTCGATCGTCGGCGAAGGGATGTACGGAAAAGTCGGACGGGTAACATGACGATGATGAGCGAGCGGGCAAATGAACGACTGTAGTTGCCGGACAAGGCTTGACTTCAAGCTGAATGCCTGTCTCTGTTCAACGGGAAATCGAGTCTCCCCCAAGCCCCCAAGCCTCCAAAACACAAATCGCCACTCGTCATTAATGATGGCTTTTGGCAATTCTCAGCCAAATCGCCGTTGACGAATTTGACGCAATGGGCTATTTGGAATTCTTCAAAACCTCCTCTCACTATTCCCGTCTTCGGACGAATTGGCACCAGGTCTGTAGCGATGCTCCGCAGTCCGCTGGCCATCATATTCCGTATCGTGGCCTGGACAGTTCTTAGTTTGGGCTCGTGGCAGGCGTCGGTGTGGGCACAATCCGGCCCGTCGCAGGAGGACTTTGACGCCGTCGTGGAACGGTTGCGACGCGTCGAAGCGCGGACTGAGGCGTCGGGAATAGAATCCTCGCCGGAACCGACGACAATTCTCCAGGGTGCCGACGCGGCTCAATCGACATCGCCTCCCAACGATTCCGATGAGTCGATTCAACAGACCGACGACCGAATCGCGGCATTCTTCGAACAATTGAGGGAAAAGAAGTATCCCAACCTGGAGGTCCACGGCGCGGTCCAGTTCGATACGGGCTGGTACGGTCAGGATCAGACGAACATCAATGAATTCGGAGTATTGAAGGACGGCGCCGATTTCCGGCGGACTCGCCTAGGGGTCAACGGCAGCATCGCCCCGACCATCAACTATTTCTGGCAGATGGATTTTGCCTTTCCTGGACGCCCGACGTTTACCGACCTGTGGATGGAGATTACGGAACTTCCTGTCATCGGCACTCTGCGCGCGGGACAATGGAAACAACCCTTTTCGCTCGAAGTCGTCTCCAGTTACCGCTTTACGATGCTTCCCGAGCGATCGCTGTTATTTCAGTCGTTTACCCCATTCCGGCATCCGGCGGTCGGTATGTACGACTGGTCTGAGGACGAACGCATGACTTGGGCGGCGTCTGTGTATCGTGCGGGACAGGACCAGTATGGCGGGTCGCTCGCCTCCAGTGGTGGCTATGCGGGCGTCGCCCGCATCACGGGGCTTCCGTGGTATGAGGATGAAGGACGCCGCTACCTGCACCTGGGCGCCGCCTACAACTATACCGCCCCGAATGGCCGCTTCGGCAGTTTCCGGTCGATTCCGGAATTCTTCATCGGCGCGCACGATTCCGCGTCGAATTCGACCGCCGGCACCCCCGTTCCGACAACCATCACCGGGACGCCGTTTTTTGTGAACACGGGCAATTTTTTCATGAACCATTACAACCTGGTTGGGACGGAATTCCTGTGGGTCGAAGGTCCGCTCACCGTCCAGTCGGAGTTCATGTACCTGAATGCCACCCGCAATAATGGCAAAGGGGCCGCATTTGCCGGTTTCTACACGCAGATGGGCTATTTTCTGACGGGAGAGCATCGCCCTTATATGAAACGACAAGGGGCGCTCGATCGCATCAAGGTGCTCCACGACCTTGGCAAAGACCCGCAGACCGGTTACGGCTGGGGGGCCTTTGAAGCCGCTTGCCGTTTTTCGTACGTCGACCTCAACAGTCGGGACATCCAGGGGGGACGGCTCTTCGATTTCACCGCCGGCTTCAACTGGTATCTCAATTCGTATACCAAGCTCCAGTTGGAATACATCCGGGCGGCATTGGACAATGCCAAATTCGGCGACAGCATCACGAATCTCTATTCCTTGCGACTGCAGTGGGATTACTGACCTAGCTGGCAATCTGTACTGAATATTCCGATCCAAAAGTTTGGCGAGGCAGCGCCAACCCCCACCGCCACGGTTGATGCGGTACGCCGTGCACTTCCGATACCTTGGGTGAATGCGGACTATTCGTCGCAGCCGTCATTCGATGCGGCGTTTCGTCCATGCCGGCGCGACGGGTGTTTTCCTAGGGAACATGGTATGCCGGTGTCACGCCGTCTGACGGATCTCGGGAGTTTGGTGCGGGTCGGCGCGCTGGTCGCCGCCATCGGCCTGAGCGGCCTGAGTGTCGTTTTCGCACAGGACGCCAGCGACTTTCTCGACGACGAAGCGCCGCCGTTTGGCGATTTGTTGTCGCCGGAGACGTTCGCCGATTACAGCAACCCCGCCTTCGGCCTGGAGGCTGACTCTTTGCCGCGCGAAATCTCTGAGGACACGGTGCACTCCGCCGCGCGCAAACTGGGGCCGACACCCGTCTCCGACGTGGGGATTCTGATGGACGACCTGAGGGCGAAGAACCTGTTCGGCAACAGCGGGATGCAGACGTTTGGCTGGGTCGAAGGGGGCTACAGCGGCTCCTCCGCCGGATCGGGACTGCTCTCGGTCCAACCGCGACAGAATCGCTTCGGCAACGAATTCCTGCTCAATCAGATCGGCCTGGTGCTCATCAAGCCGCTCAAACAGGATCAGTTCGACCTGGGCTTCAACATCCGCTACTTTGCCGGCGCGGACGCGGCCCTGGGGCAGCCCAAGGGGGGCATCGGCGATCCGGTGGGGAACGAGCACTTCAGCCAGGACTTCCGCGATCTGAATGTGTCGGCCCACCTGCCGATCCTGACCGAGCGGGGCATGGACGTGAAGGTCGGGCGGATGAACACGATCATCGGCTACAACGGCTTCCTGTCCCCCTACCGCCCTTTCTACTCCAGCGACTACCAGTTCTTCTATTCCCAGGATGGGGCTTTTACCGGCGCCCTGACCAACCTGCACATCAACGATCAGCTCGAAATCTGGAATGGGGTGACGCTGGGTGCCAACACGTTTTTCACCAAGCGGAGCAGTGACTCGATCTGTTACATCGGCCAGATCAATTACTGGCTCACGCCGGAAAAGAGAACGCGGCTGACCGGCTCGGTCTACGCCGGCCCCAATGCCCTGTTTGCGGCGCCGGGAATGGCCGGCGACTTCGACACGATGGTGGAACTTCGCCTCCAGCACGCCTGGAGCGAGTACTTCACGCAGGTCATTCAGTCCAACATGGGCTGGGACACCAACACTCCGGTTGGGACCGGCTCGTGGTATGGCCTCTACACGATCGGCATCCTGCACATGACCCGCGAATGGGACAGCCTGCTCCGCGTCGAGTGGTTCGATGACGTGGGAGGGACGCGGACGGGGGTCAATACCAACTATGCCGAGGTGACGCTTGGCCTCAACTGGCACCCCACCAAGTTTCTGGAGGTCCGCCCCGAGATTCGCGGCGACTTTGCCGGCCAACCGGCATTCGGAGTGAACGGGAACCACACCGATCGCAACCAGTTGACTGGCGGGATCAGCGCGTTGGTCAAGTTCTAATGCATCGCCTCAGCCACCGGGCATCGAAAACCAGTGATTCGGGGCCAGTCCCCCGGAGTCGAGGAGCCAAGGTGGGGCGCTGGGGTCGCCCGTCCAGACCCCAGCCAGGTGCAGCGCCATGTACGCAAGCTCGGCCGTAACCAGCGTCGGGTGGCCACACCAGCGGATGCAGTTCTCCCCGGTGTCCAGCCGAAAGACCGAACGCAACACGTCTGAACCGACCTCCGGAAGCGAATCGGGAAGCGGTCCGCCGACGAACAGGCTGGCGCACGCGAGATGTCCCCCGAAGAACCATTCCGCCTCTTCCTGTGACCAGGGGCCGTCCCAGCGAAACCGGTCGCGGTAAACCAGGCGGCCGGCGCGGCGGGCTTCGAAATCCTGGACGATCCGCTCGAACTGAAACCGTTCCGACTGTCCGCCGCGGTCGTATCGGCCGGGGAGCCAGATATCTCCCCAGATCAGCCGGGCGCGCGGCGCCAATTCGACCCGGCCGCGCTGATAGTACCGGCTGCCGGCGAATGGAATCGTTGGTCCAGGGAGGACCACCAGACAGGCGTCGTTTTCGACCTCGACGAGCCATTGTTGCGTGGCATAGGTGTGGAGCGCCGGGTGAATGCGCGTCGCTGACTGGCCGGTCACGACGGCATGCGTTCCCTCCCGAGCCGTGAGCTCGATGCGATGGCCATCCCCATCCATCAGACCGGCGGTGAGGTTGATCAGATAGAGCAGGGCGGCCCGCTCGGCGGTCAACACGAACGGAGGGAACAAGCGCACGGGAACCTGCTGGTAGCAATACCCCAGGCGCGTCTCCGCGCCGAAGCGGACCAGCTCGATCCGTGCGCCGCCAACCCTCGCCGCTGGGTGATCGATCGAATCGAGCCCCCGGAATTCGGGAGGAATCAGGAGCTCGTCACGCGTGATGCGAGCTGGTCGCGGACCCATTGAATCACCTCCTCGACTCCCTCTTTCTGGCGGAGGCTGATCATCAGGAACGGCCGTTCGCCGCGCATTTTCAGGGCGTCGCGGCGCATCACTTCCAGGTCGGCTCCGACGTGCGGGGCCAGGTCGATTTTGTTGATGATCAACAGGTCGCTTGTGCAAATCCCCGGTCCTCCTTTGCGGGGAATTTTGTCCCCCTCAGCCACATCGATGACGAAAATGAAACGGTCCGCGAGCTCTCGCGAAAAAACGGCGGTCAGATTGTCGCCGCCGGACTCGACGATGACCAATTCCAAATCCGGAATCTGACGCTGAAAGTTGGCCACGGCGCTGAGATTGGCGCTGGCATCGTCGCGAATGGCCGTATGCGGGCAGCCGCCGGTCTGTACACCCACGATCCGCTCCAGGGGAAGCACCTGCCGGCGCGAAAGGAACTCGGCATCTTCATGTGTATAGATGTCGTTGGTGATGACCGCCAGATTGATTTCGGGCCACAGCGCACGGCAGAGCGCCTCGACCAACGCGGTTTTGCCGGAACCGACCGGCCCGGCCACTCCGAGCGTGTAGACTTTGCGAGACGGGCCGGCATATCGCGGGCGGCCCGGCCGCCCCATGTGATCGTGATCGTGATCGTGGTCGTGATCATGGAGATTGTGGAATGCAACCCCCCGAAAACAGAGCCCTCGCCGACGGCGCGTGGACCAAGTCGGAAGATTCAAGCTGCCGTCAGGAACGGTACATGCGGGCGTATAGTCGAGTTTGTTCATCGCACAGAACCTCGTAGAAGGGGCAACCGGCGCCGGCGGTCTCGGGGTCGCGGTCGCACAGCGCCGCGGCCAGGTCTCGGATATCATCCTGGAGGTAGGTCAGCACCTGCTGTCCGTGGGTGTGGCCTAGGGGAATCGCACGAACGCCCGCACCGATCATACCCAGTGAGGCCTGGTGCAGGTAAGCGGTCAGTACATCTTCGATCTGTCCCTCCGCAAGGGCTCCGACCAGACCAAAGGCGATCGGGTGATGGCAGGCGACCGACTCGGCAGACAACGCCGAGACGAATGGAACCAGCCCGGCAGCCGACCAGCCCCAGGTCTCACCCAACGACAGCAATTGCGCACCCATTTCCCGGCTGGCCATCCGGGTTGTGGGGGGCATGATCGATGCGTCCGCCAGTTGGTTCAGAGCCACTAGTTCGGCCGCATCGCCGGCGTGCGCCACCCGAAAACCAGCGGCGGCCAGCACTCCCTCCAGCGGTCCCAGCGACGTCCGCAGCCATCGACCGGTCCAGCGTTCCAGGCTTTCCGGGTCATGGACCAGCCCGCGCGCGATGGCCGCTTCCAAACCCCAGGAATGGGTGTAACCGCCGATGGGCAGGGCCGAATCGGCGATCTGAAGCAAGCGTAAGTTCATTAGGATCCGGTGCTAGAACAGGAAATATCGCTGCGTCATCGGCAATACGTCGATCGGTTGACTTCCCACTTTTTCGCCGTCGACCCAAACCTGGTACGTGTCGGCGTCGACGCGGATTTCCGGGGTCGCCTCGTTGCGCCGCATGTCCTTCTTGCCGATGGTGCGGCAATTCTCGACCGCCACTACTTCGCGCTGCAGGCCATAGCGTTCGGCGATGCCGTTCTTGACGGCGGCCTTCGAGACGAAACTCAGGCACGACTTCGACAGCGCCCGTCCATACGACGCAAATTGCGGACGCATATAGACCGGCTGAGGAGTGGCGATACTGGCGTTGGGATCCCCCATCTGGGCGGCGACGATCAGCCCCCCCTTGAGGATCAGAAACGGCTTCACGCCGAAATACGCCGTTTCATACAGCACCAGGTCGGCAAATTTGCCCCCCTCGATGCTCCCCACGTGCTGCGAAATGCCGTGGGTGATCGCCGGATTGATCGTGTACTTGGCGACATAGCGCTTGACCCGTTCGTTGTCGTTGCGGGAACTATCGCCGGCCATTGGGCCGAACTGCACCTTCATCTTATGGGCGGTCTGCCAGCAGCGGACGATGGCCTCGCCGATGCGGCCCATCGCCTGAGAGTCGGAACTCATGATGCTGATGATCCCGCGATCGTGAAAGACGTCTTCGGCGCCGATTGTTTCGGCGCGGATGCGGCTCTCGGCGAAAGCAACGTCCTCGGGAATGCTCTTTTTCAGGTGGTGGCAGACCATCAGCATGTCGAGGTGTTCGTCGATCGTGTTGACCGTGAACGGCCGGGTGGGGTTGGTGCTGGAGGGGAGCACGTTGGGCAGCCCGGCGATTTTGATGATGTCTGGCGCATGGCCGCCGCCGGCCCCTTCGGTGTGGAAACTGTGGATTGCCCGTCCCCTGATCGCGGCGATCGTGTCGTCGATGAAACCGCACTCGTTGAGCGTGTCGGTGTGGATGGCGATCTGGATGTCGTACTCGTCCGCCACCGTCAGGCTGTTGTCGATGACTTCGAGCGTGGTGCCCCAGTCTTCGTGCAGTTTCAATCCGCAAGCCCCCGCTTCGATCTGATCGCGGAGCGGCTTGGGCATGCTGCCGTTCCCCTTGCCGAGCACTCCCACGTTGACCGGCAATCCCTCGAACGCCTGCAGCATCCGCATGATGTTCCAGGGACCGGGGGTACAGGTCGTCGCCCAGGTTCCCGAGGCCGAGCCGGTGCCGCCGCCGATCAGCGTCGTAATCCCCGAGGCGATCGCCACTTCGATCTGTTGCGGGCAGATGAAATGGATGTGTGTGTCGATGCCGCCGGCGGTGCAGATCTTTCCTTCGCCCGAGATGATCTCAGTCCCCGGCCCAATGACCAGCCGCGGATCGACGCCGCACTGCGTCAGCGGGTTTCCCGACTTGCCGACGGCGACGATCCGCCCCTCCCGGATGCCGATGTCCCCTTTGACGATCCCCCAGTGGTCGATGATCACCACGTTGGTAATGACCAGGTCGCAGTGCGGCGGGCTCATCGGCTCGTCGAGCGGGCATTGGTCCTGGCCGTCGCGGATCGACTTGCCGCCGCCGAACACCGATTCTTCGCCGTAATCGGTATAGTCTTGCTCGATCTCGATGATCAATTCGGAATCGGCCAGCCGGACGCGGTCGCCCACTGTCGGACCGTACTTTTTTGCATAGGCTTGTCGTGAGAGTCGCACGCTCATAATGGCTTCCTCGATGGAAAAAGAGGTTGGGTTCGGTGGCGACGCCGCGGGTCACTTGGAAGGCTTGTGGCCATACCCCTGGTCGATGCAGCGCTTCAGGCTGGTCTCCCGTGTATACGGATCGTCGAGACGACCCATGACCAGGCCGTTGAAGCCGTACACCACCCGCCGCCCCCCGTAGGGAATCAGACGGACTTCCTTGACGTCCCCCGGCTCGAAGCGCACCGACGTGCCGCTGGGCAAATCGAGACGCATGCCGTACGCCTTGACCCGGTCAAAGACCAGCGCCTTGTTGACCTCGAAAAAGTGGTAATGCGCCCCGATCTGCACCGGACGGTCGCCGGTGTTGTTGACGCTCAGCGTCAGCACCGGACGACCGGCGTTCAGCTCGATTTCGGCACCGTCTACAAAGTATTCGCCCGGAACCATCGTTCGGCCTCCAAGGGATTTTGAAAGGTATGAAAAATACGAATGCTTCGATCAATGGATCGGATCGTGGACCGTGACCAGTTTGCTGCCGTCAGGGAACGTCGGTTCGACCTGGATCATCGAGACGATCTCCGGGACCCCTTCCATGACATCTTTGCGGCCCAGAATCTCGCGGCCGGCGCTCATCATTTCGGCGACCGACTTGCCGTCGCGGGCCATTTCCAGCAGTTCGGCCGTGATCAGGGCCGTGGCTTCCGGAACATTGAGCTTCAGGCCGCGCTCTTTGCGAGCCCTGGCCACCTGGGCCGCTGTGAAAATCAGCAGCTTATCGCGCTCTTGTGGTGACAGATTCATCAAGCATGCTCCACGGAAAGGGTCTCATTTTGACAAACGTCGCGGCCAGAATTGGTCACAACCCGGAGGCCGCCCGATCTTTGAAAAACTTCCCTTCGAGCCAGCCGAGCGCCATGACCAGCCAGGCGGCCAGCACAAAGGGGGCCGTCAGGGCCGGAAGCCCCAATTTCGGGACAAGCTCGGTCAAAGGGACAGACACCAAAACACCAAGAATCGGAGGAATCAACGAGCGTCGCCACAGTGACAGGGCCACCGCCACCAGCGTGGCATTGTATCCATACAGTCCAAGTAAGACGTTTTCGAACTGTGCGCGATCGATGAGCATCTCGGGGTCGAGCGCTCTCGTTGCCGCGGCGGCATGATACCCCCCGACCAGCATCCCCAACACCGAACCCAATAAGACCCACGCCGCGTGCCGCCTGTCGGAAATGGCGATGCCCACGAGGAAGAGCAACCCCGTCCAGATGCTCGCCTGAAACATCACCTGCCCAATACCATGGGCCGTCGCCTCGAGAACATGGATTGCACCTGGCAACGCGGACTCAGCGCTTTCTCCCGGTGGATGGCGCGACGCCCCCAAGGCCGAACCGAGGAAGAAAATGACCCATGTCGTGACGATAAAGGGGGATGTGTACGTCGGGAACGGGACTTGAAGCCGCATCCATCGAGTCAGCAGCGTCGCCACGACGCAACCGACGAGCAATAGTCCAATACTGACGACTCCAGGTTGAAAGAAGAACAGCGTGGCGATCCCCACCAGCGCGGCGTTGAAGCCGTAGATCCCGGCATTCCACTCCGACTCATCGAACTTCAGCAGCCGTGCCACGGCCGTTCCGATCGCCGCGCCAACGACAATGCCAACCGCCATCAACGGCGAGCTGAGGGCGATCCCGAGGACGAAACTGACCCCCGTCAGGGCGTTTTCCTGAAAAATGACCTGCCCGATTCCGCGAAATACGACGAGCGCCGGGACCGGGATCGCGTGGGCCAGCTTCGATGATTGGGCGGGTTGAGTCGTCACGTCGAATC
>JBJXGA010000246.1:0-2941 GCA_046152955.1 Planctomycetales bacterium | reverse complement strand
TCGCGGACACTTTCGGCTTCCAGGCGTCGTGGCGCAAACCGCCACAGCAGCCGGTTGTCGGAATCCACCGCAGCCGCCTCCGGATTGAACTGCGCAGACTGGCGATACGTGGCGGAGAGCAGGATCAACCGGTGCAGACGTTTTAGAGACCAGGCGCCCGGTCTCCACTTCTTCCCTTCATTTTCATTGGGCGGTGAGACCCCTTCCATCGCGTCCGGTCCGGAGGGGGAGATCAATTCGGCAGCCAGCCAATCGAGCAATTCCGGATGTGATGGAGCGCCTCCATGAAAACCGATATCGCTGGGCATCTCCACCAGCCCCTGTCCGAAATGTTGCTGCCACAGGCGATTGACGATCACCCGCGCCGTGAGCGGGTTTTGGTCGCTGGCGACCCACTCCGCGAATCGAATGCGCCGCTCGGCTTCGGGCGTGTCGGGGGACAGACTCCATTCCGACGTCAGCGTCCGAACGGCTGACAAACCGCCAGGAGCGACCGTTGGTCCGGGCTTGCGGATGTCTCCTCGCAGAAACACGGTCGTTGGGTCGGGCTGTCTGCGGACTCCAGAGTACACTTGGGGAAGCGGGTGTTTTGCCAGCTCCGCCTCGAGCTGCTGGAGCTCGCGGCTGGCGGCGGCCAGTTGCTCCTGAAGTTGCTCCGGAGGGGTTTCCTCCACCCCGGCAGGCGCATTGCCGGCCGCCGGTCGTGGAGTGAAGTCGCGGAGCTTGCCTTCCTCGCGCGCGTCGAAGTGCCACAACCCCAGCGTCTGCTCGTCGGGGGCAAACGGCCCATCCGGAATTCCACGAATTGGGCGGAGGACACGGGAGATGCGCACCTCATCGACCAATCCATCACAGCCGATCTTGCCGGGCGGATAGGCGGCAAAATGCAGCGCCCCGACCGGTCCGCCGCTCCGCTGCCGCTCCACTGCCACGTCCGCCACCTGCCGGCCATCGATAAACAGCCCGGCGCGTTTCCCGTCGAACGTCCAGGCGACGTAATGCCAAGTGCCGTCGGTGATGTCGATCCCCGATTTGATTTCCGCCGGCTGAAACCCGGGGAGGTAGACACTGAACTCGCCGCTTCCGGCGTAGGTGTACAGTTCCCAATGTTCGCTCGACTCCTTGAGATTGTTCGCCACCAGGATATTGAACCCGGCCTTGCTGTTGAGGCGCGCCCAGCACTCGACCGTCAGCGGGGGGGCGTGCCAAACAGGCTTCGAGCGCAGCGCCAGTTGCGTCTTTCGAGGATCAAATGTTTCATCAAACCGTCCGGCGATGTACCCGTTCTCCGGAATCGTATCGGCGATCTGCATCCCGGCCCGGGACTTCAGATCCTCGACCCGTTGTTTGAGCGCCTGGGTCTGCGCCGCCAGTGGCTGCACGACGGCGTCGTGCGCGCTCTGTTCCTCCGGAGTCAATAGCGCCCGCCGACCGTGGTCGACTCCCTCGAAGACCGCCTTCAAGCGGTAATAGTCGGTTTGCGGAATCGGGTCGAATTTATGATCGTGGCAGCGGCTGCAATTGACTGTCAGCCCCAGAAAACCCTGGGAGACCGCCGCCACCAGTTCCTCCATCTGTTCTTCGTGGGCTCGCAGCCGCTCGGTAGGACTTTTGGCCACGTTTTGCACTTCGTCCCACGACCCGGCGACAAGAAAACCGCTGGCGGCGATCCCGTCCCTGGTGATCGGCGACAGCACGTCTCCGGCCAGTTGCTCCCGGACGAACTGATCGTAGGGCCGATCCTCGTTGAAGCTGCGAATGACGTAATCCCGATAGGGCCAGGCGTCGGGGCGGAGTTTGTCGTTTTCAAACCCGTCGCTCTCTCCAAACCGCGCCACGTCCAGCCAGTGTCGCCCCCACCGTTCTCCATAGTGCGGCGACGCCAGCAATCGATCGATCAGTCGTTCATACGCGTCTCCTGAGGTATCGGAGACGAACGCCTCGATTTCCTCCGGTTCCGGAGGGAGGCCGAGGAGATCGAACGCCACGCGACGAATGAACGTGGTTCGATCGGCCGCGGGGGACGGTACGATCCCGCGCGAGACCAGTTGCTGCAGAATGAACCGATCGATCGGCGTGCGCGCCCAGCCGGTTTTCGCCTCCTCCTGCACTGGCGGACGCACGATCGGATTCAGCGACCACCAGTCGAAACCGGCGCGGCGGTCGGTTGTGAGTTCGAACGGACTGAGTTTCCGCCCCTCGGGCCAGTCGGCGCCCCCCTGAACCCAGGCAGTCAGCAGCGCTACTTCGTCAGGGGACAACCGGTTTCCCTTGCCCCGGGGGGGCATCGATCCTTCGGCCACGCGCTCAACGAGCAGGCTCTCCCGCGGCGCTCCGGGAACCAGAGCCGGTCCACTCTCGCCTCCGGCGAGCGCCGTACTCTGTTGAGATAGGTCGAGTCCCCCACTCGCCTCGCTGGGATTGTGGCAGGCGATACACTGCCGGATCACCAGCGGCGCGATAGTTCGTTCAAACTCCGGCGTTTCGCGTGAAGGCTCATCAGCCCGCAACGCCGGCACAGACAGCATGCACAACGCCAACACACTAGCCAAACCGGCAGCCACCAGAGCGCCGGTCAGGCGGCACCTGGCAGCATTGTCCTGTGATCCCTTGTCGTTGATCAATTCTTCCTCCGGGGCGACATGCGCAGAAGCCTGCCGAAAGATCAATTTCAGCAGCCTTGCAACCTGCGTGGCGACCCGCGAAACAGAGAGACGTGCCGACACATTTCGCAGACCGCTGGGCTGGCCTCCGTGTGGGGAATTGTACATCAGTATACATGGCTATGTCAAGCGGGCGGCGAGCGAATGTCGGTGCTCAATAGAAATGTCCTCAGGTACCGCTCAGTAGAAATGTCCTCTTGGGGTTCGCGGGTTCCGCTTCGCTTTGCGCAGGTGAGCGCAGCGAACCGGAGCAAAGCGAAGCGGAACCCGCGGCGAAA
>JBJXGA010000238.1:0-5438 GCA_046152955.1 Planctomycetales bacterium | reverse complement strand
TATTCGATTGTCATGGCGGGAGCGGGAGTGATTCCCGGCGCGGTCTACGGCGCGTCGGACCGCTTCGCCGCGCAGCCGCAGTCACACCGCGTTACGCCGGGTGACATCGCCGCGACAATGTTCTCTTCCCTCGGGATCGATCCTCTGGGACACTATCAGGACGCACTGTCGCGCCCCTACGCCATCGCCACCGGTCGGCCGATCGAAGGTCTTTACGGTGGCTGATTTCTTCCGGTTTTGATGGCGCTCCAGTCGACGCCGAACCGCGCCAGGTATTTGCGCAACCGGTCGGCGTCGTTGGGTTGCTTTTTGTCCTGGCGCGAGACGGCGAACAACGTTCGGCCCGCCTCGGACAGCGACTGGGATGCGCGGCAGATCTGCAACACCGCCTCAAGCTGCATGCGGTCGAACAAGTCAAGCCGCGACAGACGATCTTCCGGGACGACCGCCGCGAGTAACCCAGAAACGGTTCCCAGGGACTGGCCCCAGGTGGTTTGCAGCCGGGCGATTTCCTCCTCGACTTGCGGCAGCGCGATCCGCGCGGCATTCGCGAGTGTCGCCATCCGCGTCACCGCGCCGTTCAGATCGCGGAAATTCGCCGACCAGCGGGCCGAGGGGGACTCGGCGAACTCCAGAAACCTTTGCCGCGACTCCTTGTTCATCGTGACCTTGCGCCCGGTGCTCGCCGTGATCCGCTCCAACTCGAAATCGAGATTCGGCGCGATGTCTTCGCGGCGCTCCGCCAGCCCCGGCAGGCGAAACGTCCACAGATTGATGCGGGCCAAGAGGTCTTCACGAAAATCCCCCTCGGCCACCGCTTGCGACAAGTCGCGATTGGTTCCGGCGATGAGCTGAAAGTCGCTGGAGGTTTCGCGGTCGGATCCGACGGGTAAAAACCGCTTGTCTTCCAAGGCCCGCAGCAACATCGTTTGTTCGTCGAGTCCCAATTCGCCAATCTCATCCAGAAACAGCAAGCCGCCGTCGGCCCCTTTGAGCAACCCCGGACGAGGTGCCAAGGCTCCGGTGAATGCCCCCTGCGTATGTCCAAACAGGGCCGACATCGCCTGGTCTCCGCGGAGCGTGGCGCAATTGATCTCCACAAACGGGCCGCGAAGGGACGCGCGGCGGCGCTTGAGCTCGTAGATCCGCCGGGCCAGATGCGACTTTCCCGCGCCGGTCGGACCGGTCAGCAGCAACGGCGCCGTGCTGGCAATGGCGACGCGCTCGATCCGCTCCATCAAGCCGTTGAACTGAGCATTCCGCGTTTCGATTCCCGACTTGAGAAACGTCAAGTCCTCCTGCCGCTCCTGGGCAAAGCGTGTCGCCAGGGCGTCGTATTTGGAAAGGTCCAGGTCGATGATCCGATAGGTTCCTTCTCCCCGCTGTTGTCGGAGCGGAGGAGATGTTTGCAGCAGCCGGCCGGGAATATGCCGCGATTCCCCCAGCAGAAACAGGCAGATCTGTTCCACGTGCGTGCCAGTCGTGATGTGAATCAGATAGTCTTCGTCGTCGGTGCGAAACGGATAGTTGCGGGCGAACTCATGCAAACGAGTGAACACCTCTTCGAAGTCCCAGGCGTCCGCGAGGGGGAGCGGATGCAGGCGCACTTCCGTGCCCGTCGAGACGGTGCGGATGTCGCCGGCAACCACTTGGGCCAGCGCCTGATCGTGTGGTTCGTACAGCAATTCGAACCGATCGACGAGCAGATCGTCCTGCGCACACAGGGCAACCGAAGGCCGCCAGCGCTGCCAGCGCTGGTCGCGCCAACCCCCGTCCAGGCGCGACCCCAGAATCCCGATCACAATTTGTCGGCGACGATTTGGCATAGCGAAATTTATAAAATACGATACCTCAATATCGTAATCGCCAGATCCACCAACAGCAATCGAAATCGTGCAATTTATGCAACGTGCTACATATAAATGATTTATGGAGTAATCTTCGGGGTTTGAATGCTACGGCACGCGCTGTGCCTTTGCTCACATTCCCAATCCCGGCAGTTGTCAAGAAAACGGCTGGATAAACTGGTCGTCGGCATTGTCCCCAGATCTCCGGTGTGGCCCCATTCGCCACCTTGCGATCGTTTTCAAGAATCGAGAACTCTCCATGCATCCACTCGTTCCGACCGGCGAAGCCACGGCGCTGCTCCCCACCGACAACAAGTCCAAACCGATCACGGTCATCGGAACCGCTGCCATTCGCGAGACGTTCGACGAGACCTGTCTCCAGCAGGCGATCAACTCGCGCCTGGCGCCGGGGGTGACCGACCTGGTGTTGAACCCCGACAGCCATTGCGGCTACGGCGCGCCGGTCGGCTGCGTGATGGTCTCTCCCACGCACATCTATCCCGGACCGGTGGGAGTCGATATCAAGTGTTCGATGAGCCTCCTGCAGTTGCAGCTCCCCGCTGAGGCGATCGCCGATCGTCCGGTCCGGCGGGCTCTGATCAACGCCGTTTGCGAACGAACTCCGACCGGGGCCGGCCGTGGCCAGCGGCATGCGGCCAAGTCGCGCTCGGTGAGCCTGGAGCTCGGCCGTCAAGCACTGATCGAGGGGGCCTCCGAATCAGTCTGCGCACAACTGGGGATCCCCCCGGCCTGGGCTGAACGGTGCGAGGATGCCGTGCATTTGGGACATGATGACACGCGCGACGCGCTGGCCGGTCGCGTGGCGCGCCACGAAGCGGCCGGGTTCTTTCGCAATCTGGGTGACAAACTGAGCCAGCTCGGTTCGTATGGTGGGGGAAACCACTTTGGCGAGTGCGAGGTGGTTCACGTCGAGGAGAACGAACGCGCCCGCGCCGCGGCTGCGGTGTTTGGACTGCGGGACGGCGAGGTGGCGTTCCTGTCACATTGCGGCTCGCGGGGGATCGGCCACAACCTGGCCAGCGGGCAGTTTCGCTCGCTGCAGGAGAAATTCGAGCGGTGGGACATCCCGCTTCCCGGTTCTGATCGGGAACTGGTCTACGCCCCGCTGGGAACCCAGGAAGCCAATGCCTACCTGGACGACATGGCCCTGGGGGCCAATTTCGCCACGGTGAACCACCTGTTGATCAACGCGCTCGTCCTGGAGGCGTTCCAGGAGGTGTTGCCCGGCGTGCAAGGAGAACTCGTGTACTTCATCAGCCATAACATCGCCCGCAAGGAGATCGTCGACAATCGGCCCGCATGGGTCCATCGGAAAGGTGCGACCCGCGCATTTCCGGCAAAACACCCGGCGCTCCGGGGAACGCTTTACGAATCGACCGGACATCCGATCCTGCTTCCGGGAAATCCGCAGGCGGGATCGTCGGTGATGGTGGCCGACGAGGGGGCTGCGATCAGTTGTTACAGCGTGAACCATGGCGCCGGACGAAGCCTGGGACGCAAACGGGCGATCCGCGAACTCGATCAACAGACGGTCGATCGGTCGTTCCACGACGCCGACATTCTGACGAATTGCCGCGTCTATCCAAAGGATGAAGCGCCCCAGGCGTACAAAGACTTCGAGGAAGTGCTCCGGTCTGTCAAAACGGCCGGACTGGCGACTGAAGTCGCACGTCTGAAGGCGCGGTTCGTGATCAAGGATGGAGACAAGGCGGATGATTGATTCGGAGGGGAGATGGGGGGCCAGCGGAATGATTGCCGATTCAAACCATCATGGGAAGAAAGAGGGGAACACTGATAAACACTAATCCCTCTATAATGGCCAAACCGACATGGCATCCCATTTCGGATCGGTGTGAGTTCGTGACGACCGGCGTCCATTGATCTCCCATTTTGCACATCCCTGTTGACCTGCGCGGATCCCAGGGATACCGTAAATCGCAGATGAGTTGTCGGCCCGACTTCCCTCACATTTCGAAGTCCTGTTGCGAACTGTTCTGAATTGGTGGCTGGTCGGCATCCTCGGCGTCATCGCGGGAATTGTGCTGTTGATTGTCTGGCGTCAAACGCAGTCCCCAAGAATCTCTTCGCAAGGGTAGACTATCAAAGGAGCCTTTCATGGTTTCGCACCTCAACGCACGACTGGCGATTTCGGCCTTGTTCATCCGACTTGCCTTTGGAATCTCCTTCGCTGTCGCACAGGAGAGTCCCGGAGAGTTGCTTTCAGAGGCCGATGGTGTGCAGAAACTGCAAGAAATTGCAGTGCAAACCAAACAAAACTATGAGCGACTTCGTACCTGGACTGCGGACTGGGACGGGACACTGGAGTTATTTGACGAGGAGCAGGGTCAAATCTCGCGGGTGCGCTTTCAGGGAGTATCGATCCTTGACCCGCGAAGCGAGCAATTCGTCTCGGATTACGATGGTCCATCAGAAATGGAATTGATCGATGCTGGCAGCCAGGAGCGCCAGACGAAATCGATCTTCCCGCAACGCTACCTCGCGGTCATGACGACAGACCACCTGCTGTATTTCGATGGCGGGCCACTGAATGGACGGGTGGATGGTTTTCCCTCCATTCCCTGGATCCGACGCGCTCAAGGTTCCCGTACCGTGGTCCTTAGTCCCAAAACGCAACTTTCGAAACTGGATCGTTGGCGCGTCTCCGATCCTCGGCGGTTTTGGCAGATCGAGTCGTTTTTTCCCTGGGCCTTCATCGATGTGTTTCTCAAGGGGGCCAATTCCGAACCGGTCGATCCGTCGGCGCTGAGGACGACCATCCAGGTACGACGCATGGCTCACCCGGAGGGAGACGAATGGCACATGCGAGTCCTTCGGTCTCTCCCCGAGGGCTCCCCTGGGCGCACCCCCTCGACGATGGAGGTAATTTTTGACGCCAGAAAGGAAAATCAGCCAACCCTTTGGCGGCAATCGATCGAAGGCGAAGGAGTGACCTGGGAACAGCAATTCGCCTGGAAGGTCAAGGATGGGGTGTATGTCCCGGATCGTTATCAGGACGCGCTCTATGGGGCGAATCGCGCCGGGGCAGAGAATCCCGTTGCCAAACTCTCCATTCAGGCGACCGACAGTACCGTCAATATGCCGCTGGATCCCCACGAGTTCGAGATCGACCAATTCGCGCTCCGCTACAGCGACAGAGTGTATGACACCCAACGGAGCTCAGTGGAAGTGTTCAACGGAGAGACGCTCGTTCCGCTCGGAGATTTTGAATACCGTCCACCGGAACGCGGGAACAAACAATCAGCCACGATCAAGCCTCTGATCACCGATACGGAGGGGTTGGTGACGGAACGGGTTTCGATTCCGGCAAAAGGATTCGAAATTCCGGCCTACACCGCGCGGCCGGAGAAAGGACGCGAGTGGCCGCTGATCGTTGTGATTCATGACCACTACGGCGACGCGGAGTTTTTTCGCGGCGTTTGTCGCCGGTTTGCGAAAGCCGGATTCTTGGCGGTCCTGCCAGATCTATATGCCCGGAAAATGGATGCCGAAACCAGAAGGCTCTCTGACGTTCCCAGGATGCTCAAGATTGCGACGGAGATCCAACCCAAC
>JBJXGA010000092.1:0-3955 GCA_046152955.1 Planctomycetales bacterium | reverse complement strand
GTGATAAAGGTCATTTTCTGGATCGGGGGAGGAGGGGCTAGGGGCTAGGGGCTGAGGGCTAGGGGAGGCATGATTCGAGGCTTGTCGATATGTAGATGAGGAGAGGATCGTCCGGTGCAGGCGCTTCATGTTCCAGCCGTTGTCGCGCAGCTCAAGGGCGAGCCAATCGAGCAGCTCGGGGTGCGTGACGGGGCCACCCATGACGCCGAAATCACTCGGAGTGGCACAGAGGCCGCGGCCAAAATGGTGTTGCCACAGGCGGTTGGCGATGACGCGGGAGGTGAGCGGGTTGGAGGGGCGGATGAGCCAGGAGGCGAGCGCGGAGCGGGGAGCGGGGAGCGGGGAACTAGAAGCTGATTGCTCTGCTCCGCGTTCCACGTTCCGCGTTCCGCGTTCCGGTGCGGAATCGGCGATCCGTGGGAAAGCAGGAGGCACTTCCAGGCCTGGGCGGCGGTGGTCGCCGCGGACCCAGAAGCGGGCGGGGGCCGCGTCTGGCTGGTTGGCGAGGACGTTATAGGGCATGTCGCGCTTCAGAGTCGCGACGGCGGGCTCGAAGACGGCGCGGAGGCGGTAGAAATCGGCCTGGCTGATCGGATCGTACTTGTGGTTGTGGCACTGGGCGCAGCCGACTTGCAAGCCCAGAAATACGGCCCCGACGGTGCTCGTCAATTCGTTCAGCAGCACGTGCCGCCGCTCCAGCTGATCGTTGACATCGGGCATGTCGGAGCCGGCGAGGCAGAAAGTGGTGGGGATCTGGGCGAGGGCTGGGGGAGGGGCGGTGGGTTTTTTGGATTTGGCCTTGGTGTCCGTGTCCGACTTGGAAGTCGGAGTGCGGAGCGCGGAGTTCATTTGCTCCACGATCCAAGCCCCGCGCTCCGCGTTTTCCGCCTCATCCCCCGCCAGTTGCAGACGGACGAAATCGTCGTAAGGCAAATCGGCGTTCAGTGCGGCAATGACCCAGTCGCGGTATTTCCAGGCGTGCGGTCGAACGGTGTCGAACTCGTACCCGTCACTCTCGGCAAAACGGGCCAGGTCGAGCCAGGATTGGCCAAACCGCTCGCCAAACGCGGGTGAGGCGAGGAGGCGATCAACGACGCGCTCGTACCAGTCTGGCCTGTCGCCGTCGTGTGCTACCGAGTGGGCGAGGGGGGGAGGGGGAGAGGGGGAGAGAATCGCCGCGATCTCTTCCGGTGTCGGCGGCAGGCCGGTGAGGTCGAAGCTCAGTCGGCGGAGGAGCGTGGGGCGGTCGGCGGCGGGGGCAGGTTGCAGGTCTTTGGCTGCGAGCTTTGCCAGGATGAAAGCGTCGATGCCGGTGCGGAGCCACTCGGGCTGCCTGGTGAGGGGAAGCGGATGGCGCTGGATGGGGGCGAAGGACCAGTGCTCGCGGTCGGTGTCGGTAATGGCAGGTTCGACGATCGGAGTCGCGTCGATCGCGGAGTTGGCCTTGGTTTCAGCGACGTCTTCCTGGGCCAGGGCGGGAGCGAGCGCGACCTGACCCAATAGGGCGAGACAGAGGGCCTGGAGGACGCGGGCCCAACAGGGATGGGCCGGACACGCAATCGGGCCGGGCTGTGCAGTCCCTAAGCAGGGGGTGATGTTCCTGAGTAATATTTGCGATTGCAAATTCTTGCGGAAAAAAAAATGTCGCAAGTAATTTTGGTATATAGATTTGCGAACGAATAAGCGAGCGTTCATATTAGTACTTAATACCCCCACGCGCCCCCCCGTTTGTCAAAGTGTGCAGGGGTTGTCGCAGAGCATTCCCGTGCAGTTTTTGACCACGGCGAGCCCGAATTCCATGCGAGCGCAAGTCCCCGATTGGTAGATGCGCAATAGTGTACATTTATTGCAAGTCGGCGACACAAATGGGCGAAGAAAAACTTCGGTGATTCGTGCAGCACTTCAGGGAGGGGAACACTCATCGACACTGATCCACACTGATTGGGGAACGTGCCTCACTGCAGGTCAGGCAAGATTCGTGGATCTGTTTGTCATTTCAACGTCAGGCCAGCGGGTCGTGTTTAGCCTACAATTCGCCAATGCCAACTTCCAGTCCTTTCAGCACGACTTTATGGTGATTTGAATAGCGAGATGGCAATCTCGGATTCGCAAGTCCTTCCAGACCACGTCCGGCACCGTCCGGATGTGCCGCTGCCGCGAAAGGAACGTTATTTGGGACGGTCCGGACGGGCCCGGGAGAATTTACAAATAAACTCGTCAACGCGCACGGCGTTCGGCGCGGTGGTAGAATCTCTCCCGCGTGCCTTTTTGAAAACGCCAGATTCCCGGCTAAGCCCTTCCATCCAGGGACTCACGCCGGCGGATTGAGAACCCAGATCAATTACCAAATTCACCCAGTTTTGATCCTCCGGAGGGAATTCGCCTCATCTAGGGCGCCTGCGCAGTTCGCAGATCCCCGCCCGTCCGTGCTGAGCGACAAACGTCCATGAGGAAGGCGACCATGAAGCATGTGGCCAGATTGACGTTCATTGGTTGGCTCACGGGCGTGCAACTCCTGGCCGCTGCCGACCCAGGCTCGAATTCCCGCCTCTTCAAGGCCATCCGCCACGGCGACGGCGAAGCCATCCGCAGGTCGATTGAAACGGAAGCTGATCTCAACGCCCGAGATGACCGCGGGAACAGCCCGCTGCATCTGGCCGCGCTTAATCTGGACGCGGACATAGTAGCCCGTCTCGTCAAAGCCGGAGCAAACCCGAATGCGACGAACCAATGGGGAGACACTCCGTTGATTTATTCCGCCAGCAGCTTGGAAAAGGTACAGTTGCTGGTTCAACACGGAGCCGACATCAACGCCCGTGCGACGAGTGGGGCAACCGTACTATCAGCAGCTGGTGCCGTTCACGATTCGTATCGCGTCGTCCGCTGGCTGCTCGATCACGGGGCGAAGCCGGACCCAAAGGACTCGCTTGAGATTCGCAGCGCGGTGCTCGGTGGCGACGTGGACACCGTGAAACTTCTGATGACCAGGGGCGCCCTCCAAAAGAGTAATTCACAAGATCCCTTCGATTCGCCGATGTTGCTGGCGGCTGTTTTCGACAACCAGCCGATTGTCGAGTTGCTGGTCAAGAATTCGCTCGTCAAGAATACCAGTGCTGAAAATGAGTCACGGGACTTGCTGAATGGCGCCTTGCACTGGGCAGGATTTGGGCAGAAGGCTTCCGTTGCGCGGTTGTTGGTGCTTAGCGGGGCCGATGTCCAGGCGCCCTTCAGCGCCAAGGATCACCTCGGGCCTCCTCGGATTGACGGAACCCTTCCCTTGCACTGGGCGGCTTACCATGAACAGGACGACCCTGAACTCGTGCGGTTGCTGCTGCAAAAGGGCGCCGACGTGAATGTCGTCAACGACGCGGGCGAAACGGTGTTGGATTGGAGTAACAAGCGGCGGCACCGCCAGATCATCGCGGCGCTGACTGCAGCCGGCGGAAAACCGGGTAGCCGCGCGGCCAAGATCAAACCGATTCCCAATCGAGCCGTTCCCAGTTCGGGTCCGGCGCGCGTGAGTTTCATCCGAAAATCCGTTGAGCAAGCGTTAGCTTTGATGGAGCGAAGTTCCGATGCGTTTATCGCAAGCGGTTCGGCTCAAACGCAGAACTGCGTCTCCTGTCATCATCAGTCGCTGACCGCTATAGCGGCCAACTGGGCAAACGCTCGCGGCATCCGTCCAGACTTGGCGTCGCTCCAGAGAAATCTGGATGCCACTCTGCGAATGTTGGAACCAAGGATCTCTAAGTGTTACGAAGGCATCCTGCCGGCCCCGAACCCGGGAATCGAGAACGGTTATACGTTGATGCACTTGGAGGCTCTCGATCATCCGGCGGACGCGGTGACCGATGCGTTGGTCTGGCAATTGGCGGCTTCGCAGAAACCCGATGGGAGCTGGCCTTGGACTGTCACCCGGCCGCCGTTGGAGCACGGCCACATCAAGGCGACAGCC
>JBJXGA010000221.1:0-31008 GCA_046152955.1 Planctomycetales bacterium | reverse complement strand
CGGCCCCCAGGTGTCCTTGTCGATGAACTGCTCGACGTGGTGAGCCTCGACTTCGTTGACCCGAAGTGTCTTGATGATCTGGCAGAACGGATTCAAGAACTGGTAATACCACTCGTAGCTGTCCGGGCGGTTCCTCTCGCACCAGCTCAGGAAGCGGTCGATGAGCACTATTGCGGAGTCAATTTGCGCGTTATCATCGGG
Source organism: Planctomycetales bacterium (assembly GCA_046152955.1). Lineage (GTDB taxonomy): Bacteria > Planctomycetota > Planctomycetia > Planctomycetales > Planctomycetaceae > SIAF01. The sequence continues at coordinate 30,807 of JBJXGA010000221.1, read as the reverse complement.
CTTCGACATCAGTTCGTGGAATTTGTCGCGGGCTTTCTTCTTATCGTCGCTCAGGCGGTGTTTCACGCCTCGAATCGTCACGTAGTACGCCTTGCGAGCTTCCCACCACCACGGCTTCGGAATGCGGGCCATCGAAATCTCCGATTCTGGATCAATTCAGGATCACCAAATCATATTCTCGCGGAAAAACAAGGCAAGGCCAGTGTCTCTGGATCATTCAGTCCACGTTTGAATCGTGGGTGGGGAATTGACGAAATGGGCCGCATTCAGGTGAGGGACCGCATGCTACAAAAAGCCGACCAGAAACGTTGAAGCGGCATCAAGGTCTTTTTTAGTCCGGATTGCCGAAAAATCTCGAGATTTGACGGTGTTGCCTGGCATCCGCGATTTTTGCGGACGTCCATTTCGCCCCGTGACTCTGACTTTCATGGTGCGACTCACTGAGGACATCATCGCCGCAGTGCCTGTGCTGCCGTCACGATTTCAACGGCATGCCCGTCGGGATCTTTCAGAACGGCGCGGCGTCCCCATTCCGAGTCTTGCGGCTTGGTTACAACCGTCCCCGCGGCGATCTCCAGCTTTGGGACAATGGCATCGACTTCGTCAATCGCGAATCCAATTCGAACCGAGACTATTCGCGCGGTCGCATTTTCCACTTCGACCACTCGCGCGTGCCATCGTCGGGGATCATCTCCTGTTCCTCGGTCGTCAGCGGCCAGCGGGATTTCATTGTGAGCAGGTGGGCGTCATCCCAGCCCATGTCGCGGGCCGGTGAGGTGGCTCCCAGCGTCAGTCGCTGTGAGGCGTCGATCGAGATTTCCGGATCTCCGGTGCGATTTCCGGAGCTCTCGCCCAGAGCAATGCTCTCCACTCGAGGTTCGGCGTCCCCTTCTGCAGGGCGCCTCAACACCACCGGTTGGTCGATTTTCCAAAAGACATTTTTACGGACGTAGAACTTGCCGGTCGGCTCCAGATTAAGTTTCTGCATGGCGATGGGACCGTAAGTGACGGCCCGCGGACTTCCGATGAAGATGTTGCGATGGATCGAAGGTTCGCAAGCGCCGTTGACCCACAGGCCCGCGTCGCTGTTCTCCACGAAGAGATTCCTTTCGAAAGTCGCCTTGCACTGGAACCAACAGGAGGCCCCCCCCATCGCATTGTGGTAGAGCAGATTGTGGCTGATCGTCCCCTCGTTCGACTCGGCGTAGATGCCGGTGCGGGCGTTGTCAAAAATGGCATTCCGCCGGATGACCGCGGCGGAATCTCCAAAGCGGATTCCAAACCAGGCCGAGCCGGAAATGCGGCAGCCTTCAATGAGACACGGTTTGGAATCGGGACCGGTCCAGATGTTGTTGTGGTAACAGTTGCGGATGTCTGAATCGATGATTCGCAACCGTCCGAGCTGGCCCCTGGTGAAGACGGCCACTCCCGTCCCCCAGACTCCGGCGACCAGGCTGTTCGTCATCTGTAGATCGGATCCGTTTTCGGCGCGAATGCCGTCCCCCAGGCAACCGACAATCGCGCAGTCGTCCACATGGAGCCCCGCATGGTTCAAGGCGACGGCACTTGCCGAGAGCAATCCACTTCCCGCGCGCGGCGTATCGGGCATCGTAATCTTCATCGCGCGAATTGTTACGGGGGCCACGTTCTTGAGCTCGATCACAGGATCGCTGTATTCCCGACTCAACGTTTCGACCTCCTTTTTGAATTTCTCCTGATCGAAATCTTTCGGCAGCGTATTTCCAGCGGACTCAACAAATCGATATTTCTCTTCCAGGGCCTGGCGCCGCCGAACTTGCTGGTCCATCGTGGGGCCCAGGACCGTCTTAGTGCTGCCGGCGCCCACCAGGGTCACCGGTTTTGTGATCTTCAGCCGCTCGTCGAAGCGCCCTTCACCGATGTGGATCACGGCCCCCTCGGGAGCCGCATCGATTGCCGCCTGGATGGAATCGAAGCCGGACTCCGGAACATTCAAAATGCCGACGCGGTTTTTCGGAGGAGCCACCGAATTCGTCGGTTCTGGCCGCGCGGTGGTTGGGGGTAACTTCTGGTCTTCAAATTCCTGGCGCGGGGGGGATCGGTCGGAGCGATTCTGTTCGCGGTCGCTGGAAGTCGGCGGCACGACTCTCCGCCGCGATGGAGCAACGTACTCAGGTTCCAGCAGGAGCGTGCGGATTTCCTCCGGATCCTTCTTCAAGAAGCCACCCCGGTCGCGCGTCCACGGTTCATAGAGTTTCGCGCGCAGCGCGGCGTCGGTGATCTTGAATTCACCCTCTTGCTCCGCGTTCTCCAGAAAACGGCGCGTCGCATCGAACGCCTCATGGCCGAACTTTCCAACGAGGACGCGACCGCCCCCAAAGTTGTCGTACATGTGCTTTTGAAACTTCCAATTCGTCAGCGACCACCAGGTCAGAATCCCGGCCGACCGGTCCAAGTCCAATTTTGATCGCAAGATGCGGTGTTCATTTTCCAGTTTCTGTTCCTCCGCTTCGCTCAGCCCTCCCTGGGCCAATTGCGCCTCGAGCGCCGCGAGCAACTCGCGAATCTTGGCTTCTCCACCCTCGGCTTCGAGCCGTTCGAGCTGTCGCTGGCGATAGTATTCCGTGGCAAACCGCAACTCGTCTTCCGTGGGGCTCAACTGTGACCGATGATCGGCTTGGTATTTGGCACGCACTGGTTGCGCGAACAGATCCTGCAGGCTCTGGTTGGCGATCTGGTCGCGATACACAATCTGCCCCAGGACTTCTCCAATCGGCTCGCGGGCCTGCGCCGGGACTGCGGGACGCTTGGCGACCGCAGTGCTGCGGAAAAGTTGGGGACTCAACCGGATGGTCCCCAGGCTGTTGTCGCCGGACCGGATCGTGTGCCGGAACAGTCCCTGAGGCCAGTGCGAGACGTACCCGCATTGTTCGTGCCAGACGCGAAACTCCCATTCCCCCGCCGGAAGATTCGGAATCTCGAACGAACCGTCCTCCCCAGTCACGGCAAGGAACGCGTTGCGATGGACCATGACAGAACCGTGCGTCCAGGGGGCCATGCCATTGGTCAAAGGCGCCGGCCAGGGTTCCGCAACGCGGGGGGTGACTACCAGGGAGTTGCCATTCGGAGCGGGGGGGAGCACCGCGTTGACTCCCCGATTTAGCGCACGGTCAAACTCCAGTGAAATGTTCGCCTGCACCGGATCCAGATTCTCGATGGCCAACGATTGTCCGGCAGCGAGCGTCGTGATCCGCGGCCTACAGCGGCCGTCCTGAAATCGAATCGTGGCGGTCGGCCCGTCTTTGTCCGTGGGGGGAGTCCAGGGAATGTCTCGGCTGGCAACCCATACCACGATGTTCGAGACGCCTCCGTCGCGCCCCACGATCAACGATTCGTCGGTCGTTCGCGGCCGCACGCCTCGCTGTGAAAACTCGCGGTAGAGTCGCTCGACTCCCGCAGGGGGACCAGCGCTGTCTGGCTGCGGATCGAGCGCCGCCAGTTGTGAATACAAATCGATCGGAACAGGGGGCGTCCCATCGAAAACAAATCGTCCGGAGAGTTTCCCCCGTGGCGCGTCGTCGTTCTCACTCACTCCCTGCGATGCCGGCCCCGGCCGTGGGCTTTCCATCGGCACGCCCGAAACCGCGGACTTGGTTTGAGCAGACGCATTTTTCCGGCGGAACTTGAACACATGCTCGGCGCGCTTCTGGCCGTAGACGATGTCGATCTCGACTTCCCCCCGCGATTCGGCTTCCTCATAACCGGCCGGAGGGCGTTCGACGCCATACTTGAACCCGGCGTTGGCGCCGACCAGCCGAATGAACCGCCCCTCTTTGTCGGTGGCCTGCGCTGCGTCGGGAGTCTCCCGGTTGCCAGATTCCAATGCAGCACCAAGATTCTGGCCCGTGATGGGGTGCGCCCAATCTTCCCCGACGGCGTTTTCCTGATAAAACGTGGCGCCGGGCAATCCTCGCCCGGTGTCGGCGTCAACGGCGCGGAGCACCAGTTCGCAGGCGGGAAGGAGCGTGTAGGTGAGCAGCGGCAACTCCCCCGGCTTTTCAGGCGCCTTGACATCCACCGATTGGTTCTGGCCATGCAGCCATTTCTCGGCGCCAGACTCCCGAATCGCCAGGCTCAGGTCGGGCCGCGGCCCGCGCGGCCGCTTGTTCCAGAGCATCTCGACCGGCAGATAAGGGAACTCCCGGTCGGCCTGGAGATGCAGGTGGTAAAAGGCGATCGGCAAAGTGACTTGGATCATTCCCGTGTCGTCGGTTGTGAATGTCCCGAAGCTCTTGAGTTGATCGCCGTAGTCGTTCGTGATTTCCACCCGCAGCCCAACCAGCGGTTCTCGCTGCGGGCCGCCAAGAAATCGCAGGCGCGCCCCGCGCGATTCCCGCGCGGCCCCGGCGATCGTACTGCGCAGTTGGTTCAGGCATTTGGGCCAGGCCGTGAGGGCCGGTGCCGTGGCAGTGATGTGGCCGAAACCGAGCGGCGTCTCTCCCAGCCGGGTGATCGGGGGGAGTTTTTCGTTGGGGAATTCTCGCGCGCGGGCCGCCTCGGCTGCGGGTGAGAACTCGGTTTTGGCGAACCACACTTGGACGTGCGTCGGCTCAACGCCAGGGGGGAGCAGTTTCGCCCCCCCCGGTCCGGAGAAGTCGATCACTTCTCCCATCAATGTCACTCCCCATCCCGCGGGGGCCACGGGGCGCAGCTTCAGGAACAGCGCTTGAATCGGCGAGAGCTCCCCCGGTTCCAGTGTCACCGACGCATCCTCCGGAGGGGGGATGGGAGCGAGTTCGTCATGGATCGGACCGACTTGGCCCTGGGGACCACCATTCATCCGGATCGTGTAGTCGCCCGGAACGGTCAACAGAAACAGCGCCGCGAGATCGACGTTCTCGAACAGGAGTCGGGTTTTGCCCGGTGCCAGAACCTCGTCGTTGGCAATCGTTCCCACGCGGGGATGCACGAATTCGCACGGTTTCCCCTGGGGGTCGATCACCTCGACGCCGCGAAAATGGCTTCCCCCCTGGGGATTGAATTTCCTGGGAACGTCACCAAAGTTCTTCACCTCGAACGAGACCTGGAGCGGTTGGCCAACGGCATGCCGGGTGGAATTCACCATGAGCCGCGTTCGGAGCCCGTGGTGCTCCGGGCCCCAGCCTTCACTGGTGGCCGGCTGTGAATCCAGCGGCGCTCCGGAGAGGCACACCACCCGTCCTGATTCGCTCTCGCAACCGATCACCAGCACTCCCTCGCCGACGGCGGGGGCTGCCGTCACCGGTCCCCCCAAGGGAAATTTCTCCCGCAGCGCGCCTGACTCCAAGTCGAACTCATAGAGGAAGCCATCGTCTGCTCCCACAAACAGACGCGATCCGGCGATGACCGGCGCGCTATCGACCTTGCCCCCCGTCGCAAACTTCCAGAGCAACTCTCCGTTCGCACGGTCGAGAACGTACAGCGATTTGTCCTGGCAACCCAGGCAGACTTGGCCATTCGTCACCGCGGGGGATGATAAAAACGCCTGATTCCCGGAGGCATAGCGCCACAGAATCCCGCCAGTCTGCCAGTTCGCCGCGATCACTTCGCCGGTATACGATCCCACGTACACCTTGTCATCGACCACCGCAGGAGAAGTACACAGGTTCTGTCCCAGCAGGATGTCCGCCGTTTGGAGACCGGTTTGGAGATCGAGTGCCCGCAGATGTCCGTCACAACCGGCGACCAGCGCCAGCCCATCCACAATGGTAGGAGTCGCATGCACGTTCGATTCCGTCTGGAATTTCCAAACCAGCGCGCCATCCTTCTCATCCAGGCAATAGACATGACTATCGTACGATCCGAAGAGCACCTTTCCCGTCGTGACCTGCACGGCACTGCGAATCTCCCCGTCGGTTTTGAACGTCCACCGCTTAACGCCGGTGGTTCGGTCGATGGCATGCATGACCCCCTCGTCGTCTCCCAGATAAACCGTCTCGTCTGTCACCGTGGGGGAGGTCCGGAAGCTGGGCGAGCTTCTTGGATTGGAATCCTTGTCGGACCAATAACTCCAAAGTCGCTCGCCTGTGCGTCGATCCAGGCAGGCCAGTTCTCCCGCTTGGGACGCGACATAGACCTGCCCTTTCACGATGGCCGCTGTTCCGCTGATCGGTCCGCCCAATTTGACCTCCCAGCGGTGCGCCAGCTTTGTCGGCAGGGGACTGGAGGCGACTCCTGTCTGCATTGGGCCATGACGAAACGACGGCCAACTTGCGAAAGCCGAGGAAGCGGCCTTCTTGCCGGAGCCGTTGGATGCGCGGGAGGGCGCCACCGCGGATTGAGCATCGGGCGTGACGGCCGGTGCCGGATCGGCGGGCTGCGGCGGAAAACTGACGTCCACTCGTTTACGGCTGCCGCGCCTCTTCTTCAGCGGTTCATAACTCCAACCGCCGGTGGCGTGTGTGATGCGCGCCTCGGGCAATTCCTCGGCCAAAAGGTCGAGTTCCCCCTGGGTGATGTTGCACATCATGAGCGACAGCTCGCGCAGGTGTGTCAACACTTTCAACCCGGCATAGCCCCCCGGCAGATCGAGGTTCTTCAAATACAGCGTTTCGAGTTGCGGGAGGTGCCTTAGCTGTTGGAGTCCCTCCATGCTGAAGGCTCGTCCGGGGGAGACCCCCGGCTGGCCGCTTCCGTACAGGTCCAGACGCGTCAGCGTCTTGATCTGGGCGACATGTTCCAGCGCCTGATCGGTGAGCCCTCCGGCCCTCAGGGTGATGTGCTCCAGCCGCGGGTGCGATCGAAAATGCGCGATCCCCGCGTCGGTGACCGTCAGCCCGTTGAAATTGAAACGGCGAAGTTCGGGCAGCGTGGCAATCTTCCGCAACCCCTCGTCGCCGATCCGGCAATACATCAGTTCCAGATTGCGCAGCGCGCGCAGCCCGGCAATCCTGGCGGCAACGTCATCTCCGACTTTGGCATGTCCCAAGCCCAGCGCCGTCAGCCGGGGAAACTCCAGGGCGTCGGCGGGAACCTCCTGCCCCACCAGGTGGAGCGCTTGCAGATCCTTCAGCCCCTTCAATCGGCGGATCCCATTGGCAGAGAACCGCATCCAGCCGAGCCGTTCGATTCCGACGTAACTGTCGAGCGACAGCGACTCCAACTGCGACAGCTTGCCGATGGAACTCAGCGCGGCGTCGGTCAACTTTCCTTCCTGCCTTAGGCTCAGCGACCGGAGCTGCGGCATTTGCTCCAGCAGAAGTGCGCCGGCGTCGGTCGTCCCGCATTCGGAGATCGACAACTCGCGCAGCGACGCCACGCGGAGTACGCTCCGAATCGCGTCGTCACCCAGTCCCGCTCCTTCGGTGTTGACACTGTACAGGGAGAGCTTCTCCAGGCGGGACATCTTGCCCAAATGCGACAAGTCGGCTGGCGTGAGTCCCTTGGTGACCTCGATGTCCAATTCTCGCAGTTGCGGGAGCGATGCAAGTTTCTCGAGAAGTTCGCCCGTCACAATACTGCTGGTTGTCACCGAAACCACGGCGTTCTGGTCATCCACGCGGGCCAAAAGTCCGTGGTTATAGTGCAGCTGCATCCATTCCGGCAGTCGTTCCAATGTCCGCTGTTGCCACGCCTGGAGCGTCGTCAGAACCAGTCGGTCGCCGCGCACTTCGCGCATCACTCCCTGGTGCGCCTCCCAGTCAATCAGTCGCCCCAGCGCCCGATGAAGTGCCAAACGCTCAAAACTCGCCGTCACCGGTTGCTGTGGATCGAGTTCCACTTGCGCCAGCGCCGGCAGGTCCAGTTCGAGGGTCAACCCGGCCTGGGCGGCCACCTGCTCCAGGGCCGACTGGAGCGTCCGTTGATCGCCATTGAGCGACACGTTCCGTTCGAGCGGATCGACCGGCTCCGGAGGTTCGCTGTCCGCCGGTTGGGCCGCGATCCGAAACTCAAGCAAGGGGGGAACCGACTGTACGCCGGAGGTTGCGGATTCGTTCTGCTCATCGTCCGACTCTGTTGACTCGGTCGTATCGGTCGCATCGGAGGTCTCGTTCGAGTTCAAAATGTCCTGTTCCGCCAGCGTGCCAAACGCCAGCGGCAACACCATGGCGATTGTTGCCAGGCCGATGACTGTTGGAATCACCAGGTCGCTCAACCGGCTGGCTGGGCGAACCCCCCCCAGGCCGGCGATTCGACGGATCCGATGCAGCAGTGATCCATCCGCAACCCCCAGCGCCAGAACCGAGGCGCGACCGCGCAATTCCTCGACCGCCACCAGCGCCCGGCCATACTCCGCCCGATTGCCCAACGCCTGCACCACCAGATCGTCGCAGCAATGTTCCCGTTCGACGCGGATGCGGCGCGAGAGCCACCAGATCGCCGGGTGATAGAAGAACAGCGTCTCGATCAGCGTCTGCAGCAAATTGACGACGAAGTCATGCCGCCGCACATGTGCCAGTTCGTGCGCCAGGATCCCTTCCAATTGGGCCAGGGGAATGCTCATCGCCAGGCTGGCCGGCAAGAGGATCACCGGCTTGAGATAGCCCACGACGACGGGAACTTGCGCCCAGGTCGAGTTCCAGACGCGGACGACGCGCCGCAATCCAAGTTGGCGGGAGACCCGTTCGGCCGCGGCAGCAACCGCTTCGGCAGCGGGGGAGACTCCCACCCGCTTGAGCCGCCACAGCGTATGCCAGCCCAGCAGCGGGCGCAAGGCGCACAGCGCGACGCCACAACTCCAGCCGGTGACGATCCACCCCAGCCACGGACGCAGCAGCAGCGCTCCCCGTTCCATCCAACCCAATTCTGGTTCCGACGGTGTGGCGAATGACCGGGCCGGCGCCGCTTCCAGCATTGGAGAAACCGCCGCGTTCGCTTCAAAGGGCTCGATCGATGTCTGATTTCCCAGTGCGAGCGATGGACTTTCCAGCGGGAATTCATCGACGTCCGGGAAATCGGCGCGGGGGTCGTCAGCCGCGGCGACTCCCGTGGGAAGCTCCTCTGCCAGCGTGTGCCGCGGGGTGGAACGTTTCGGCAGGAGATGCCAGGTGGCAATCGGTCCCCCCAGCGACGCGGCGAGGGACGCCACCAGCACGATGTACCGCAAGGAGGCGGTCCGCCGCCGCAGCAGGCGGACAACCAATCCCGCCAGCAACGCCACGAGGACAAACTGCCACAACGAATGGATCAGCACCCAGCCGAGTCGTTCTACGAATTCGTTCATCTGGAATTCTCCCGGAGTCGCTCTGTCTCGAAGGAGCCGCAACGATCAGTCTGTCGCTGTGGCTCCTGACGCTCCCGTCCCGCACCGGCTGTACCCTATGTGACGGCGCTGGCGTTTGTCCGCTCAGCGCTGCCCATCCATTTCATCCAGCAGGCGGCGCGCCTCGGCGATTTCTTCCTGCGAGGCGCGGCCCCCCGCCAGCGCCTGCAAGACCAGACTCATCGCCGAGCCGTCATACACTTTTTCAATGAGTTCATTGAGAAACTTCTTCGCCGCCCGATCGCGGGAGAGCGCCGCACGATACACGTGCGGGGAGGCGAGTTCGTCCCGCTTCACGAGCCCTTTGGCGAGCATGACCGAGAGCATCTTGACGGTGGTGGAGTAATTGGTCCCTTTGGCCTGCGCCAGCCGCGCATGCACGTCGCGCACGGGGCTGGGGCCCAGTTCCCACAAGATCCGCAGGATTTCCAACTCCACTGCCGTCGGCTGAGACGAACCCAGTTCGCGCATAGGGCAACTCACTTGAAAACAGACACGGCCCGCGGCAGCGAAACCTTTCGCTGAACCAACTGTAGCGACTCCTTTCGCTGCGTCAAGTCCATTTGGCGAAAGTTTTCGCTCAAGTGGACAAAAGACCGGTTGCCGCCGCGCCGAGGCACACGATCTTGTCCACGGGAGGGCGAACGTCCCGGTGAACCTCCGCTGCGTGTGGCACGCGACTGAACCGCACCGTTGGGATGGGACAGATTCTGGGATGGAAGAGGCTCTCGGCGAGAGCGCATTCTTTACAGCGCGCCGCCGGTGCGCGGCGGGTGACTGTTTGTCCCCGACGGTCCTGCGGTATAGTCACCGCATGACTTCATCCCGCGATCCCTCTCCCGGCCGGTTCGATTCACTGCAGCAGCAGGCGTTTCTCAACCTGTGGCGCACCTACGATCGGCTGCGCCAGTTCGAAGACGAGCTGTTTGCCCGGTTCGACCTCACCCCGCAGCAATACAACGTGCTGAGGCTCTTGCGGGGGGAGCATCCCGATTCGGTCCCGACCCTGGCCCTCGGAGCGCGACTCGTGTCCCGCGCGCCGGACATCACGCGCATGCTGGACAAGCTGGAAGTGCGGGGCTGGATCGTTCGCCAGCGACCGGCGGCCAACCGCCGCCAGGTGCTCGTGGGGATCACTGAGGAAGGGCTCAAGCTCCTGGAGCAACTCGATACGCCGGTCCGCGCCTGCCATGACCGGCAACTGGGGCATTTGCCTCCCCCTCGACTCGCGCAACTGATCGAACTGTTGGAAGCGGCCCGCGCGCCGCATGAATTGTCGGAAGGACACTGGGGGGAAAAAACAGAAGGATGAAGGCGGAAGGATGAATGCGGAAAAACCGTTTCATCCTTCATCCTTCATCCTTCACTCTTCACTCTTGGCCCTAGTACCGTCCGCCTCCCCCACCACCTCCGCGGCGATCGCCACGACCGCGACCTCCCCCTCCACCGTAACCGCCGCGGCCACCGCCCCCTCCACCACCACCGCGCTCTTCCCGCGGACGGGCTTCGTTGACGGTGATGCAGCGACCGTCATGTTCGTGCAGATTGAGTCCGGTGATCGCGGCCTGCGCCTCGGCGTCGCTCTTCATTTCGACGAAACCAAACCCCTTGCTGCGGCCGGTGTATTTGTCGGCAATGACTTGCGCGCTCTTCACCGTGCCATACTCCGCAAACAGCTTTTCGAGATCCGAGCTGGTCACATTGTAGCTCAGATTTCCAACATACAAGTTGGCGCCCATGGGCAACTTCTCCTCCGTAGCAAATCGAGCAACCCGTCGTTGTCGCGGAACGGGTCGCAAACCGAGAACAGGGCCTTCACGACAGCCCGACAGACACGGAACAGACGAATCGGGCAGGCGAGCCGGGTTCCTCCTGGAACCTGGCAATCTGTGCTCGGTCGACGCACCAGTCAAATTGAGTATAATCGATACGAGTAACGGAACACAGTCCGAAGTCTGGTTTTCTCGCCGCGCGAGGGGCGGTCCCCCCTGGGCGGCGTGAGCGTTGGACATCAATCCATCCCTCGAAACAGGAGTTTCACCCATGCGTTGCCGATCGCTGTTGCTGGTGTTGTTCACGGCCCTCCCCGCGCTGGTGCAGGCGCAGGATGCCGAGGCGGAGAAGAAGGCCATTGCCAAGATCAAGGAGTGCGGCGCGCTCGTGCTCGAGATCGCCCAGAACGACAATCGCCTCGACGTCAGCTACATCACCGCTTCCGGAAAGGTCGGCAACGACTTGCTCGCCCCGCTCAAGGAACTGACCAGATTGGCGCATCTCAACTTGCGGGGGACCGAGGTCACCGACGACGGGATCGGGAACTTCGCCAATCAAAAGACCCTCGTGCGGCTGCACCTGGAAAAGACCAAGATCACCGACAAAGCATTGGAATTGGTCAAGGGGCTGGAGAACCTCGAATATCTCAACGTGTACGGCACCGAGATCACTGACGCCGGGCTGGTGCATCTGGAAGGACTCAAAAAGCTCAAATCGCTGTACGTCTGGCAGACCAAGGTCACCGACGCCGGAGTCGCCAAGCTCCAGGCGGCGCTGCCGGGATTGAAAATCATTCGCGGGACGTGATCGTTCCCGCACCAGCGCAGGAGTCGGTGGGGCGCTGAGTGGGCGATTTCCAATCCGGCTCACCCTCATCCGACTCGGCGCGATGCCGGTCACTCACCTTGACCTGCCACGGTTGCCGATCGTATTATCACGTCAACAGGGTTTGATGCGTTGGCCAAAATCGGCGCATCACGAGCTGTTTTCATCCAGCGCGTATTACGGAGTCACCAGACAGGAGCCCCAGCATGCTGACCTTCGTTGGACGGAATGGATCACACACCTGCGATGGCCTCAGCCGACGGAGTTTTCTGCAAGTTGGCTCGCTGGGATTGGGGGCACTGGGGCTCTCCGATCTATTGCGGGCGCGGGGCACCGCGGCGGAATCGGGGCGCCCTCACAAGGACACTTCGGTCGTCTGGCTCTGGCTGGGTGGGGGACCGACGCACGTCGAAACGTTTGATCCCAAAATGAGCGCCCCGGCGGAGTACCGTTCGGCGGTCGGTGAAGTGGCCACGTCGTTGCCGGGGGTCACGATCGGCGGTCTGTTCCCCCAGATCGCGCAGCTTTCCAATCACTTCAGCTACATTCGCTCATTCGCCCACAGCAACAGCGGACATGGTGGCGGAACGCATTACGTGATGACCGGCTACGACTATCCGCCGGCGGACGCCAATTTCCCCCCCATCAAGCCGTCGCTCGGCGCGATTGTCTCGCGCTATCGGGGGGCCAGCCATCCGGTCACGGGAATTCCGACCTATGTGCGAATGAACGGCATTTACGGAGACGGCGCCGCCTGGCTGGGAGCGTCCAACGGGCCGTTCGACTCCGGGGGCGAGGCGCGGCAGAACATGAATGTGCAGCTCCAAGTCGACCGCATCGGTGACCGGCGCGGATTGCTCAAAGGGTTGGATCGCATCAACCGCGCAACGGACCGCACCGGACTCATGCGCGGTCTCGACGCGTTCGAAGGGCAAGCCTTCGATCTGGTGCTCGGACGTTCGAAAGAAGCTTTCGACCTGACGAAGGAAGATCCGCGGCTGAAGGCCAAGTACGGACCGGGGCTGGGAGAGCAAATGCTGCTGGCCCGCCGTCTGTGCGAAGCGGGGACCGGTTTCGTCACGATCCATTTTGGCGGCTGGGACATGCATGGCCAGATTGTGCCGGGACTAAAGAACCTCTGTCCACAGGTTGACCAGGCGGTGGCGGCGTTCGTCGACGACATCGTGCAACGAGGACAGGACAAAAACATCCTGCTGGTCATCTCCGGCGAGTTTGGTCGCACGCCGCGGATCAATGCCTCGGCCGGTCGCGATCACTGGGCGCCCCTCTCGACGCTGGCCTTTGCCTGTGGCGGATTGAAGAACGGCCAGGTGGTGGGAGAATCGAGCGCCAAAGTGGAAGTCCCCCAGAACAACCCGATCTCGCCTCAAGACATGATGGCGACGATCTTCCATGTCCTGGGGATCGAACCAGACCTGCAATACTACGACCAAAGCGGTCGCCCCACCCCCATGATCACCAGCGGCAAACCGATCCGCGAGTTGATGGCGTAGGGGGTTCTGGCTGGGGCTTCAGGAGTTGACGCATGTCCCATGACTCATTCCCCCCGGTTCGAAAACTGCGTCTGGTCTATTGGGCTTTGGCGCTGTTCATCCTGGTGATGTTCTGCCTGGTGCTGGCAGTCGACTCCAAACGCCGGTCCACCGCGCTCCTGATTGGCGAGATTGAAGCGCTGGGGGGCTCTGTCCGGACTGATCCCGCGGCGCTCGGCCAGATTCCCCGCTTCTGGCCGGGGGAGACCAGGAACCTGGAGCCAATTGTCGAGATCGATTTGACCGGGGCGCGCGTCCCGGAGAGGCTCCTGGCGAAATTGGAACATCTGGACGCCCTCCGCTCGCTCAACCTGTCAGTGACCGATGTGGGTGATGCCGGCCTGGAACGGGTGGCGCGGATTGGAACGCTCCGCACGTTGCGCCTGGATCAACTGAGCATTTCGCGCGACGGGCTGCGGCACTTGAAAGAGTTGCCTCGGCTGGAAGAGCTGAGCGTGAAAGGGACGACCGTGAACGAAGATTTTCTCAGCGAACTGGGAAACTTGACGACCCTGACGACGCTTGATTTGACCAGCACCGGAATCACGGACGAGGGTCTGACCGCATTGGCGCGCCTTCCCCTGTTGAAAAATCTGGCCCTGCAAGCGACGGCCGTGACCGACGAGGGACTGAAGACCCTGGCGAACTGCGGTGAACTGCAGACCGTAAATCTCTCCGCTTGCCAGGTATCGGACGAAGGGATGCAGCGGTTGCGCCAGGCGCGGCCCGGCTTGACAATTGTCTTTCTCGACAAGATCGGCGGCAGACTGTCAGCCCGCAGGGTATTTCGCCACGCCGTGATCGCTCTGGCCTTCAGCTCCGATGGAGACCTCCTGGCGGCCGGAGACGGCACGGGCAAATTGCAAGTGTGGGAGACGCGCACCGGTCGGAAGGTGGCGTCGATCGACGCGCACGTCAAATGGCTCTTCTGTGCCGCCTTTAGCCCGGACGGAACGCTGTTGGCGAGCGGCGGCGGCGACGGAGCCATCAACCTCTGGAACGTTGCCGACTGGCGCCTGGTCCGCCGTTGTGAAGGACACTCCAACGACGTGCATGGCGTGGCGTTTACACCGGACGTCCGACATCTCGTTTCGGTCGGCGATGACAAGGCCGTTCGCGTCTGGGAGACCGCCACGGGAACGGCGCGCCATGAGTTGCTCGGACACACCGCCGCCATTCCCACGGTCGCCATCAACCCCGCGGGCGATCTGATCGCCTCCGGCAGTCGCGACGACACCATCCGCTTGTGGCAGTTGGAAACGGGCGAATCGCTCGCCACGCTGTCGATCCACGGCGACGATGTCATGTCGGTCGCCTTCAGCCACGATGGAGGGGCGCTCCTGTCGGCCAGCTACGACGGAACGGCGCGGCTGTGGGACATCGCCGACAGCCGCGAACGCCTGACTTTTGTCGGACACGCCGATCGCCTGCACAGCGCGGCGCTCAGTCCCGACGGCGGGCGGCTCGCCACGTGCAGCCGCGATGGTTCCATCCGCCTCTGGGATATTCAGTCGGGAGACGCATTGAACGTCATCGACACCCGGCAGCTCCCTTCAGTCGTACGATTTGATCCTTCCGGGACCTGGCTGGCTTCGGCGACGGCCGAGGGGGAGGTGTCACTGCGCGATGCGGCCACCGGCCGGGTGCGACGAATCCTGCAGCGGCGCAGCAACGAGTCGTCGACCGAGCCTGACGAAGGACTCGCGAGTCGTCCGTAAATCCGTCGTGTGCGCCTGGTGTGCCATCGCTGCGACGCGACCGGAGTTCACCCCGTCGGTTGGCGGCTGGCTCGGAAGCCTCGTTTGCGGGCGTTCTCGGTGAGCAGGATTTTTCGCAGCCGGATCACTTTGGGAGTGACTTCGACGTATTCGTCGTCCTCAATGTACTCCAGCGCCTGCTCCAGACTCATCTGGCGGGGAGGCTGCAGGACGATGTGTTCGTCGGCAGAGGTGGTGCGGATGTTGGTCAGCTTCTTTTCGCGGATGGGGTTGACCACCATGTCGTTATCGCGGGAGTTTTCTCCCACGACCATCCCCTCATACACTTCGTCACCGGGGCTGACGAACAGCGCCGCCCGCTCCTGCAGCTTCCACAGGGCGAAGCCGACCGCCTTGCCGTTGTCCTGCGACACGAGCACCCCGTTGCCGCGCTTGGGAATCTCTCCTTCACAGGGGCGATACGCTTCGAAGCGGTGATGCATGATCGCCTCGCCGCGCGTGGCGTTCAGCAGCCGTGTCCGCAGCCCGATCAGCCCGCGGGCGGGAATCGAAAACGACAAGTGGGTGAGTCCCGTCTCGCCGGCGCGCATCTCGATGATCTGCCCGCGCCGTGCGCCGGTCAGTTCCATCGCCGGCCCCACGTCGGCGTTAGGGACATCGATGGTCAGCGTTTCAAACGGCTCATGCCACTTGCCGTCAATCTGCTTGCGAATCACTTCGGGCTTGCCGATCGACAATTCGTACCCTTCGCGGCGCATCGTCTCGATGAGGATTCCCAGGTGCAGCAGGCCGCGCCCGGAGACCTGAAAGTGATCGCTGTTGGGGGCCGACTCGACGCGGAGCGCGACGTTGGACTCCAGTTCGCGATACAGTCGGCTGCGGAGGTGGCGGCTGGTGACGTACTTGCCATCCCGTCCGGCGAGGGGGGAGGAATTGATCGTGAACTGCATCGTGAGGGTCGGCTCGTCGACGCTGATCCGTTCCAGGGCCACTGGATTTTCCGGGCAGGCGACCGTGTCGCCGATTTCCGGCTCGGGAAGTCCCGTCAGCGCCACGATGTCGCCGGCCGTCGCCACGTCCACGGGGACGCGCCCCAGTTTGTCGAAGACCTCGACCGCCACGGCCGTTCCCGGCACTTGCGAGCCGTCGGCGCGGAGCAGGGCGATCCGTTCCCCTTTGTGAATCTTGCCGCTCTTGATCCGACCGGTGGCGATCCGGCCGACATAGTCGGACCAGGCCAGCGTCGTGACCATCATCTGCAACGGATCGTCGGGATTCACGTCGGGACCGGGGACGTGCTCGAGAATCATGTCGAACAGCGGAGCGATGTTGTCGGTCTTGACCAGCGGATCGTGCGTCGCGTATCCCGCCCGGCCGCTGGCGAAGATGTACGGGAAATCGAGCGCCTCGTCGTCGGCTCCCAATTCGACAAACAGATCGAACGTCTCCGACAGCGCCTCCTGGGGGCGGGCATCCGCCCGATCGATCTTGTTGATCACCACCAGCGGTTTCAACTTGCACTCCAGCGCCTTGCGGAGGACGAACCGCGTCTGGGGCTTGGTTCCCTCGGCGGCGTCCACCAGCATCAGCACGCCATCCGCCATTTTCAGAACCCGTTCCACCTCGCCACCAAAGTCGGCGTGGCCGGGGGTGTCGATGATGTTGATTTTCACCCCCTGGTACGACACGGCGATGTTCTTGGCCAGAATCGTGATCCCCCGCTCCCGTTCCAGGTCGTTGGAGTCGAGGATGCAGGTCTCCCTCAACTCGGAATCGCGGAATTGACCGCTCTGCTTGAGCAGGCTGTCGACCAGCGTGGTCTTGCCGTGGTCAACGTGGGCGATGATGGCAATGTTTCGAATGTCCTGGCGACGCATGATGCCTCGGGCGAAGTAGTGCGGGAATCGGGAGGGAGAACCTGGAAAAGCAACTCGGCCAGAGGGCCGGAGCGCGGACAGCGAAATACAGCACGGACAGCGCAGAACTCTCGTTAGCCGATCCAGTCGGGCGGACGGTAATACGGTCGAGAATTCATCATCGCTTCACCGCGGTAAGCGGCAGGAAACTCGCCCCTCATCGGCCAACAGGCGCGAATGAGAAAACGAACCGCCGCTCTCAGGTTTCATAGAGACCGGGAATCATATCGGGAAGAGTGAACGAAATCAATACCTTGCGGAAAATGGGCACTATTTCGGATAATGTGGGCCAGTGGCCGTTCTTTATGGCCCCAAATGGCAGCCCAGCGCCAGGGAAACTTGGTGTGGGGCATGGGATTGGAACCCCCGGAGGAGGAACTGCTGGCGCCGCTGTTCAAACAATAAGGCGTTAGGCCTCCGGCGATGGGATTCACACGGAATTTGGGACTGTCAACAGCGGGGGTATCGAGAATGTGGTGCTTTTTTGACGAATCGTATCCAGATGAGGGCGGAGTAACGACAGTCGTCGCGGTACTGCTTCACGCCCGATCGCTGCCGCATATTGATCAAGTGATCTACCGAGCGAAAAGAAAGTACTTCGGTCGAGAACACGCGAAAGATCTCTCGCTGGAATTGAAGGGACAGAAACTCTTATCGAACTACTCCTTCAAGATGGCTCAACAATATGGATCATCAAAGAATCACCTCGTTGTCCAGGAAGTGATCTCTGAACTTTGGAAGAATGTGGACGAACATCCAGTTTATGTCTTCGGGGCGGCAGTTTACGGAGCAAAAGACATCCTCAGACAACCAGGCAAGTTGTCGTTCCCGTTAGTCGAGATTCTTCGCCGCGTTTCGGCCGCTGCTGGAGAATCTGGGGCAAGCGTCCTCGTGAATCTTGTGTTTGACGAGCAACTTGCCGATCTGCAAGTGGCCATTTCGCTTCGCCGATTCGTTTCTGGAGTTCAGCTTCGAAACGTCTCGCACTATCCTCTGATCGGAGTGTCGCATGTCACGCCAGGAATACAGCTCGCTGATATTGGCGCCTATATTCTGGGGCGACGTGCCGTAGGCGATTTGCGATTCAAGGCATGGCTCAGCCAGTTGCGCCAATTGGAATGGACTGGTACGATCAACGGGTACAGCCGGATGGGGATTCAGAGATGGGACGCGCATCCCAGCGGGAGCGTCACGGTACGCAAGAAGTGGGAATGACCGTCCGCGCAAGAAAAAGGAACTGGGAACCGCCGGGAAGGCGGTATATTGAGGTCGGGCAGACCCCACTCCAGTTCCATACCCATTATCGGGTTTCGCCCGTAAAGGTCAAGACCCTCGACGATCGAAAAACGCCGAAATCCGACACTTTGGGGTCAGATTACGCGACTGCTGCTCCCTTTCCTGTTAATGGAGCAGCCTTTCGCTCTCAGAATCCTCATCCTCCCCCCGTCTCCACCGCCACGCGCAGTGCCTCAGGGCTGGCCTTCCAGGCCACCTGATAGGCGGCCTCAAGCGGCACATCAACGTGCAGGCCCCGTGTCAGAAACAGCGGCATCGCCGGTAGTACCTGCCCCACGGCGACCGGTTCCACGTAGGCTGTTTTCTCCCCATCCGATTCGTAGGAGGCCAGAATGCGGTCCTTGCCGGCCGGAAAAGTGAATGGCTCTTCTTCGAATTCGTCCCAGATCGCTTTGTGTATCCCAAATGGATCGCGGGGGGTCGGCGGGAACAGATCGACCACCAGCACGTGGACGCCTTCTTGAAGGAAATCCGCGGTCTTCTCAACGAAGCGCCTCAATGCTCCCCTGCTGTCCTTGTTGCCGGGCGAGACGACTTCGATGACAGCCAAGATACGCCCCAGATGCTGCCGGATGACAATCCGATTGGCCCGCTCGGCGTAGAGTTCTTTGCTGGAACGCCGGATGATGCTGGTGACGGGGTGCGGGAGGGTCGCGATGCCCCCTGCCGTCTCGGCCAGCGCAGCTTGGGAATTGTGCGACTCAATGGCCAACACGTCCGGCTCGCTGCGGCCAGCGCGTTGCTCAACCAGCGCCGACAGTCCCTTGGGGAGCAACCCCCGGTTGAGACTGCTCGCGATTTCGATCGTCCAGTGTTGATGAAAGTGGTGAAATAACCCCGCTGGAACGCTCGTCCAATCATGCATTGGCATCACAACACCTCCGTCGGTCAAAATCACCCCGGCAGATTGTTCCATTGCCGCACCCCCTGGGGAGCAAGAATCGATCCGGCGGATCCGGAACCGACGCGGCACGCGCTGATCAGGTTGCCGGCGCCGGAGCCCTGCCAGCGAATGGCCGCTTCCATCAGCGGGGGGGTGCGCGCGTCGAGAATCGTACAGCCGGTGATCAACGTATCCTGGCAGTCGTCAACGAACAGGCCGCACGGCGCCCCTTCCAGAATCTGCGTCCCGCTGACGTTGATCCGCCGACAGCGGACCAGTTCGACCAGTCCCTGGCGCGCCTGCGGTCCGGCCTCTTTCACGGTGTGGCGTCCCGACTGACAATCCTGAATCACCAGCCCCTGCAGCGCGCAATCGACGCTCGCTTCCAGACGAATCCCGGTACACAGTTCCTGCCGGTCATAGTCGGGATTGTGATCGAAGACGTTGGAGCCCACGACGACATTGCGGCAATGTTCGATGAACAGATTGCGATTGTGCCCGCTGTAGAGGACATTGCCGGTGATCGTCACCCCGCGGGCGCTGGTGAGGTGGATGTTGTATTCCTGGCTACCGATCAGGTTTCCGGAGATCGTCCACAGCCCGACTTTGTGATTGGCCTCAGGGCTGTTGCCGATCAGCCGCACGTTGGCCCCGCCGGGACTGTACGTCGCCTGGATCGTGTTCCCGCTGAGCGTCCCTTCGCGGACGGAACCTTCGCGGGAGTCGACATAAACCTCGGCCGTCGGTTCCGCCTCGGCCCCTGGAAATGATTTGTGGTTGTTGTACTCGATGTCGTTTCCGGTGATTTGCAGGTTGCGGATTTCGCTCCCCTCGATGCGGATCCCGCCGCGGCGGCAATAGCTGATGTGCGAGCCGATGATGTTCGCCTGGTGGAGATTCACCCGATCGAGATGCACGCCGATTCCGCCGTTGTGGTAGAAATGGCAGCCGGTGATCAACAGGTTTCGCGCCCGCCCCTGCACGTGGACGGCGGTTTGAACCTGCCGAATCAGAACCCCCGAGAGGGTCGGCTGCATGACGCCGCTGATGAGCAGGCCGTCCGCCCGCGGATGGTCGCCGACGATTTCCAGGGCGCTCACCGTCGGCATGCGCTCGCGGAGCCATTCCTCCGGGCGGAATCCCGCGGGATCGGCGGTGGTCGTATGCGTGGCGACGAGCGAAAGCGCGGGGCCCGGTCCGGCCATGATCAGCCGGGCGGTCCCTCCCGAGCCGTGGATCGCCGTCGGACCGCGCTCCGCCAGCGGAATCTCGATCGTCCGCGAGATGCGGTAGAGCCCAGGGGGAAATTCCAGCACCCCGTCGCCGTCACGCAAGGCGTGCTCAATCGCCTCTGCATCGTCGCGCTGGCCATCCCCGGCGGCGCCAAAGTCCCGAACGTTGCTCATGACGCCTCAATCGGCCAGATGCTCCCACGTGCGACCCCGACGCCACTTCGTTCCCCCCTGGATGTAATCGAGCACCGTCTCGCGGACTTCAGCCCGACTCAGCACCGACGTGGCGATGAACACCACCTCCTCGTCGGGATCGCGGTACTCCAGGACATACCAGGCGGGACGCTTGTTCCGGGGCAGGTGCGCCGTTTTCGCCTCGTAGTCCTGGCACCAGGCCCCCATGTCTTCCGCCTCGCGAGAGGCCCACTGTGCTTCGGCGACCTGCAAAAACTCTTCGTCCGAGGGGGACACAATGGCATAGGGACCGAAATCAGCCCCCTCCGCGAACGCCCGGTTGACATCGTCTTCCCCGGCGTCGGGAACCACTTCGTTATTTGCCAGCGACAGCTCCATTCCCATCAATGCACCCGTCGTTTCGAGCGGCGCCGTCTCTCAATGTCAAAACCTCCCCGGTCAAGACCTCCCTGTCAGACGGCAAGTCATTTCCAAGCCTGATTCTAGGAATCCCCCCGACCGGACACAACGCCAGCCTCGCAAATGGGGTGGCGGAATCCCTCTCCCGCCCCCCTGGGCTTTGTCGCTCTTTGGTTTTCAAGTAGCCACGGTCGCCAGACCGTGGGTGTCCAGTCAGTTTCCAATGGTTTCCCACGCTCTGTCGAGCGTGGCTACGGTCCGAACTGTGCGCTATGACAAAGCACTAATCCACCCGCACAAACCGCCGCGCTTTCATCTCGAATCGGGGCAAGGCCCCAGGGGCCACGAGGCACACCTCCGGCTGGAAATGCCAGCGCTGTTGGACCGTCTCCAGGACAGCCGCCGCCAGCCGCTTTCCTTCCGTCTCCGTGACCTCCGCCGTCGGCTCCAACTCGATCCGCAGGTGCTGCATCGCTTTCACCGTCCGCAATTCGATTCGGAACTCGGCGACCTCCGGGAACGCGCGGATCGCGTCCTCCAGCGCCGCCGGATAGACGTTGTTGCCGCGGATTGTCAGCATGTCGTCGGTCCTTCCCAGGATGCCCCCTTCCAGGAACAGGAACGGAGCCTGCGGGATGGAAGTCGGGGAGCCAGCCGGTGTCGCGCGCACCCGATCTCCCGTCCGGTAGCGAATGAGCGGGCTCCCCCAGCGTCCCAGATTCGTGATCACCAGCTCTCCCTCCTCGCCAGAGGGAACCGGCTGGAGGCTCTGCGAGTCAATGATCTCTGCGATGCACTCGGACTCTAGAACCGCCAATCCGCCGGGCCGCTCCTCCGGCTCGATCGCCAGCGGTCCCAATTCGGTCATTCCCCAATGGTCGATGACGCGTCCCCCCCAGGCGGCTTCGATCCGCCGCCGGGTCGCCGGCACATTCCCTCCCGGTTCACCGGCAACCAGGATTGCGCGGACCGCGGACGACGCCAGATCGATCCCGTGCTCCCCAGCCACTTCCGCCAATCGCAGGGCATACGTCGGAGTACAACAGAGAATCGTCGCCTGGTTGTCCAGGAGCAGTTTCAGCCGCGCCAGACTGCTCATTCCCCCGCCGGGAATGCAGAGGCTTCCCAGCCGGTGCGCCCCCTCAAATCCTGCCCAGAATCCCAAGAACGGGCCGAACGAAAAGGCGAAGAACAGCCGATCCACTTTGCGCAGACCGATCAAACCGAACAACTGCTCCCAGGACTCCAAAATGCGCGTCCAGCTTGCCGGCGTGTCGAGCCAGCGCATCGGCATTCCCGACGTTCCGGACGTCTGGTGCAATCGCGAATAGTCGGCAACAGGATACGTCAGGTTCGACCCGTAGGGGGGGTGGAGCTGCTGGTCGGCGAGGATTTCCTCCCTGGTCGTGAACGGGAACCTCGACAAATCGGCCAGGGTCTGGAAGGAGGAGGGGGCAACCCCCCCCTGAGCCAGCTTGGCCTGCCAAAACTGGTTGCGCGGCACGACTTCCGCCAACAGCTCCCGAAAGCGTTCGGTTTGATGGTGTTCGATTTCGCCGCGCGTCAGCGACGACAGCGGTCGATTGCCCGAAAGCATCATGCACCAATGGTTTGAGTGATCAAGGCGGCTCGGCGTCCGGCGTTTTTCTTTGCACCGCAATTCAACAATATCTCGTTGCGGTGCGAAGATATTCGCGACATGAGAAACTTTTTTTCAAGGCAAAAGAACATGGAACAGGAGCACGCAGAGATCGCGGAGATGGACGCGGCGTTTGGCCGCATAGAATCGGCGTCAACCAACTGCAATCGACAAACGATCGTTGGGGCGATTACCACCCCATATTTTCTCTGCGTCCTCCTGTTCAAATCTCCATTTGGTTGCGGCCATCGGCCGCGCTGTGGCCTCCGGTTCAAGTCAGGCCCCCGGGAGGTCGATGACTTTGAAGTATGACAGCCCAAGGTCCACATGAGCAACTGCGACTGGGATTCCTGACCGCCCTGGAGCTCCCCGACAAGGGGCTGGTGGGGGGGTTGCTGGTGACCAACCACTGTGGTCGCCCGCTGGAATTCCAATGTACGGCCCCCGTCCGCGCCAATGCCACCCAGGCCATTCTGTATGGCCCGACGCTGCAGCCATTTCTGTTGGGAGAGTTGATCGGCGGCACGCTGGTCGACAAGGCGGGGGTCAAACCGCAACTGATTCTCACAGACTGGGAGGCGATTCTCGAACTCCGCGCGCATGTCAAACAGCCGGTCGCTCTGATCCAAACCCCTGCCCAGTCCGACAAGGGTGCGCCCCCTGAAGGGGCGCGCACGATGCGTCTGGGGCGACAGATCATCCGCTTTCACGCCGCGCATGGCGGCGATCACGAAACGGTGTCGCGCGACTCGCGGTCGATCCCGGCCGATGCCGACTTGCAGGAACCCTTTGAACGGGTCCGCGAGGCGCTCCAGGAAACGCTGCGAACCGGGGCGCTGCGATGATTCCGGTTCCTTTCTCGGGCACTTTCCCGCACCTTGCCTCTGTCCCGACACCGGCCCCTTCCGAAGCGCCGTCCAGAGGACTGATCCTCTACCGCGGACCGCAACCTGAGCTTCCACCCGGGCCATCCGGGCCATCGTCGGAGTTTGGACTGGCGACGGCGGAAAGCGATCGGGAGGCCGTCAGCCGGCCCGCGCCGGAAGCCCGCTCGCCGGTCGTGAACCCACCCGTTGGCGTGGAAATCTTCACCTCCGGGATGAATGTCGCCTTGCAGCGCCCTCCCAAGGTGCGTGAGCTGCGGCTGCCACTGATCGACACGTCCCCCGCCGTCACCCGCTGGCGCCCCTCCTGGGGGAAAATCCCTACGATCACCCTCACGTTTCCCGCCGGCCAGGAGTTCATTCCTCCTCCTCCGGAAAAGGAGGCTTCGGACTCCAGCGGCGCCGGTTCTTCTAAGGAGTCATCTCAGCCCGCGGCTCCCGTCGAACTGACCGCCGACAAACCTCCCCGGCCGCCGACCCGCATCAAGCCCCCTGCCGATGCGATCTCCATCGAAGATCGTCTGTTCTATTTGTTGCAGCCTCCGCTGGAGACCTGGCTGAAAGGGCAGGAGTTGATCATGCCCTTCGAGCCGTTTCCCTACCAGTACGAAGGGATCGCCTGGCTCTTTTCCCAGAAGGCGGCTCTCCTCGCTGACGAGATGGGACTGGGGAAGACGATGCAGACGATCACGGCGATCCGCCTGATGCTGCGGGCCGGCCAGGCGCGGCGGATTCTGCTCATCTGCCCCAAGCCGCTGATTCCCAACTGGCAACGCGAGTTCAAAACCTGGGCCGACGAACTCCCGGTGGTCACGATCGAAGGGGAGGCCAACCGGCGGCGAATGCTGTGGATGATGGGAGGGGTGACCATTCTGCTGGCGAACTACGAAGTCCTGGTTCGCGATATGGAAGCCTTTGGCGAGCAACTTCCGCAGTTCGATCTGATGATCCTTGACGAGGCGCAACGGATCAAGAACCGCGATTCACGGACCGCCACGACCGCCCGCAACATCCCGCGGAAGCGGAGCTGGGCGCTCACCGGGACGCCGATCGAAAACCGTCCCGAGGAACTCGCTTCGCTCTACGAATACATGGAGGTCGTTCCCCCCCGCGCCACCCCCGACATTCGCCAGCTTTCGATCCTGGCGAAGCAGTTCATCCTGCGCCGGACCAAAGACCTGGTCATGAAAGACTTGCCGCCGCGCCTCGATCGGGACGAATACCTCGAATTGGCCCCCGCCCAGCGTCTGGCCTACGAAACGGCGGAAAAAGACGGCGTCATCCAGCTCGACGAACTGGGAGAGTCGATTTCCATCCAGCATGTCTTCGAGCTGGTGCTGCGGTTGAAGCAGATCACAAACTTCGATCCGCTGACGGGGGAAAGCTCGAAGCTGGAACGTCTCGAAGCGGACATGGAAGAAATCGCCGCCTCGGGGGGAAAGGCGATCCTCTTCAGTCAATGGACCGCCTGCATCGACTGGCTGGAGCAGAAGCTGGCCCGGTTTCGACCGCTGGTCTACCACGGCAAAGTCCCCACCCCCAAGCGCGAGCCGATTCTCAAACGCTTCAAAGAGGATCCCCAGGCCAATCTGCTGATGATGAGCTACGGCACCGGCGCCGTGGGACTCAACTTGCAGTTTGCGGGTTACGTGTTCCTGTTCGACCGCTGGTGGAATCCGGCGATCGAGGACCAGGCGATCAACCGCGCGCACCGGATCGGCCAGAAGACACAGGTGATCGTCACCAAGTTCATCTCCAAGGACACGATCGAAGAGCGGATCAACCGGGTGCTCGATGAGAAGCGACAGCTCTTCGCCCAGGTGCTGGGTGAAGGAAACGCCACCAACGTTTCGTTGAGCCTGAATGCGTCGGAAATCTTCGGCCTGTTCGACCTCAAAGCCCGCCACGGCAAGGGGACTCGCGCCATCCAGCCCGCCCCCCAACCCGCCGAAGACCGGCAGTCGCCGGCGGCGTGACCTGGTCTTTCGCGGTTGTGGCACGCGACTGTCGCGGGGGTCGAAAAGCACGTGGCAGATTTGGAAATCTACCCCACAGCCGTGGGGCAGATTTCCGAATCTGCCCGGATCGTCACCGGAACCCACAACCCGAAGTCCATTGCCACACCCGGTCGAGATGCCAATCGGCGTTCGATCCGTTTGTTTGCGGTCCCAGGCCGCGCTGTCCCCTCGGCTTCCGAATGTTCAGCTTTTCTTTCGTGACGCCAAAATGGCGGCGCAATGGTTGCGGCAATTGACTTCCCGCCTCCTCGGCGGCTGGTTTGCCAATTTCCCATCGGGGGTGCTATCTTCGCGGTTTGGGCCGGGCTCCGGACCCCTGTGGCTTGGGGAGACTCGGGTCGGGCAATTGCGGACGATCGCCCCAAAAATAGCGACGGCCCCGCCACTCTCCAGGGGAAGCCGGGGAGCGACCGCATCCGCCAGACTGCTGGCCATTCGAACATTATTGCTGGAAAGGCAACGGACATCGTGTCGATTCTTGTGCAGAAATTCGGCGGAACCAGTGTGGCGACGCCGGAGAAGATCCTCGCCGCGGCGCAGCGCGCGGTCGCCGCCAAACAGGCCGGACACCAGGTGGTGGTCGTCGTCAGCGCTCGCGGACACAAGACCGACGAGCTGATCGAACTGGCCCGCGAGATCACCGACTCCCCCCCCGCCCGCGAAATGGACATGCTCCTGTCGACCGGCGAACAGGAGTCGGTCGCCCTGCTGGCGATGGCCGTCGATCGGCTGGGGGAAAAGTCGATCAGCCTGACCGGCGCGCAGATCGGAATCGTCACCGACTCCACCTACACCAAGGCCCGCATCCGCTCCATCTCCACCGAACGGATGCGCAAGGCGCTGGAAGCGGGACGGATCGTCATCGCCGCCGGTTTTCAGGGAGTCGATTCCGACTTCAACATCACCACCCTGGGGCGCGGGGGAAGCGACACGACCGCCGTGGCGCTGGCGGCGGTTCTCAAGGCGGCCGTCTGCGAAATCTACACCGATGTCGAGGGAGTCTTCACCACCGACCCGCGGCTGGTCCGGGAAGCGCGCAAGCTCCCGAAGATTTCTTACGACGACCTCCTGGAACTGGCCAGCCTGGGGGCAGGAGTGATGCATTCGCGGTCGATCGAGTTCGCGAAGAAGTACCGGGTTCCCGTGCTGGTCCGCCCGGCGTACTCCGACGGCGCCGGCACGCTGATCGCCGCCGAAGGGGACGACGACAGCGTGGTCACGGGGGCCGCGCTGGCGAAGGACGAAGTCCGCGTCAGCCTGTGGGACATTCCCGATCGTCCGGGGGTCATGAACCTGATTTTCACCAGCATGGCACAGCGCAAGATTCCGATCGACATGGTGGTGCAGAACGTCGGCACGCAGGGGCTGGCCAACGTATCGTTCACCGTCCCGCAGGACGAACTGGCCGAAACGCTGACCGCCGCCGAAGAAGCGGTGGGCCAGCTCGGGGCGGGGAAAGTCCAACATGGGACGAACCTGGCCAAGGTCTCCGTAGTGGGAAACGGGATGCAGACGCATACGGGCGTCGCCGCGCAGATGTTCTCGGCCCTCGCGGAAGCGGGGGTGAACATCGGCATGATCACCACCAGCGACATCAAAATCTCGGCGCTGGTCGATCGCAATCAGGCGCAGCAGGCATTGGCCGCGGTCCATTCCGGGTTTGACTTGCATCGCGAGCGTCCGGCCCTCCCCCCCGTGGGGGTCTCGCAAACCGACGACGATGACGAATCGGACCGCGCCCGCGAGGAACGCGAACGAGACGTCGTCCGCGGGCTGGTCAATATGGAAGACATCGTCGTCAGCGAAGTGCTGCTCGATCGCGACCAGGCGCTGGTCATGCTGCGGGATCTGCCCGACGTGCCGGGCGTCGCGGCGGTCGTCTTCGCCGAGAACGCCGAGGCGGGGGTCATGGTCGACATGATCGTGCAAAACGTCGGCCGCAACGGCCGCTCGCAGATTTCCTTCACCGTTCCCAAAGAGGAACTGGAGCGAAGCCTGGGAGCGACGCAGCAGGCGATCGTGCAATGGCCCGAGGCAGTCCTCAGCCACGAGCGGGACATCGCCAAGCTGTCGGTCCTGGGGATCGGCCTGCGGACGCACACCGGCGTGGGAGAAAAAATGTTCCGCGCGCTGGCGGACGCCCAGATCAACGTCCGGATGATCAGCACCAGCGAAGTCCGCATCTCCACCGTCGTGGAACTGGACAAAGGCGACGCGGCGCTCCGCAGCCTGGTCAAGACATTCGGCCTAAACGGCACTCACCCCCCCCCAGGCGAGCGGGGGACGTAAGTCCCCTGTTTCTTGACGCCAGTATATACTCCTCGCGGTTGGCAGTGAGACATTCGTGGCGGACGCTACCAGCGTCCGCTTCCGACGCAAGCTGCGTCGGCCACGGCCTGCTCGCGCTGTTTCCCCTGACGGACGTAAGTCCCCTGTTTCTTGACGCCAAAGTAACTCTTGATGCCAGCGCAATCCTCCAAGCCAAAGTCATCCTCCATGCCAGAAAGTGCATCCCCCAAACCACCCACCACGACACCTGGCCGATGCAAGGAAAAAAACCACGAATGAGTCGAATTGTGACGAATCGGAAGGGCGTTGGGAATCAAGACAGAAACAGAGGGCCTATGCCGAGACAGTGGGCCGTGTCGCACATCTGAGCGATTGCGTCGGTATCCACGACAGAAACAGGGGGCTTATGCCCCCCGCTCGCCTGCTCGTTGAGCACGTCTGCTCGGATTCGCTTCCTGGTGTGGCAATTCAACCCGACCAGGGTCGCGTTCAGGACGCGGGAAACAGGTTCCACATATCCTTCACGAAGAAACGCACCATCGCCGCGTAGGGCTGATCTGCCGCCATCATTTTGCGGATGGCGTCCTCAGTGAGTTGTTTCGCCAAACCCGGCACCTCTTCGGCGTGCAACTGGTCGAGAATTGCCTTGAGGTCCGCCAGATGTTCGTAGGCGAGAACCCATCTCCATCGACGAAGCTCTTCGCGATTGAGTCCCATGAACACCTCGCATGACTCGGTGATGAACTGCTGGCGACCCGACGCAGTGCGCGCTCGAAGCCAAACCTCTTTGTTCGTCGCGTCCGCTTCCCACCGAAAATAGAGTTCCGGATCTTCATTGTAGGGGTCCGGCAGCCCCGCTTGTTCGGCCCCACAGCCAGCAAGGAAGTTGTCCAGAGTGTGCCCCAGGGCGACTTCCACGGGATCGGGGGCGAAGGAATCGACCAGCAGGGCTAACGCGGCATCAGTCGTCGTTCCCTTCACCGCCGGTCCGGGCATTGGGAGTGTCCCCGATGGTCGCGGGAAGTTGTCCCCTTTGTACGACTGGTTGCAGATCTGGCAGGCGAACAAATGGTTGTCAAAGCAGTACGCCAGCCACCAATAAACCGACTTTGGGCGGAAATGTTCGACATCGCCGTGGGCCACCACGTCGGTGGGGGACTCGCAGTACGCGCATTTGCCAAAAGTGTCTTTCTTGAGTCGCGGCTTACCGGCCTTCCAGTAGGTTGTTTTCCAATTCGGGGAAGCATCAGCGCCGCTGTGGAGGTGATCCCGCCACATCTTGAGCAATTCCCCTTCCTTGCCACGCCGCTTGTCGCCACGAAGCGAGGGGGGAACCGCAGAGGTCGTTCGCTGACGGTTGAGCTTGATCACGCTTGGCCCCCCGTGTTGCCGGCCTCGATCGCCAGCTTGATCTCCTCGAGCACTTGCGTCTGCTTCTTCTGGAGTTTGTTCAGTCCTTGCGCGAAGTCGGGAAGTTCCTTGAGCGAACTGCTGAGCTCTTTGAGCCGCTTGGTGTCTCCCGCGGATTGCCGGGGTTTCTTCTTCAGAGTCCGGTACTCCTTTCGCTTCTTCTCCACTTCGAGGGAGTCCATGCTCCCCAGGTTGAACATCGGACTCAAGAGGAGTTGGTGAACCATCATGGTGTTCGGCGCCCCTTCAAAAGCCTGCAACGTCGGACTGGCGTTAGACCGGCTGCGCTGCATGACGTAGAGCTCTCCCTCACCGGCCTGCTGGACAGTGAGGGGGGAATGAGTAGTCGCGATGAATTGCAATTGCGGAAAACTCCGATCGAGAAAGGCGCGCAAGCGACGCTGCCAAACCGGATGCAAGTGCAGATCGATTTCATCCACCAACAGGAGGCCCCGCGCTTTCAGCGGGTCTTTGTAGTTCTTGAAGGACTCGGTGATGGACCGCAGCAGATCGCCGCACCAGGCGGCCACGTTCTGATACCCATCGCTCAGTCGCGCGAGGGGGGTCACGCCATCGGGGGTTTTGAAGAGGAGTTGTTTGTAGTCCTTGTCGATCCCATGAAACTCGACGTGCGGCATCAGCCCTTTGACGATTCGCTCGACGAGTTTTTGCCCCTGCTTTTTCTTGCCGCGATAGTCCATGTCGATGACCCACGCTTCCAACGGGTCCAGCACGGCGTCGGGCGAAAACAGCGTTGCCACAGACCGGGCCCGCGCGGGGGTGCTTCTGCGGCTTTTGAAGACAGCATCCGGGTCCGTGTTGAGACGCCGCGACGCGCCGTAGCCCATCGTCAGATAGTTGCGATCCGCGTAGGATATGGCCGCGTCCAGTTGGGCCAGCGTCTCTTTGTTGATGTCGAACAACCTGCTGACACTGGCGCCGCGGGGGAGGCGCAACGTGACTTCGCGCGATTCGCCGTCAGCAGTCATCAGGGCCGCACTGATCCGCGCTTCCTCTGCTCCGTAGCGAATCCAGGAATCGACGTCGTGCCCCAGCAAATGCGGCAGCGCGTCGCTGCCGGCAAACAGAAGTGCCGCCGCACGGAGCACTGTCGATTTGCCACAGCCGTTCTCGCCAAGAATGAGCGTCCATTTGCGCGTCGTGCCATCCGGCGACTCGAAGGCGAGACGCAGATCCTTGATCGAACGCAGGTTGTGGATGGTCAGTTCACGCAGAAACATGGAAGTCTCCCTTGGCGCGGTACACTGGATGGGACCGCTCGTTCGACCAGGTAAAACTGTTGGCATACGCGGGCAATCTGGCCCCGTTCCCGAGGTGCTGTCTCCTCCGACATTGTAGCGATCCGCCAGGGCTTCCTGGTAAAACGACCAGTTGGCCATTGTCAGTCAGTTGCGGTGCAAACGTCGTGCGCCAATTCATAAGAAAACAGCGACTCGGTATTCTCCAAGGGCACGATTTCGAGCGCAACGATATCAAAAATTTGTCGGAAAAGCATGACTCCGAGCGGACGCTCGGATAAACTGTGCCTGATCAACA
>JBJXGA010000183.1:0-3356 GCA_046152955.1 Planctomycetales bacterium | reverse complement strand
CGGCGTTCGCCTTGAGGACCTGGAACTACGCCGCCAGGACGAGAATTTCCTCAATGCCTTTGGCACCCAACGATTGCCCGACCCGACCACCGCCGGAGACTTCACCCGGCGATTTGCCCCCTCCGATGGTCAACGACAATTATTCTTCCCCAGTGGTGACAATTAAAATTCCCCACTCTGTCTCCTTGGAGAACTGGCCTCCGGATAGGGGGATGGCACTCCTCCGGTGGAGCGTAGGTTTGGCCGCGTTAGCGGCCGAACCGGAGCGGAACCGGAGGAGTGCCGAGCGCCGAGGTCACCCCGCGACTTTGCGACCATTGGCCGGGAGTTGGACCCGGGTCACCGCACAGCTCTGGGAGAGACGTTGGCTTGGCACCTTTGACCGTCGTCTACCCACTTCCCTGCCCTGCCACATCCCCCTCAACGGCGGCGCCTTCGAGCCGCCCTCAATCCGGAGCCGACAAGCGCCAATCGAATTTCGATATCATCAATCAACTCCGTCACCGGTCTACCTCTCCCGCTCTCCGGATCGCTGGATCGGGCCCGGGCCTGAATCAACCTCCGGGTGTGCCCACGAGCCCACCGGCGTGCTCGGAGCCGTGGCTCGCGCCGGTGGGCGGTTGAAGTTCGCGATCCAGCCGCCCGTTCAGGCCGTGCCTTTGCCCGCCGCCTTGCTCTTGGCCTGGGTGGCCCGAACGCTTTCATTGTCGAATTCAAGGATAACCGCATGGTGCACCAGGCGGTCCACCGCCGCCATCGTGGTCATCGGATCCTTGAAGATCTGGTCCCATTTCGAGAACACCAGATTGCTGCTGATCATGACGCTGCGTCGCTCGTACCGTTCCGCCAAAAACGTGAACAACACTTCCATTTCCTCGCGGTTCTGCTGCACGTAGCCCAGATCGTCCAGGGCAATCACTGCATAGTGATCCAGCTTCTTTAGCAGAGCCTCCAGGCGCAGCGCCGCTTTGGCCGCCAGGAGTTGTTGCACGAGTTTGAAGGTGGGAATGAAGAGAACCGCGTATCCGTGTCGCAGGATCAATTCCCGGCCCACCGCCGCCAGGAAGTGCGTTTTCCCCCGTCCAGGCAACCCAAAGGCGAGAAGGTTCTCGGCTCGTTCAACAAAACCCCCATCCAGGAGCGTCGGTAGCTGACGCCGGATTTTCACCGGCAGTTTGCCTTCTTCCAAGGTTCCGAACGTCTTGCCCGCCGGGAGCCCGGATTGCTTCAGCAACCGTTCCCGTTTGCGCTCCTGTCGATCCGCCGCCTCAGCCTCACACAGTTGCTGAAGGAACCGGCGGTAGCCCCAGTTCTGCTCTTCGGCACTGGCCAGCGTTTCGGCGCAGCACCTGGCCATCGTCGCCAGATTGAACGAGCGCAACAACAGCTCCAGGGGATCAGCAGACATGCGCCACCTCCTCGTTCTCCCCGGGTTGAGTCAGCAGCGCGTCGTAGCTGTTCAATTCCGGCGACAGGGCCGCGAGCTCCGGCACCACCACCAGGGCTGGTTTCACCGTCGCCCGCACGTCGGCAGCGCGCCACTTCCGGGGACCGCTCATCCAAGTTGCCAGGGCCGTCTGGACAGCCTCCAGGGTGTGTTCCGCCGCCACGTTCAGCAGGTGCAGATACTCAATGATCCCAAGTCGCTGACCGTGATCCTCCACCAACCGATCATAGGCCGCCCGGTATGCCACCGTCGGATACAGCTGCTCCCGGTGCTGATAATTCGCAAACGCCCCGGGCTTGCGCAGCAACGGCCCCACCACGTGGCGGAAGTTGATCACGGCTCCCCGGTCGCCGCAGGCCCGGGCCACCTCCAGCACCCGTTCCCGACCCAGATAGAACTTCAGCACCCCTTCGTAGACCTCCACCCGCAGCCGTTGCCCGATCAGGCGCGACGGCACCGAGTACGTGATGTTTTTGACCCGGATCGTGCTGTGTCCGCTGACCCGGGCCAGCAGTTCCCGGTACTCCGCCAGAGGCGTCGGGGGCAACGGCTTCATCACCTTCAATTCCTCCTCCAAGCGGGCTTGCCGCGGTGCGTTGGCCGCCTCCAACACCCGTTCCAGGAACTGATCGTAGTCCGACTCACTGGCGAAATCGCGGCTGCCGCGCAGCAGCAGGTGTTGTTTCAATCGCCGCTTGAGATGCCCGTTCTGCGATTCGACATCCCCGTGCTCATGCGGACAGGCCACATTGATCGTCACGGGCAACACGTCGTAGTGCTCACAGACATCCAGATAATCCGGATTGAATGCCCGCAGGCCGCCCCCCTGGCTGATTTCGTGCGTCGCCGCGCTGCTATGGTCCGTGCTCAGGTAAAGCGGCTTCCGGCCCAGTTTTCCCAGACTGGCCTGGAGTCCGCCCACCAAACTCAAAAACGACTCCGATTGACAACGTTTCGCCCATTCCCAGTTCGAATAGGGCAGCACACAATGGCAAAGCAGATGATCCAACAGAGTACCGGCGATCGTCACTTCCAGTTCCTTGGCGTGCGTCCAGTCCAGTTCCATCGACTGTCCGGGTGATTGCCTCTGGGCGAAGTAAACCTCCCGTTCCGGTCCGTGGGTCGCCCGCCAACCACTCACCCGGCGTTGAAAGGTTCGCAGGTGATCGGGACGGAGCCCGCTGTCCGACTGGGCCAGGAAGAACTCGAAGAGCGTTTTGGCCTCCAGTTCCGGCGCATCGCCCAGCATTTGCTCAGCTCTGGGCCAAACGCTCGCCAGCGGGTCCGGGCGCGTGCGCCAGGTGTGCGGCTTTTGAAGTTGCTGCGGGGTCTGTTGAGCCTGGATGTATTTGCGGGCCGTCTTTCGATCGACTCCAGCACCAAGTGCATTTTGTGACATGTTTTTCCCTTGGGCGTGCTTCAGCAGAAGCCGCCGGTATTGCTGCAAGTTGAGCATTGATCGGAACGTCCATGACGCCCGGGCACACGCCCGCCGTCCGTCCGCTCCGGATGACAGAAAAAACCAGCGCTACCGCTGGGGAATTTTAATTGTCATCACTGGGGAAAACTAATTGTCGCTACACAGATGACGTCTCTGTTTCGAGCCGAACGCCATTAGCGCCGGATTGGTGATCTGCGTCGTTAGCCTGCTACGCACATCGCATGACACAGGATGCCGAAATATTTGCGCTGACCATTGAGCCAGTCGATCCCGTCGGCGAGGTTGCTCGCGAGTTGATTCATGCTCTCTGCTCTGAGATGAGCGAGCGATACGGCGCTCCTCCCAGCCCATTTTCGCCTTCGGAGGCAGCAGCACCTCGGACTGTGTTTCTAATGGCGCGTCTGAGCGGCCAGCCAGTCGGCTGTGGTGCGCTTCGACGATTCGATGACCACACAGCCGAGATCAAGC
>JBJXGA010000089.1:0-33959 GCA_046152955.1 Planctomycetales bacterium | reverse complement strand
GCCAGCGATGGCCCCGTTGGCGCGCACGGCTCGCAGAATGGGAGCTTTTGAGACGTTCGACGGGGCCTTCGCTGGTCTGGTGTTCCTGTGCGGCGTTCAATTATGCCCTGTTCAGTGCGCCAACAAGTGTTCCGACAGCCAATCGCTCAGACCCCGCCACCCGCCTTTCAATCATCTTGCACTTTGCATTTTTCATTTCTCATTTTTCATTTCTCACACCACAATTTCGACGACCTGAGAACGACTACTGGCCCCTTGAACTACTTCCCTACCGCATCAGTTCACGAACTGCCAGGATCGAGCTTCTGAAACTCGCGCAGCACGACCGTGGCGTAGCTGCCGGAGGGGAGGGTCAATTCCAGACGGATTCCCTCTGGTTCCTCGGTGACGCGCAGTTCGTCCATCCAGACCAGGTAGGGGCGGCGCGTGCCGGGGGTCAGATTGGCGAATTTCTCGAACGCTGCTGGAGCCAATCCGGAGGACTCCAGGATCGCGGCTTCTCTGAGAGCGGCGACGTCGGAAGGGCGCTTCATTTTTGGACCAAACATTGGCCCGGTGACGACGATCTCGCGCTGGTTGAACCGCTCCTGCTCGCGCGTTACCTCTTCGGCCACGAACGGTCCGCCGGAAGCCTTGACCTGCATCACGTCCCCCGGGAGCACTGTGTGCAGCAGTCCCTCTGTCATCCGTGCCGCGAGAGCCTGGTTGAACAGGTGCGACTGCACGGCGGAAAGAGCCAGCCGCAACAGGAACTTGCGACGCGCTCGGGGGATCCGACCGGGGGTGGTGTCTCCCCGGAGCAGAGCCATTCCCAGTTCCCAGGTTTCGTTGTCGCGTCCAAACCGCTGGTCGCCAAAGAAATTCGGGCAGCCCGTGGAAGTCAGTCGCTCGGCAATCCGTTGGGCCAAAGGGAGGGCGCCGGATACGCAGTCGCGAATGAGGATCGAAAATCGGTTGCCGCGCAGATGGCCCGTGCGTAGTTTGTGACGGTGCCGCCCCAACTCGAGGATCCGGATTCCAGGGTGAGCGATCTCGTTCAGCAGCGGTTCGCAGCGGGCGGGAAGCGAAACCCACTGCCGCGTGACCGCGTGACGGTCTTTCAACCCCGCCATTCCGACATCCTGGTGCGCAATCTTCAGGCAGCGGGCAAGCTGACTGACAAGCTGTTCACCGGAAAGCCCGGTCTTTTCAATGCGGACGAAGAGAAAATCCCCTTGTCCCTCCGGGGGATACGCGGGGATTTCGTCGACTTGAAAATCCGCAGCCTGCTGTTTACTGAATCCCTGGATGCCAGGGAGGTCGGCGGTCAATCGCGGGAGTTCCACCTGTGCTTGCCCCCCGGCCAGGGAGGATTGATCTATGGTCATGTGAATCCATCAACAGACTGAGGAGAGGATTGGACTTGAAGACTCCGACACAAGTCATTGATTTAGTAGATGTTATCAAAAATCTCTGAATCCCGCGTTTTTTTTGAACCGATTCAATTCCTTTCCGTTTTGTAATTTATCTGGTGCGGAATGCGGAATTGAGGAGATGTATGGCGACTGGCGGATTCCTGAAGCGACTGACCTTTTTGAAATCCCTGATTCCCAACACACTGGTGTTGGGAGTTCTGTTGGGCACCTTGTATTGGGGCCACAAGACTCACTGGAGTTTTGGACACGACAAACCGGAAGAGTCAGGAGCACATCGGCTTCATTCCGGAAAAGGAAGCGGGGTCGATTCCGACGGGCTGTCCGTCTCCAAGGGAGCCTCCGCTGGCGGTCGGACTGAGAGATCTCAGATCATCGAGTTCGAGTCGGTTGAGGAAGTCGCCAAAGTGGGGCTGCGGCTGGCCCAAGTGGAAGAGCGGCCGATGGAAGAAATGGTAGTGGCCAACGGAGTGGTCAGTTACGACCAAACTCGACTGGCGCAGCTCTCGGCGCGCGTCCCCGGCATTGTGTGGCGTGTTGAGCGTCAAGTCGGGCAACAGGTCCAAAAAGGGGATGTTCTGGTGTTGCTTGATGCGGGCGAGGTGGGACGCGCCAAATCAGAATTCCTGCAGTCGGTGGTCAATTATGACCTGAAAGAAAAGAACCTGGCGCGACTGCGGGTGATTTCCGATTCGGTTCCAGAGCGCGCGGTGCGTGAAGCCGAGGCGCAGGCTCGAGAGGCAAAAGTTCGCCGTTTCAATGCGCAGCAAGCTCTGATCAATCTGGGCTTTCCGGTAGATCTCGCCGATCTTGAGAACCTGTCCGACGAGCAGCTTGGCGAACAGATGCATTTTCTTGGGATTCCCCCAGTTCTCGCGGAGACCCTGGATCCGAGACAGACGACCGCAAACCTGATTCCGCTGATGGCCTCGTTTGACGGAGTGGTGATTGGACACGAGTTGGTCGTGGGAGAAGTGGTTGACCCGGCCCACCCCCAGGTGACATTGGCGGATGTCAGCCGCGTATGGATCACGCTCAACGTCGACCGGAAGCACGCGGCAAGTTTGCAATTAGGACAGTCCGTGCGGTTCATCGCCGACGGCGCCCCCCGCGAAGTGGTCAGCCGAGTCTCCTGGATCTCCACTGAGGTTGATCAGAAGACTCGCACCATCAGAGTGCGAGCCGAAGTCGAGAATCCGCTAGTCGAATCCGAGTCCGGCGTTGCAGGTCGGCAGCGGTTGCTGCGGGCGAATACGTTTGGAACGGGTAGAATCTGTGTGAATTCCCGACCGCGAGCCGTCACAGTCCCAGTGGGGGCAGTCCATACGCACGGTCTGCGACGGCTGGTCTTCGTTCCGCTGCCTGGAGGACGAAGTTTTGAGCCCCGCGACGTTCGGACCGGAGTGTCGCAGTCCGGATTCACAGAAATTCTTGAAGGGGTTGCGACCGGCGACCAGATTGTCACGACTGGAAGTTTCATGCTCAAATCGGAGCTGTTTGGAATGGCCAACTAACGACGGCAGGCGACAGCACTCACACACTAGCCGCATCCGACCGACGTCCCGATGTTACCCAGGATCATTGCGTGGTCACTCCACCATCGAGCGCTGGTGCTCTGCGGAGCTCTGGCAGTGTCGGTCGCGGGAGTGTTTTCGCTCCGCGGTTTGAACATCGACGCCTTTCCCGATACGACCCCCGTACAGGTGCAGATTAACACGGCGGCCCCGGCGCTGGTTCCGGAAGAGGTCGAGCGTTTGATCACGTTTCCGGTCGAGCTCTCATTGGGGGGGATGCCGGGACTGACCGAGGTCCGCTCAATTTCCCAGTTTGGTTTGTCGCAGGTGGTGGTGACGTTTGAAGACGGCGTCAACATTTACTTTGCGCGGCAGCTCATTAACGAACGGTTGGGGAACGTGGAGATGCCGGCCGGAGTCAGTCGGCCGGAAATGGGCCCGGTTTCCACCGGTTTGGGGGAGGTCTTCCACTTCCTGGTGTTTCCGGATGGTCCGCAGGGAGCAGACAACACAGAGGTGCGGACCACGCTCGATTGGCAGGTGAAGCCCGAGTTGCGCGCCGTCCCCGGAACCGCCGAAGTCAATTCCTGGGGAGGCCTCAAGAAGCAATACCAGGTTTGGCTCGATCCCGAATTGCTGTTCAAATTCGACCTGCACTTTGCCGAAGTCGTCGCTGCAATTCGGGCCAACAATCTCAATATCGGTGGGGGAAGCATCGTCCGGGACGGCGACATGTTGCTGGTGCATGGGATCGGGCGGACCGTCACAATCGATCAGATCCGCGACATCGTTCTGGCGGCCAAAGAGGGAGTGCCGATCCATTTGCACGACGTCGCGGAAGTGGTCATCGGCCACGAAATCCGCCGCGGAGCGGTGACGGCCTACGGCCAGGGAGAGGCAGCCCTGGGGCTGGGCTTTATGCGGATGGGGGAAAACAGCTATGCCGTCACCTCGGACCTCCGCGAGAAGTTTGCCGAGGTGGCCGCCGAACTCCCCCCGGGAATGAAGTCCTCTGTCGTTTACGATCGGACAGAATTGGTCGACCAGGTGATCGCCACGGTCAAAGCCAATCTCCTGGACGGGGCGCTCCTGGTGATCACGATCCTGTTCATTTTTCTGGGGAACTTGCGTGCCGGGCTGATCGCGGCCGCTACGATTCCGCTGTCGATGCTGTTTGCATTCTGCGGGATGAAGCAGCTTGAAATCGCCGGCACGCTGCTCAGCCTGGGAGCGATCGACTTCGGAATCGTCGTCGACAGTTCCGTGGTGGTGATCGAAAACATCGTGCGACATCTGGCTCACGCCACTCACGCTCGAGCGGTGTCGGCGCGCGAGCGATTGGAACTGATCCGTGATGCGGCGATCGAGGTACGGACCCCCACCGTATTCGGCCAGCTCATTATCATGATCGTGTATATCCCGATCCTGACGCTGCAGGGGGTCGAAGGGAAGATGTTTCGACCGATGGCGATCACGGTCATCCTGATCCTGATCGGTTCGCTGATCATGTCGTTGACCGTCACGCCGGTCCTGGCCAGTTTGGTGCTGCCGAAACGAATGGAAGAAAAGGAAAGCTGGCTGGTGCGCTTGGCGCACTGGCTTTACCGGCCCGCATTGCGGGTCGTTCTGCGGGCAAGACTGGCGACGCTGCTGGCGGCGGCCGGCGGCCTGGCCTTTGCCGGTTGGTTGGCGCTTGGATTTGGTACCGAGTTCGTCCCCCGACTTTCGGAAGGAGCGCTGGTCATCGGCGTGCTGCGCCCTCCAGGAACCAGCCTCGACGAATCGATTCGGATGAACACCCGCATGGAGCAAGCGCTGCTCGCGGCCTTTCCCGATGAAATCGCCCACATCTGGAGCCGACAGGGCGCCCCCGAAGTGGCGACCGACACCGGGAGCATCGAATCGACCGATATTTTTCTCACGCTCACTCCCCGCGCGCGCTGGAGCCGCGCCACCTCGCAGTCCGCGTTGGTCGAGCTCATGGAGCGGGAAATTCGCCCCTTCCGCGGGCAGGTGACCTGGTTCACTCAGCCAATCGAAATGCGGCTCAACGAAATGATCTCTGGGGTCCGCGCCGACGTGGCCCTCAAATTGTTCGGGAACGACTTCGACATGCTGCTGGAAAAGGCCCGCGAACTGGAAAGAGTGCTGGCATCGATCAGCGGTTCGGCCGATTTGTCGACCGAGCAGATTTCGGGACAGCCGATCCTGCAGATTCGAATCAATCAGCGCGAGATCGCCCGCTACGGCATCCCGGCGGAAACGGTGCTCGACGTCGTCGAAAGCGTGGGGGGGAAGATCATCGGTGAAATCGTGGAGGACCAGTTGCGGTTTCCCCTGGCGGTGAGACTGCCGGAAGAGCTCCGCTCCAATCCCGACCAGATTGCCGCCATCATGTTGACGGCTCCCAATGGCGAGCGGATTCCCCTTGCGCGGCTGGCGGACATCAAAGAGGTCCGCGGCCCGAAACTGATCAGCCGCGAATGGAGCAAGCGCCGCATCACCGTGCAGTGCAACGTCCGGGGGCGCGACATCGGGGGGTTTGTCGCCGAAGCGCAGCGAAAGGTGGCGGCCGAGGTGCAACTGCCGCCCAATTACCGCATCGAATGGGGAGGGCAATTCCAGAACATGCAGCAGGCTGCGGCGCGACTGACGATCGTCGTCCCCCTGGCGCTGTTGCTGATCGTCGGGCTGTTGTACCTCACCTACCGCCATCCGTGGGATACCATGTTCGTATTCGCCAGCGTTCCCTTCGCCTGCATCGGCGGCATCGCCGGATTGGCGCTGCGCGAGATGCCGCTGTCGATTTCGGCAGCCGTTGGGTTCATCACCCTCTCCGGCGTGTCGGTCCTCAGCAGCATGGTGTATGTCGCGCAGTATCGCGCCCTGTTGGGACAGGGGGTGGACCCGACCAGCGCCGTCTCGCAATCGGCGCGCGACTGTCTGCGGACCGTGCTGATGACCGCCCTAGTCGCCAGCGTCGGTTTCGTCCCCATGGCGATCAGCATGGGAACCGGCGCCGAAGTGCAGCGGCCGCTGGCTACGGTAGTCATCGGGGGAGTGATCAGCAGCATGCTGATGACGCTGTTCATCCTGCCGGTGTTGTATGCCCTGCGCGCCGGCAAGCCGCAGGCAGCCTAGGCCGACTGCGACAGATCGCGGCGATGCGCCCCTGGCACCCACAGCACGTCTTGCGTCCCATTGGCGTTGGCCACACGGGCCAGAACGAACAGCAGATCCGAGAGGCGATTGAGGTACACCGGGACGTTGAGGTTGATGTTCTCATATTCCGCCAGTTGCAAGACTTGGATCTCGGCGCGGCGGCAGACCGTGCGGGCCAGGTGCAGGTGCGACGCTGCCGGGGTTCCGGCCGGAAGGACGAAACTGGTGATCGGTTGCAATCGTTCATTGGCCGCATCGATCCAGCCTTCCAGCCGCAGCACCTGCTCGGGAGTCACGCGCAACGGGGGACGCTCGGGGGGCTCGTCGGTTTCCGGAACGCATAAATCGGCACCCAGGTCGAACAGGTCGTTCTGGATGTGCGTGAGCCATTCGGCGGCTTCCGTCGATACGCCCGACGCCAGGGTGACTCCCAAGAGAGAGTTCAACTCGTCGACCGCGCCGTAGGCGACGATCCGCGGATGGGTCTTGGGAACGCGGGCGCCGTTCCCCAGCCCCGTGGTGCCGTCATCCCCTGTTTTTGTATAGATGCGATTGAGGTAGACCATGCCAAAAGTGACCTGAGAGGTGGTGAAACGGGGCGCCCGACGCGCCAGCGCGGGGGTTGGATCGGGGGCTCCGGACGCTGGCGCGCCGGACTGGGTGCTGCGTGTCACCGCGCTCGGGCGCGGCGATTCCCCTTGGCGGGACGGTTGGCGGCGGGCGGCGGGGGTTCCGACAGCAAT
Organism: Planctomycetales bacterium; assembly: GCA_046152955.1. Lineage (GTDB taxonomy): Bacteria > Planctomycetota > Planctomycetia > Planctomycetales > Planctomycetaceae > SIAF01. The sequence goes on along the minus strand of JBJXGA010000089.1, from coordinate 27,128 downwards.
TGCCGAAATTCCGGCAGTTCGAAAAACGGGGCCAGGTCGGGGTCTTTCTTCATCAATTCGAAGTCTTGAAATCCATTCTGGATCGAGGCTTTGAGATCCGTCAACGCGGCCTGCTGATACTGCGCCAAACGACTCTCCCGATCCGGCTCCTGTTCATTCTTTTGCAACCGCTCGACCGCCCGGCCATAAACGCAAGCGGCATTGTAGTGAAACATCGCGTTGCGGGGAAATCGCTGGCGCGACTCCTCGAGTTTCTGGACCGCCTCGGCGGCTTTGCCCTCAGAGATCACCAGGGAAATGCACCAGCCAGTCACCGCCAGGCTGTTGTACGGATCCAATTCCACCGCCCTGGCAAAGTCCTTCCCAGCCTCGGCTGCTTTCTCCTGATGCAACAGGCAGTGCCCCCGTTCCGCCAAGGCGTCAGAATGCGTGGGATCGAGCTGCAGTGCCAGATTGTATTGTTCCACCGCTTCGGGCCAATTCTGCTCGCGGGTCAACTGTTGGGCCTGGTAGATGAACTGCGCCGCCGGAGAGCGCTGCCGCATCTGTTGCAGCGCATTGACCGCATAATTGCGTTTTTCCTGGTTTTCCGATTCGCGGGCCTTGAGGAGCGCCGTGCGGGCGGAGGGGGTTCCCGCCTGGGCCAGAGCGTTGCACAGGTACGACCAGGTGAAGTTGTTCGCGGCGTTTTCCAGCGCGTCGATCATGACCTGCACCGCTTCGGGACCGCCATCCTCCTGCAGCCCCTGCACGGCGTAACTGATGACCGAACCATCCTGAGTCAACAGCGCCTGACCGGCCAACTTGCGAAATTTCAGTTTGTCCAATTTCGTGAGCGCCCGGAGCACTTCCCCTTTTTCGTGCCCTTGCAGTTGCGTGTACTTTTCCGCCAGGAAGCCCCCTGTGTCCGCGTCGCCGATCAGCGCCAGGGTTTGAATGACCGCCGCCTTGTTGTCGTGCTTGCCGAACTGCGCGACCAGCAGCGGCACAGCGCGCCGGTCTTTGACCCGGTTGAGGAGCTGCAGCATCATGGGACTCGCCAGCGACGTTGCCAGTTGTTCCAGCGTGTAAGTCAGGGCGATCTCCTCGCTTTCGCGGTCGCTGCGCCCCACGAGCACCTCCAGCGCGGCCTGCGACAACACCTGGTCTTTCCCCTGGAGCGCCTCCTGCAACAGGGGGACCAGCCGCGGGTGCCCCACCTGCACCAGCGCCTGGAGCGCCTCGACGTTCAATCCGGACCGGGGATCTTTGACAAACTCGTAGATCGCATCGGACCACACCGGGCGGGGATACGCGGCCAGAATCTTGACGATGTTCTTTTTGGACTCGGGGGGCTCATTCGCCAGGAGTTCCAGCACCGCCTGATGCGCGGCGGCATACCGCGAGCCCGCCAGGCTGCTGACGGCCGTGGCGGACAGCGTGGGAAGATCCTGCTTGGCACAGGCCACGAGCCGCTCGATCGACGCCGGTTCACCAAAATGACTCAGCGCCAGGAGCGCCGCCTGCTGGAGCATCAGGTCGTCGTCTTCGGTCAACTGCAACAGGATCGGTAACTTGTCCGATCCCAATCGCCCTCCCCCGCCAGCCAAAGCCGCCGCCCGCTCCAGGGGGCTGCCCGTCTGGATCGTCTGCAACACTTCGTCTCGGGAGAGTGATTCATAGGCGGTGCGGAGCGCGGCGATGACCGCCTCGGCCTGAGTTTTATGAATCCGTCCGGCTCCGTTGGTCCCCACGTTGGGATAGTAAAACGCCGGATACCCAGGCTGCACGCCGGCGCTGTTGGCAGTGCTGGGGATCGCCGCCAGGTGGACTTCCTTCAACGATGCCGGCAACGGGGGAAACTGAGCCTCGTTGAACTGCGGCTGTTGCCTCCCCAGATTCATCACCGCGTTGTGCAGCCAGTTTTGCAACTGGGAGTCGGCGATCGTACCGGTGTCTTCCCAGTGGATGACGATCCGGACCAGTTTGTCCTGCGCCAGCCGGTCGATCTCTTCCACGAGACTCCCGACGTTGATCGTATTGAGCGCCCCCGACAGACTGACCATTCCCAGGCTGCCACGCGGTCCAAGCCGAACGGTCTTCATCCCCAGCAAGGCGCGCTGCGAGGCATTGATGTCGATCTCCCGAAGCAATTCGCCGAACTTGAGCTTGAGGGTCAACTGCGGCACGTGACTCCCTGGGGGAAGTTCCGGAATGAGCATCCAGGTGGAGCTGGACGCTCCGGGAACGAGGTGCAGCTCTTTGGGCATCTGCAGCGTGCGCAATTGGACTTGCTGCTGTCCAAGCTGGAAGCCCAGATACTGAATCTGCTGCGGCGGATCTTTGACGGGAAACCCCTGGCCATCGACCGCCAGTTCCACTTCCTCCCGTTTGAGGGTCACCGGCTGATCGGTCAGGTTCACCAGCAGCAACTTTACCGCCAGAAACCGCTGCTGGTTGGAACCGCCATTGTAGGCGCTCCCCAGAAACGGAGTTTCGATCAGCGATAACACCCGCTGATCTCCCTTGTCAGCGGGAATGGCGCCGGATTTGATTCGCAGTTGGAGCAGTTCGCGTTCGACCTTTTCCAGCCGCTCGAGAACCGTCTGAAGGATCGGATCGGCTCCGTCGGAAGTCTCTTCCGCCGATGGGGATGGCTTCTCATCTTTGGCAGCGGCCGCTCGCGGGGTCGTCCCCGGCAACCCGTCGTTGGCAGTGAGTCCCGACGGGTTCACCCCTTCCAGGGCCAAAGTCCAGACGACTGGGACGATCCAGCGTGCGAGACGATTCATGGGGGACGACTCCAGGAAGGAATGAGGGAGACCTGAGTCCACTGAGTTTACCACGCCGGTGATTCCGGGGGATAGTCGCAGGGCAACGGCGATCTCCCCAATGGTCTTTCATCTCGCGTCGATCGCATCATGGAGCGACTCGTGGCTCGCGATTCGATGGAATTCGAAACCGGCTCCGTGCCACACTGACGGCCGCAAAACCCGGTGATCAACTCCTGCGTGACGGTTTACCTGGCCGGGGGACGGGTGGTATTCTGTGCTGAATCGTCCGGGGGAGTTCGGCCCGGAGCGATGGATTGAAGTTTAGCAGTGTGCGCGGTCGTTCGATCCGTAGTTTCCTCGTTATTGGCTCAGGAGCTGGCTTTCATGGCGAACAAGAGTTTCGTGTCCCGTCGCTCATTTCTTTCGGCCAGCACTGCCGCGGCGGCGGGAGTGGCGCTCGCGGCGCGGAGCTATGCCCGCGTGATCGGCGCCAACGACCGCATTCGGGTCGGTTTCATCGGGGTAGGGGGGATGGGAAGCGGCCATGTGGACGCTTGCCGGAGCTTGAAGGACAAGGACAATCTCGAATTCCTGGGGGTCGCCGACTGCTGGCGGACGCGGGCCGAGGGGGCTGCCGCCAAACTGGAAACCAAGGCCTTCACCGATTATCGCAAGCTGCTCGAAACGGGCGTCGATTATGTCACCATCGCCACTCCCGAGCACTGGCACGCGCAGATGACCCTCGATGCGCTGGATGCCGGAAAAGCGGTCTATGTTGAAAAGCCGATGACCCACACCATCCCCCAGGCGCAGGCGGTCATGAAGAAGGCTCAGGAGACCGGCCTGGCGGTCCAGGTCGGCGTCCAGGGGATGTCGGACGACAGCTACAGTTCGGCTGCCGCCGCCATCAAGAAGGGGGTCATCGGCAAGGTGGTCCAGGCGCAGATTGAATACGTCCGCCGCTACGACAAGGAAGGCCCTTGGCGCAGTCCCGATATCAACGATCAAACTCCCCAACCGGCCGATCTGGACTGGAATGCCTGGCTGGGACACGCCCCGAAGATCGATTGGAATCCGCACCATTACTTCGAATGGCGAAACTATTCCGCCTATTCCGGCGGCATCTGCACCGATCTGTTCATTCACCGCATCACCCGCATCATGAAAGCGTGCAACCTGCTTTATCCGCGGCGCGTGGTCGGAATGGGGGGCATCTGGCAGTGGCCGGATGGACGCGACCTGCCCGACAATTTCGAGATGATCTGCGAATACCCGCGCGGCATGACCGTGTACGTGTTGGGGACGATGAGCAATCGGGTCGGAGTGGACCATCTGATTCGCGGTTACCGGGGAACGCTGTACTTCACCGGGGGAGGCTGGATCGCTCGCAACAAGGATGGTGAAGTGCTCGACAAGCACGAGAAGACCGGCGGCGAAGACATTCATCTCCACCACACCAACCTGCACAATCACCTTCGCAGTGGCGAGCCGCTCAACTGCCCGATCGATCTGGGAATGGCGGGGGTCGTTGCCGTCAACATGGCCAACGAGTCGTGGCGCTCCAGCACCATGATGGGTTGGGACACCAAAGCGGCCAAGATGGTCCCAGCCCATACGCTGAATCAAAGCCACGTTCCTGAAGAAGAAACTGCCAGTTGAACTATCGATCGGCGTCTACAGCGCCGCGACCTGCTCACCCTGAAGGATCCTTTCCATGTGGCGGCGACGTGATGCCATGCTCCGGCTGGGAACCGCTGCCTGCGGCGCGTTGACGCTGCCGCAGCTCCTGGGCCAGGAGCGCGCCGCGGCCCAGTCGCTGCTCCCGTCGGCCGCCGAAGGTCGAAAGGCGCGTTCCTGCATCTTCCTGTTCATGTGGGGGGGGCAGCCGCAACAGGACATGTGGGATCTCAAACCGGAAGCCCCGGCTGGCATCCGCAGCCTGTTTGAGCCGATCCAGACGGTCGAGCCGGGAATCTTGCTCGGGGATCGGATGCCGGCGATCGCCGCGCACACTGACAAACTGTCGATCATCCGCTCACTGCATCATGCCGCCACCGACCATGGGGTTTCGGTGTACCATGCTCTGACGGGACGGGCGATGTCTCCGCCGCGGACGTTTCCCGGCAATGGTCGCCGCCGGACCGATTTTCCGGCGATTGGTTCCATCTTCTCGTATCTGGGTGACCGATCTCCGCTTCCGGCCAGTTTTTCGATCCCCCGCCCGGTGGCGCATGACGGCGTGCGCTATGCCGGGACGCATGCGGGATTCCTGGGAGCGGCTCACGACCCGGTGGAAATCGGCGAGGTGTTCAATCATGTGGAAACCGGTCCCCGCCCGGCCGAATGGCAGGCGCCGGTTCCGTTGGAACTTCCCGACGGGATCCCGCTGTCGCGGCTGCACGCTCGACGGGGCTTGCTGGAACAGCTCGAGTCCGCGGACCGCGCGCTGCAACAGCAGCCGGGGACAGCCGCCTATCAGGGAGTCTACGAAGACGCCTACCGCCTGATCGCCTCGTCCGCGGTGCGTCAGGCCCTGGACCTGGAGCAGGAACCCAGGGCGATGCGCGATCGGTATGGACGGAACGAATACGGGGAGAGTTTTCTCACCGCCAGGCGTCTGGTTGAAGCGGGCATTCGGCTGGTGACCGTGAATTGGATGTTCATCACCCCCCGTTCCAAGGTCTATAACGTCTGGGACGCGCACGGCGGTCTGGGAGACTTGGAACATGGCGCCACTGGTTATGGCATGCTCAACGCCCCTTACTGTCTCCCGGCGTTTGACCAGGCCTTCGCCACGTTGCTCGACGATTTGGCGCAAAGTGGCCTCCTCCAGGAGACGGTGGTCGCCTGCGTGGGGGAATTCGGCCGGACGCCGAAAATCAACGCCAACAACGGTCGCGACCACTGGCCCTACTGTTACTCCGGCGTCCTGGCCGGGGGACCGGTCCAGGGAGGAAGCGTGTTCGGCGCCAGCGACCGGCAGGCGGCGTATGTGAAGGAAAACCCGGTCACTCCCGGAGACTACCTGGCCACACTGTGCCAGGCATGCGGCTTGGACGCGGCGCGCGAAGTGCATGACGGCGAAGGCCGACCTTACCGAATCTGCGAAGGCGAACCGATCGAAGCGATATTCCGCTAATGTCACCGATCATTGCCTTTGGTCAAACACCTGCATCCGCTGGTCCTTGAGCGGGTGCAACCGGACGACATCGATGATCTTCCATTCGGTCCCCTCCTTTTGCCACCGGAGTTCCCAGCGTGAGGGTTGAAATCCGGCGGAAAAACCCTTGAACTTCACCGTCCCATTGGCGCGGAAATGGGACAGCGCCTGCGAGTTCTCGCCGTACAGCGTGACCTGAAGATCCTTGACATCCAGGTCCGGATCGACGTCCACCCATTCCAGCGCGCTGGTCACGACGTCGCGCCATTCGGTGGAATTGGGGGAGATGAACGCCAGCGTCGCGGTTCGATCTTTGCGTTGAAAGGCGGCCGTCAGGCTGCGGACGTTGGCCTCGACTTGCTCTCCATCGGTGATGATCGCACGTTCCACATAGTAAGTCGCGACGGCGGCAATGATCGTAACGAGGGCGCCGATCAATAACAGCAGTTTTCTGTGGGAGTACCAGCTTCCCAGACAGACGCAGGCGACGATTCCCAAAATCAGAATCGGCGGCCAGGGATTTTCGGTGAACCACATGCCCCACTCCTCTTGCGGCTTGATCGCCAACGCCCCCGTCGCCGACAGGCCGGGACGGGCCAGTCCGATTCTACGCCCCGCGGCACGGGATTCAAAGCAATGCCAGGAGTGAATCGAGCGGACGGAGCTTGAACCACACTTCGTCCGCCCCGGCAGCCCGCAGCTCCTCTGCCAGATCGGGGCGTGAGAAACCGACCGCCGCGATCAGGCTTGGGAACTGCGGCCCCTGACCGCGCACCTGGCGCAAGCGATGCCGTTGGGCGTCCCCCCACGGATCGGCGTCGAACAACACCACATGGGGAAGGGCCGAGTCTTCAGCGTCCACCAACAAATGACCTGCGCGCGACAAACTCGCCGCCAGCATCCTCGTCAATGCGCGATCCGGACCGTCAATCCTCACGCGCCGCGGAGAAACCGCGGGAGGGGGCGGTTCATCCAGTTCAAACGCCAGGATTTCAGCCCGCGACGCGGTCAATGGAAGGGGGGCCGTCGAAGACGTTTCCTGCCAGCCCATGGCCGGCTGAGCTGCCGACGCAGAATGCGCGAAGGTTCTCCGGAGGATCGCCAATTCTCGAGCAATGCGCCGAGCAGCCCCGTCCGCCGGAACCCGGGCGGCCAACGGCACCGCCGAACGGGTCCGTCCGTCTGAATCGCACCAGGGGGAATAGACGCACACCAGTCGGGCCATCGGTGCCAGGGACAGCAACTCCAACACGTCGGCCTGGGGATACTGATCGGGCCAGCCTTGCAGCAGGACCACCAGATCGGGGTGCCAGCTCTCGGACTGGATCAATCCGCGAAGGCCCGTCAGGCCCGGCAAACGCCGGATCTGTTGCTCCGGCAGCACTCGCCGCAGCAGAGCCTCCGTGGCCATCAGGCACGGGGGAGACGCGCTCCCCACCACGAGCGCTTGTACGTCCTGGATCGAAATCGGAATCCCTCCCTGTCGCGACCTTCGATCGGTTCAGTCTCTCGCGCCCATCTTTCAGTCAAGAGCGCTGGCCCCTTCGCATCGACCGCCCGACCTGGCGTCATTCGCGTGAGCGGGCATAGCGGACGCACAGAAAGCGCAGGATATCGCGCGTCGAAACGATTCCCACGGCGACCCTGGCCGCATTCACGATCGGCAAATGGCGATAGCCCCCAACCGCCATCGCCTGCAGTGCAAAGGCAATGGAATCGTCCCCCTTGGCGATGACCGGCGCAGTCGTCATGAGGTCGGAGACGGGGCAATCGAGCCGGTCCGGTTCTCCGGCCACCTTGTTCAGAATGTCTCGTTCGGTGAAGACCCCCACCAGCCGCCCATCGGGTTCCGACACCAGCACGCACCCCAGATTCTTGGCGCACATTGCGGCCACCGCCTCGCGCACGGAGGTTTGGGGAGTCACGCAGATCGGCGGGTGCTGGCAGAGCAGGTTGATCGGATGCGAGGCGATGCTCTGCTCCATCTCGGTCCCTTGCGGATCGAAATGGCTCAGCGAGATGCCGCAACCGCGGCATTCGTCTGAACCACTGACGTTTTCAAATCCGCAATCGGGACATTTCATCGAGCGTCACTCCCGTTCATTCCACGAACCACGTGTCGCCGCTGTTGAACAATTCGTCGAAATCTCCCGCCCCATGCTTGGCGATGGCCGCTTCCACCTGTTGCGTCACCCCGTCGTCGTAGATGGGGGCTTCGACATCGCGAAACACACCCATCGGCTCGGGAAACTCGGGGAATTTGAACCGCGAGAGCAGGAAGGCCAGGCTCGGTTCCGCGGCCTTTTCGTCGTGGAACAACAGATCGTCTTCGGTGATCCCCTTGCCCAGCTCGACAACCTCCGGCAGGGTGCCGTTGATCCGAATGCCCTTCTTCACTTCCTTGCCGAACACCAGGGGCTTGCCATGCTCCAGATAGACGATGTGATCGTCTTTGACCTTTTTGTCGGAAGCGTACAGGAAGGCGTCATGGTTGAAAATGTTGCAGTCCTGATACACCTCGACAAAGGCCGTCCCCCGATGATGGGCGGCCCGTTCCAGAACATACGACAGATGCTTGATGTCCACGTCGACCGAGCGGGCGACGAACGTGGCTTCCGACCCGATGGCATAGCACAAAGGCGAAAGGGGATTGTCCACCGAGCCCATCGGTGTGCTCTTGGTTTTCTGTCCCACGGGACTGGTCGGTGAATACTGTCCCTTGGTCAAGCCATAGATCCGATTGTTGAACAGCACGACCTTCAGATCGACGTTGCGGCGGAGCATGTGCATCAGATGGTTGCCGCCGATCGACAGGGCGTCACCGTCGCCGGTGATCACCCACACCTGCAAATCAGGGCGCGAGACCTTGACTCCGGTGGCGATGGCGGGTGCCCGGCCGTGGATGCTGTGGAAACCATAGGTGTTCATGTAATAGGGAAACCGGCTGGAACAGCCGATCCCCGACACGAACACGAATTTTTCCCGCGGAATCCCCAACGTCGGGAGCACTTTTTTCATCTGCGCCAGGATCGAATAATCGCCACAGCGCGGACACCAGCGGATTTCCTGATCGCTGGCGAAGTCTTTGGCGGTCAAGACCGGCAAGGAAGTTTGGATTGAGTCGGTGCTCATGGTCGTTATCGGTTCTCCAGCATGTCGTCGATTTTCGCGACGAGCTCATTGACGAGGAATGGCTTGCCTTGAATCTTGTTGAAACCCACGGCGTCGACGAGGAACTTGCCCCGAATGAGCAGCCGCAATTGTCCGGTATTCAGTTCCGGAATCAGCACTTTTTCGTACCGCCGAACGATCTCCCCCAAATTGCGCGGGAACGGATTCATATACCGCAGGTGGGCGTGGGCGACTGATTTTCCTTCAGCCAGACAGGACTGCACGGCGGTTCGGACTGCTCCAAACGTTCCACCCCAACTGATCACCAGCAGTTTGCCCGACTCGGGGCCGGTGACATCCTGCAACGGAATGTGATTGGCGATTCCGGCGACTTTCTCCATGCGGTTCATGACCATCTTGTGGTGATTGGCCGGAGAATAATCGACATTGCCGGTCACGTCCGCTTTCTCCAGTCCGCCGATCCGATGCTCCAGACCGGGTGTCCCAGGGATGGCCCAGGGACGCGCCCCCTTGTCATCGCGGAGGTAGGGGAGGAAATCGGAATCCTCCTGCCCATTTTCGGCGGCATTCCATCCCGCCGGTTTGCCGGAGGGGTGATGCACCGGAATCGGCTTCAGATTGGCGAACTTGGGGATCTCCCACGGTTCGGCCCCATTGGCAATATAGCCATCGGTCAGGAAGATCACCGGGGTCATGAATTCCACGGCAATCCGCACCGCCTCCTGGACCAGATAGAAACAGTCCCCAGGGCTGCACGCCGCCAATATCGGAAGCGGGCTATCGCCGTTGCGGCCAAACATTGCCAGGAGCAGATCGGACTGTTCGGTCTTCGTGGGGAGACCGGTACTGGGGCCACCGCGCTGTACGTCCACGATAATCATCGGGAGTTCGGTCATCACCCCCAACCCCATCGCTTCCCCTTTGAGGCAGATGCCGGGGCCGCTGCTGGCGGTGACGGCGATCTGACCGGCAAACGCGGCGCCGCACACGGAGGACATGGCGGCGATTTCATCTTCCGCCTGGAACGTCTTGACTCCGAATTGCTTCATCCCGGCCAGCTCTTCGAGAATGCCGCTGGCGGGAGTGATCGGATAGCCTCCATAAAACAGCGTCTTGCCTGCCATCCGCGCGGCGGCCACCAGCCCCCAGGCGGTTGCCTCGTTCCCTTCGATCTTGCGGTATTTTCCCGGTTTGAGTTTCGCTTTGGGAACCTGGTAGTGCGTGGTGAACGCTTCGGTCGAAAACCCGTAATTGGCGCCGCCGCGCAGTGCCCGCAAGTTGGCTTCCGCCACTTCCGGTTTTTTCTTGAATTTGTCGGCGATATACAGTTCCGTGGGTTTGCGATCCCGATCGTAGAGCCAGTAGACCAGCCCCAGCGCGAAAAAGTTTTTGCAGCGATCGGCGTCCTTCTGCGACAGCCCCAACCCGGCCACCGCGTCGCGATTGAGCCGGGTCATCGGGACCGAGTGAATCTGGTACTTGGAAATCAGCGTCGGATCTTCCAGGGGGTTGGACTCGTATCCCGCCTTTTGCAGGTTCCCTTTGTCGAATTCATCCACGTTGACGATCAACGTTCCGCCGCGGCGGAGATCCCCGACGTTGGCCTTCAGCGCGGCGGGATTCATCGCGATCAGCGTGTCGACCGCGTCGCCGGGGGTGAAGATGTCCTGGCTCGAAAAATTGAGCTGATATCCGGAAACCCCCGCCAGCGTTCCCGCAGGGGCGCGAATCTCAGCAGGAAAGTCGGGAAGCGTGCTCACGTCGTTGCCAAACGCGGCCGAGACGTTGGTGAACTGCGTTCCCACGAGTTGCATGCCGTCGCCGCTGTCTCCACAGAATCGGATCACAACCGATTCGACCTGTTCGAGCTTTTTGGCGGGTTGCGGGGGAGGGGGCAGGGTATCCGTGGCGGACATTAGGGAAATTGCTCCAAGCTATCAGGACGATCCGGGCGGCCACTTGCAGTGGGGCGCCGGGGCGGAATTCAATACAGGGCAGAGATCTCAGGCAGGCGGGTTCTCAGGCCCCTTCACGTTGTGTGGCGGTGAGCAGGGCGCTGGGCGCCGAATTGTAGACGCCGGCGGGAAAATGCTCAACGAGAAAATGCACGACCGATTTGACATCGATGATTCCGACCGGGCGTCCCGCCGCATCAATCACGGGGAGCCTTCGATATCCCCCCTGATCCATCAGGCGAATCACCCGCAACAGCGTCTCTTCTGACGTGACCGTTTGCGGATTGACGGTCATCGCGGTGGAAACCGGCTGATCCAGCGACTGCGCTTCAGCCACCAGATGCAACAAGTCGCGTTCCGTAAAAACCCCGGTCAAACGGCCTCCCCGGCACACCAGGGCGCTGCCGTGACTGTGAGCCCGCATCCGCGCCACCGCGGATGACACGGGCTCGTCTTCTTCCAGGACGGGAACCGCCTTGAGCGACAACTGCCCCACTCGAGACGTGCTCAATACCTCACGAAGAAACACGAAACACCTTGGTGAAATCCCATGCCGAAGTCCCCCTTTGATCGACGAAAGCCCGATCGAGGCCAGGAGGGGAACTTGTTCTGAACAATTGGTTTGTGCGAGACACTCGTTCTATTGCTACTCTATTGTTGCAGTTCATTCTACGCTTGAGAAGCGTGGTTTTCTGAATTTCGGGACAGTTCGCGCGACTTATCTTGTTGCAACCCGTGGAATTTGGGATATTTTGCTCGGCCACCCCCTGGATTTGCCGTCGAGTTTCGGATTTCCCCGGTTTTGGCAGGAAAGGACGCCTGCGAACGTGCTCGAATCGCTGTCGGAGCCGCGCCGCGGACTCCTTTTGTCACTGAATATTTGTTCACGGAACGACTTCCGGCGGGCGCGCCGCCGGGTGCGATCCCTGGCTCGCGATCTGCCTGTCTTTGATTCGGTTTGGCTGGATGCGCTGGTCGGGCTGGGGCGGCTGACCCCGTTTCAGGCTCAATTGCTGGAATCCAGCGATCCTGGGCGGATTCGCGTCGGGTCATTCCTCCTGGAAACCCCGCTGGGGGCCGGTCCCTCCGGGCAGACATTCCGGGCCAGAACCATTCCTGGCAAGCAGACCTGTGCGGTCAAGCTGCTCCCGCTGGGGGGGACGCCAGAGTGTCTATCGTCAGACGCGCTAGCCCGGCTGGAGGGCCTGTGCGCGGACTTGCGCGGAGTGTCGCATCCCTCACTGGCCCCCCCACAGGCAGTGGAATCGACTCCCCAGCACCTGATCCTGGCCAGTCGCCTCGTGCCGGGGTTTCACCTGGGAGAACTGCTGGTCCGGCGCGGGCGGTTTTCTCCAGCCGTCGTTTGGGAATTGGGAAGGCAGCTTGCCGAAGGTCTGGCGACCCTGGAGAGCCGACACCTGGTGCATGGCGATCTCCGCGCGTCCAATGTGCGGTTGTCCGGTCAAGGGGTGGCGGTGCTGGTCGATGTGGGGATCCGCGCGGCGCTCGATCCGGAACTGAGTGTGCATACTCGTCTTCCTCCGGAGCGTTACGACGGGGTGGCGCCGGAATTGATCGGCGCGAATTCACCCCCCGGAGTGGCGTCCGACATGTACGCGTTGGGATGCCTGCTGTGGCAATTGCTGGCTGGCCGCCCCCCCTTTCCAGGGGGGGATCCACTGGTCAAGCTCACGGCGCATCGGACCCGAACGATTGCCGACGTCCGAAATTGGGCGCCCGACACTCCCGCCGGGCTGGCCGAGGGAATCTTGTCCCTCACGGCGCGCGATCCAGCGAGGCGCCCGTCGTCGTTCAACGAATTGCTGGCGCGCTGGGGCGAACCGTCGCGTCCCGGTCGTCGCCGATTGGCCGAGTTCTGCCGGTGGTTTGATCGGCCGGCGCCAAGGCTCAAGAGGGACGCGGCTGGTTCGGGGCGCACCCCCACTCGGACCGTAGCCGCCTGTCTAATCGTCGCGCTGGTTGTGACCGTCGGACTGTGGCGCCAGGGGGTTCGAACGGCGCTCCTCGCCTGGGGCGCTCGTCTGAGTCAGACACTGCCGGGGATGGCGGAATCCGAATCCAATTCCGCCGCGCCGCGAGAACCTGATACCCACGGAACAGCGACCGGGATTGGGGCCGAGTCATTGCAGGAGCTACCTCGACCAGATCAGCAGGGGGTTGTCCAATTGGAGGGGCTTGGTCCGTATCGCGCGCACGATCTGACCGCCGTGGGACGACTCACGATTCGTGGACCGGAAGGCGCCCCGGCGCGGATCGTTGTGGAGGGAAAACCGTGGAGGCTCGCGGCCGAAGCGTTGCGACTGGAGAGCCTCCAGATCGAAGCGGGGCATCCATCGGAACCGGGACTTCCCGCGCTGGTTCAGATCCAGGCACAGCGGCTGGAGTTGAGATCATGCATATTGCACGACATTGCCGGTGACGACGTTTCTCAAGTGATCGATTCTGCGACCCCACGCGCGCAGCGCACGGCCATCGCCTGGGAACTTTTGGACGCCAAGGATCCCCAGGGAGGCGTGGCGGCGGTTCGGGACTCCCTCTTTCTGGGAGGGGATGCGGCCCTGACGGCGCACGACTCAGCCAGCCGCGTCGATTTCCAAAATTGTCTGAAACTGTGGGGTGGCCCGCTGTGTCAATGGCTCGCCGCGCCAAACCGGCGACGGCCCTTGTCCGTGACGCTGCGACAGGTCACGTGCCGCGGCACGAGCTGCATCGTTCGCTTTGCGCCCCCCGCCGACCATCCCGTGCGAGGAAGTCTGGCGATCGAAACGAACGACTGTGTTCTAGACGTCGGACACCAGACCGGCTGCCTGCTGGAGTTGGTGACGGAACAGGACTGGAGTCCGCGCACGCAGTGGACGGGAGAAGGCTCGCTGGCTCCCGCGTCGCTGGTCGCCGCCTGGTGGATCAGGGACTCTGAACCAGGCCTTCCGCGGCAGCCGACCGATCTGGCGATCGAAGGGATCTCCGGAGGAGCCTACCAATTCGCCGGCCCGGCCAGCGAGGAACCTTCCAATTCGCGAATCGCCGACTACGACGCCCCCCGCCGGTCGTCTATCGCTCCTGGGATCGACCCAGATCAACTCCCGCGCTTGAGGATCGTGGGGATACCAAGCCACGCCACAGCGCCATAGGAGCCATAGAATAGGGCGTCGCCAGGGCCGTTCAGCCAAATTTGCGATCAAGCCGGTCCCGGTGATAGGCGAGCCGCTCCGCGGGAGTCATACGGGCAAAGTCTGGCGCTCCGTCGCGGGTCGTTCGCCCTGGGACCGGTTCCCCTTTTGCCGCCGGAAGCGGCGGCTTGCCCCCTGCCTCGGGCGGCGCCGCGGGCGGCGCTCCAGTTGCCGACGGAAGGCTGATCGTTGTGCCGCTGCCGCCGTAGCTCATGCTCCCATCGGTCACTTGCAGGTCGGTTTCGAGCGGGCGGTTCGGGGGCAGCCCCAGTTTCTGGAGCACGGCATGGTAAGCGCGGACCGCTTCGTCGGGTTCAAGCTGCCCGTCGGCGATCAGCCGCAGAAACTGGACGAACGCAAGTTGGTTTTCGGAGTTGTTGATCTTGCGACCGAACAAGGCGACTCGGGCCCCATATTTTTTCGCTTCGTGCAGCAGTTGGAATGCGTCGCGGGTGGTCCCGGCCGACCCGCCGAGGATTCCCACGACCAGCCGCGGGTCGTAGCGGACCAGTTCCTCCATCGCCTGCGGACCGTGATAGACGATTTTGAGAAACAGCGGCCGCCCGGCCTGCGCCACACCGGCCAGGGTGCGGGCAATGGCGTCGTTGATGAAGGCCCCCAGTCGATCGGGAGGAACCGCGCCAGCCAGGTTGGGATCGAACACTTCCAGAAAGTACCGAAACCCCTTGCGTTCGGCTTCTTCACGAAAGAGCTTGAACTCTTCGAGCGTTCGGCGATCAAGGTCGGTGTCGTTGTTGAACGTTACCGAATAGAGACCCAGATTGGCCCCCAGGCCCCGTTCCTCCGGGGCGCAGTCCAGGTGGCCACACTGGATGTGGTCGAGGCTGGCGGTCCGAAAGGGGCGTGCGGCAGGTTCATGCAAGCGGCCGCCGCGCAGGATGTGGACGTCGGTCGTGTCGTTGGCCCTGGCCGCCGGGGTGACGGGGGAACCGTCGAACAATCGCTCGGCGACGGTCAACAGATCGTTGGTGCTGGCCGACATGAGCATGATGTCCACCAGCTCCGAACGGGCGATTTGTCGGATCTGATCGCGGTACTCGGCCAGCGTGCGAAAACGGAGTTCGCCGTCGTGCCGTTCGGGAGACTTTCCGGGGGCGCCAATTCCAAACGCCATGTCGGCATCTTTGGCGTCTGCCAGAATGAACTCGCGACACCCGGAGGGATCGGCGTGGATGGCGGCCAGCTTGCGATCGAGGGATTTTTGCATCACGGTTTTACATGCGCTTTGAAAAAGTCTGTGGCTGCCGATTTCGAAATCGAACCATCGGCAACTCCCAAAGTGAGACGCTCAAGCTCCGCGTCGGTAGCAACCAGTTTGCAGGAGTTGAGCAATACAAACGTTTCGGCAGCGGCCACGGCCACGCGCTTGTTGCCGTCTGCAAAGGCGTGATTCTTGCACAGGTGATACAGGTAGGCCGCGGCCATCGCAGGGATGCCGTCGTGCAGAAACTCTCCGCCGAACTGGGCCATCGGCATCGACACAGCCGATTCCAACAGGCCCCGATCGCGCAACAAGGGACTGCCCCCATGCTCTGCAATGCCGCGGTCGTGGATCCTCAATACCTGGTCCACTGACAGAAACCTGATGGCCGCCTTCATTGCGACAACCGTTTCAGCAGTTTGTGACGAGAGGTCATGACTCGCTCCAAACATTCCTCAAATTGCTCTTCATCCGCAGCCGTCGGCTGGACTGGCGTCACGACCAGCGATCCGTTCGTCACGCTCAATTGCACTCGCCCCTTTTCCTTGAGTCCCAGCAATTCCAGAATCGGCTTGTCGAGAATCAGCGCCTGAGAATTGCCGACTTTTCGCAGTTGTTTGATCATGATTTTCCTCCGTTGATACAATGTTATTCCATCAGGAGCGGTCCGTCAAGGCGGGAAAATTGTCATGAAAACCGCGGTTGGTCAGAGCTGAAGCGCCCCTTTGTCGAAGTGTCACAGCACTTTGGAGATCGTCTCGCGCAACACCGCGGCTGAATTTTGCAGGGCGATTTTTTCCTTGGGCCACAGGTCGATCTCGACTGTCCCCAAAACCCCTTTTCGTCCCACGACCGTTGGCACCGACAACGCCACGTCGCGCAGTCCATAGGCCCCCGTCTGCAGCGAAGTCACCGGCAGGATCCGCCGCTGGTCCAGTGCGATCGAATGGACTACGTCGGCGATCGAAACCCCGACGGCGAACCCCGCCCCTCCCTTTTTCTTGATCACTTCCGCTCCGCTCCCGCGAGTTTTCTTCTCGACTTCCTGGATGAGTGAGGGGGTGACTCCGGGATACTTGTCGAGGGGCAGACCGGCGATCTGCGCATTCGACCAGATCGGCACCATGCTGTCCCCATGTTCGCCAAAAATCGTGACCGCCACTTGCGTGGGAGGGACATCCAGCCGCTGCGCCAGCATGCTTCGCAGCCGAGTTGTGTCCAACACCGTCCCCAGCCCGATGACCTGTGCGGGGGGAAGCCCCAGCTCTTTGATCGCCAGATACGTCAGGACATCCACCGGATTGGAGACAACGAAGCACAGCGCCTCCTTCTTCAAGCCCACTTTTTTGACGTCCGCCAGGATTCCGCGAAAGAGGGTGACATTGCGGTTGATCAGGTCCAGGCGGCTCTCGTCGGGCTTGCGCCGCAGCCCGGCGGTGATCACCACCACGTCGCAGTCCGCGACTGCCGCGGTCGTCCCGGACGTGATCTTCTGATCCGACAACAGACTGGCGCCGTGCAACAGGTCGAGCGCCTGGCCTTCGCACAGTTCCTGGTTGACGTCGATGAGGTTGATCTCGCGGACGATCTTCCCCGCCTGCAGGGCGAACCCGGCGCACGATCCGACCAGTCCGCCGCCGCCGATGATGCTGACTTTCATGTGACTCTCTCGCTGGTTACTACTGAATATGAGGAATGGTTTGGATCGGGCCTCCACCGCGCGCCCGGCGGCGCGGGGCGAATGGCCCAACTGGGGATCGAATCAGGCCTTGCCCATGGCAGCCAGAACCTGGTCGGTGATCATCCGGACGAGTGTCTCCATGTCGGCGCCGGCCGGAATGGTCAGATGGCTGGGAGCTTGCAGGTAGCCGGGGAACTCGGGTGGAGGATCAAACGCCTTCGGCTCCGGCAGCGCTTCCTTGTATCCGTCGCGAAAGGCGGTGTTCCCGCACAGATCGCAATTGTCCACGTGAAACCGCGGATCGTCAAAGCCGAGCTTCTTCTTCAGATCGAGCAGTTCGCGCGACTTTTGTTCATTGAGATAGGTGATTCCCCCGATCTGTTTGGCGAGGATCAGGATGCGGCAATAGGCGTCGACGATTTCGGTTTTCCAATACGCCTCTTCGAGTTCCTTGCCGAAGCTCACCGTGCCGTGGTTGGTGAGAATGATGCAGTTGGTCCCCGGCTTGAGGAACGGGAGGACGGTTTGGGCAAAGGGAGTCCCGCCGGGAGTTTCGTAGGGGGCAAATGGGATCTCTCCCAGGAAGACCTCGATTTCGGGAAGGACGCATTGCGGAATCGGCTCGCGAGCGACGCCAAACGCGGTGGCGTGGGGCGGATGGCAATGCACCACCGCCTTGACGTCGGGACGCGCCTTCATGATCTCCAGGTGCAACAGAATCTCGCTGGTTCGCTTTCGCTTGCCGGCGATCTGTTTCCCCTCCAGATCGACAGCGCAAATGTCGTCGGGAGTCATGAACCCCTTGCAGATCATCGTCGGACTGCACAACACTTCGTTGTCGCCGACGCGATACGAGATATTGCCGTCGTTTGCCGCGGCAAAGCCCTTGGCGTATACGCGGCGTCCGATCTCACAGATCTGCTCTTTGATTTTTCGGTCGTTGATGCCCGAATTCCATGCATTGGCCATGTGGTTTCCTTTTCAATGACTTTCAGTTACAGCGGTTCAAATTCCAGCGTGTCGAGAATGGCAGCGTTGTAAGCGTCGATCGGTTTGGTTTGTGGATAAAAGGGCGCGGCAGCCTCGGCCCCCTCGCTGACGGCGATCCGCGCTCCCTGACCGGCCCCCAATTCGTCGTAGACCACAAACGGCTCTCCTCGCCCGGGACCTGGGCCCTGGTGGGCCAGCCCGTCGAGCGTGAGCGGGACGGCGATCAGCCAGGTCGCTCCCTGGAGGGAGGGGTGGCGCTGATTGAGTGTCACTCGGCCGATCACTTCTGCGATGCGCATGACAAAATTCCTCAAGGGGACGACCTGAAACCGATCGCCTGCAACCAGTGTCGCAATTCAAATGAACTCTTGCCGACGGGATCGATTGCCAGCAGATTCGGATTCGCGCTTCGGCGCACTGCGTCCAGCGTCGGAAGACTTCTCAGCGAGACGCCGCGCACCCGTTCCTGACGGTTGGCCAGACAGGCCACGAGTTCCGGCTCGGTGGTGAAGACGACAACCCCCGCCGCCTCCCCCCGGCACAGCGCGCCGGTCGCCTGGCTCGCCGCCTCGTCCGGAAGCCCCAGCAATCTTTGTTCGAATACGATCCCATCCCGGCGAAGCCCCGCGAGAGCCGCCGTCACCTGCGGCGATCCGTGTGTGACCATCACCTGCCACCTCTGCGAAGCGGCCGGAACCGTTGGCGGTGATTCGCGAACGACTTCCACCCCCCGCTGGCGTAGAAAATCGCGGGCCGACGGGGTCAGGATCGCCCTGGAGGAGACGCGAATGCGTGCCGCGCCCCGCGCGGATTGTTCCAACAGGTCGCCGGTGATGACGGGCGCGGTGATCGACACGGCCGCTGTCGCATCCGAAATCGCGGAGGGAGGCGCCGACCCCCCGGCACCCGCCGGCGCACGGCGCGCGGCCTCGCGGTTCGACCCGAGTTCCCTCAGGACGCGCTCTACGATCTCATCGATCAGCGAACCGGCGTCAGTCATCAGTCTGCGATCCCAATCACCGCCCAGCGGATGGGGGTGCTGTTGTTTCCTACGAGCTCACGGACGGCGGCGCCGTCGGTGGTGAGCATCACCGTGTCCCCCTTGCCACTCCCCACGTTGTCGATGGCCAGTTGCGGATCGCCGTCAGCTTTCCCTTGAGCGTCGAGCGGCTGGACCAGCAGCAGGCGCCATCCGGCCAGCGTGGCGTGTTTCACGGTCGCTGTGGCGCGACCGACGACTTTGGCGAGTTGCATGGTGGATGGGGAAGAGGTGGCGTCAATGGCTTCTGAATCGATGAAACATCAGTTGCGTGAGGTTCGGAGCGCCAACGAGGGGCGTTCCTACCCGTCGCCAGTTACAGAATGTGCAGGTCATCGACCAGCGTGCAGCGCCGCTGGCGGGTAAATGTCAGGGGACTGGTCACTCCTTCGCCGGTCGGCGTGGCGATGCTGTAGGAGAGATAGCCTTCCCCCCCCAGCCCCAGCCCCGCCATGCAGGGGCCGTTCTTGATGAACAGCGTCGTGTCCATTTCCCGTCCCATGATTGTCATGTTCCGGACGTTGCGCGAGTGGATGATCGCCGTGTGGCGGTAACCATGCTCGTGCTTCTTGGCCATCTCCAGTCCTTGCCGAAAATCGCGAACGCGGACGAAGGGAACAAACGGCATCATCTGTTCTTCGCTGACGTAAGGATTCGACTCGTCGGTTTCGCCGTACAGAATCTGCGTCCCGGCCGGAACGCGGACGCCGATCAACTCGGCCAGCACGCTGGCGTCTTTGCCGATCAGTTCCCGGTTGAGTTGCGGATGATCCTTGCCCGGCTTGAATGCCAGCGCGGTGAGCTGGTCGATCTGCTGGCGGTTGAGCAGATAGCCCCCGTGGCGACCCACCGCCTCCATCAACTTGCCGAAGATCGACTCCACGGCGAAGACTTCCTTTTCGCCGATGCATAGCAGGTTATTGTCGTAAGCCGCCCCCTTCACGATCGAGCGGGCCGCGTTGTCCGGGCAGGCAGTCTCATCGACCACCACCGGAGGATTGCCGGGACCGGCGACCACCGCCCGCTTGCGGCTTTCGAGCGCGGCCCGCGCCACCGCCGGGCCTCCCGTCACGCACAGGATCCGCACGCCGCGATGTCCGAAGATTTCGGCGGCGGTTTCCAGCGTCGGCTGTTCGACAATGGTGATCAGATTTTCCAGTCCCGTGGCGGCGTGAATCGCCTTGTTGAACCGCCGCACCCCCTCGGACGCGATCCGCGCCCCGCCGGGGTGGGCGTTGATCACCAGGGTGTTCCCGCCGGCAATCATGCTGATGGCATTGCCCGCCAGCGTCGGGAGCGAATGGGTGACCGGAGTGATGGCGCCAATGACTCCGAAGGGGGCGTATTCCGTCAGCGTCAATCCATTGTCGCCGCTGATGCAGTCGGTCTTGAGAAACTCGACCCCTGGCACCAGCTTAACGATCTTGAGCTTCTCGATCTTGTGATCCAGGCGGCCGATCTTGGTTTCTTCCAGTTCCAATCGTCCGAATTCCTCGGCGTGCTGGTCGGTGAGGCGACGCACGCAGTCGATCGCCTGCTTGCGAGCTTCGATGCCCCGCTCCGAAAGTTGTCGGAAGCCGCGGGTCGCTGCATCCACTGCCTGATCTACGGTGGGAAAAACTCCCCAGGCCCCGCTGGAAGAGGGGCCGGCAGCGGCAATGAATGGACTGCGCCCCAACTGGGCCAGCACTTCCTGAACAACCTGACGAATGGCAGTTTCTGTGGCTTGCATGAGTCTCTCGCGAATTCTTGAAGCATCCCTCAGGATGCGGAAAATTGAGAACAAATCTTGTGGCGGCCGATCGGACAGACCGTCCGCCTGTTACGGGCTCTGTTTCTCCAGTTCCATCAACTCCAATTGCCGCTCGGCCCAGTTCTCGACGCGATCTCGCGTCGGAAATTGCGCGAGCAGCAGAGCGGCCAGCAGGGCGACGACGGCCAACAGCCAGGTCTGACCAGTTACAATGTATGCCACCACCAGGAAAAACCCCGGGCCTTCCAACAGCGCGCTTTGAAGAATGTGCTGCGACATGTAGACATTGAGCAATCGGTCCGCGTCCGAACCGGACGCCCCTGTGGGACGGCCCGCGGCGAGTTGTTTGCGTTGCGCCGCGACCGCCATTCCGCCGATCAGCGATCGAGCCGCCAGTGCCGTGACGGCGAATCCAACAGCGACATACGCGACCGTTAATGCATCCTCCTTGGCCTCCGGGCGAATCACGGCCAGCGCGAGGGCGAGAAACGACAACAGTCCCGCCGCCAGCGCCAGCGTGATGACCCGCATGCCCACCAGCCGACCTTTAACGAATTCTTCCGAACTGAACTGAACCATGATCGCTCCTAGCGCGGCTCCTTGCTCAGGGTCCGCCCGCCGACCTGGACTTGATCGACGATGCCGATGATGGCGGCGTCAATCGGGAGCGTCTTGGTTTCGGGAGTGTATCGGGCACTTGAGCCCTGCACGCACAGCACGACTTCCCCCTCGCCAGCCCCGACCGTATCGACGACGACAAACGTCCGTCCGGTCGAGTTGAGACGTGAGGGATCCTGTTCGTCGACCTTCAGCGGATCGACGATCAGCAGTTTTTGTCCGACCATCGACGCCACTTTTTGCGACGAAACCAGACTGCCGGTAATGCGTGCCAGAAACATGGAACTTACCGCCTGTTGTTGGACTTCCCTGGTCTTGAAACCCGACTTCCTACTTCCCTTGCAGCGCTTCGACCGTTTGGCGAGCCACGACGATCTCTTCATTCGTCGGAACCACCCACACCTGCACGCGGCTTCCGGTCCCCGTCAGGTTCGCCTCGCCGCGCACCTGCTGATTCAACTGGCCGTCGAGGACGATGCCCGCCCATTCCATGTTGCGGCAGACTTCCTCGCGAATCAGTCGGCTGTTCTCGCCGATTCCCCCGCTGAAGACGATCGCGTCCGCGCCTCCCAGCACGGTCAGATAGGCACCCAGATATTGCCGAATCGAGGCGACGAACAGATCCAGCGCCAACTTCGCCCTGGCATGCCCTTCGGCGGCGGCCTGTTCCAGGTCGCGCACGTCCTGGCTCAATCCACTGACTCCCAACAGTCCGCTATTGTGCGACAATTCGTGCAGCAACTGCTCCAGGCTCTTGCCCGTCGCGCGCATCAGCACAGGGAGGGCAAAGGGGTCAAAATCTCCCACCCGATTGTTGTGCGGCAGCCCGGATTGCGGACTCATTCCCAGGCTGTTGGCCAGCGACTGTCCCGACCGGATCGCGGACAAAGAGTTGCTTCCTCCCAGGTGGCAGGTGATCAGCCGCAGATCGCTCCGTCCCAGCAACTGTGCCATCCGTGTGCTGAGGTAACGGTGGCTCGCGCCATGATAGCCCCAGCGGCAGACTTCGTATTGACCCTTCCATTCATACGGTACGGCGTAACAGCGCTGCGCGTCGGGAATCGTCTCGTGAAACGCCGTTTCCAGCGAGGCCACGAGGGGGATTTCCGGAAACGCCCGCCTCAATTGCCGCATCGCCCGTGCGTACATCGGATTGTGCGCCGGCGCGATGTCGAACAGCTCCTCCATTTTGGCCAGCAACGGCTCATCGACGATCCGCACGCCGGAAAGTTTTCCGGCGAAGACCGCCTTGAAACCGATCGCCGCCACCTCCGCGACCGACGCCAGACATCCGGATTGCGGATGCGTGAGTTGGTCGAGGCAGATGCCGACTGCCGCCGCGTGATCGGCGACGTGCTGCGCGGCCTCCTGCCGGCGTCCGTCGATCTCCACGAAGCACTCGCTCTGGGGCTGACCGATGCGATCGATCCCCCCGCGAGCCAGTTGTTGTTCTGCGGGCAGATCGAACAGCCGATACTTGAAGCTGGTCGAACCCAGATTGGCGACAAGAACTTTCATGGTCACTTCTTGAAAAAGGCCTCGATGACTCCCTTTTCGGGGCGGGCGATGACGTGGGCGCTGACCAGGTCTCCGACCTGCTTGGCGACCTGGGCTCCGGCATCGACGGCGGCCCGCACCGAACCGACGTCCCCGCGGACGACCGTCGTAATGTAGGCTCCGCCGATTTGGATTTGGCCGACCAACGTGATGTTGGCCGCCTTGAGCATGGCATCGGCCGCTTCGATCTGCGCGACCAGCCCCTTGGTTTCAATCAAGCCTATGGCTTCATTCATTGTGTCCTCACCGTTTCTTGAAAATGTGTCGTGACTTGGTTCTGCGACCGCCGCTTCAGTCTCGAAGGTCATCGGGCCTCTGGATTCCCGCGGCGGGTGGCTCGGTGCAGCGGACTGCCCCGAGAACTCAGATCAAACTAACCGGCGGCGCCGCTGCTCTTGCCGGCCTTGGGGAGCACGCTGGCCAACTCTTCGTGCGGACGCGGAATGACCTGCACGCTGACGACTTCGCCGATCTTGCTGGCGGCACTGGCCCCCGCATCGACCGCCGCTTTGACCGCCGCCACGTCGCCGACGACGAACACCGTCACCAGCCCGCTGCCGACCTTCTCCCAGCCGACAAGCTGCACGTTCGCCGCTTTGAGCATCGCATCCGACGCTTCAATCAACGCCACGAGACCTTTGGTCTCGACCATTCCCAACGCTTCCATCGCCTTCGCCA
The DNA here is from genome assembly GCA_046152955.1 of Planctomycetales bacterium. Classification (GTDB taxonomy): domain Bacteria; phylum Planctomycetota; class Planctomycetia; order Planctomycetales; family Planctomycetaceae; genus SIAF01. The sequence goes on along the minus strand of JBJXGA010000089.1, from coordinate 3,399 downwards.
TGATTCAAAATCTCCCAGGAAAAGTGACATTTCCGGCCCGCAGCACACCGCCGCAGACCATCCATTCAAAACTCGAAAGCCCGCACCTCATCAAACCCCATTTTGCAATACTCAATTCTCATTTTGCACTACCCATGTCCCGCTCCATGTCCGGCAGCATGCCGACAAGCACACGGCTCCGGCCGCAGCAATTCCACATGAGTCGCGCGCTCCAGGTTCATCGCGTTGCCTTCGTCCGTGTCGACGTGGACTTCGAGCCTGATCTCCTGCCCCGCGCGGACGACCAATCCTTCCAGTACGCTCGTGCATCCGGGGGACTCCACCCGCAAATGCATCGTCTCTCCATCCTTGACCTGGTAGTACGCCAGGTCGGCCGGCCCCATATGGACGTGCCGCATGGCGCGGACCACTCCCGCATTCAACTCCACCACTCCTTTGGGCCCCACCAGCACACATCCCGGCGTGTCATGGTGATCGCCGCTGATCCGGACGGGGAGATCAATCCCCAGCGAAATCCCGTCCGTGAATGCCAGTTCCACTTGTGAGGCGCCGCGGCATGGTCCCAGCACCCGGACATCGGGGAGCATCCGCCGGCGCGGTCCGACCACCGCCACGGTCTGTTTCGCCGCGAAGTAGCCGGTCTGGTACAAGTCCTTTTGCACCTCCAATTGAGCCCCCTGTCCAAACAGCGTCTCGAGATGCTCCTGAGACAAGTGGACATGCCGGGCCGAAATGTTGACGACCAGCGGATGCGGCTTGGCGGGAGCGCTCGGCTCCGCCAGGCGCCGTACCAACACGTCGCGGACGACCCGCTCGATCGCGGTCCGATCAATAGTCAGGGATGTTGCCAATTGAGTCATTTCGAATCACACCTCGGCAATCGTCACGGCGATGCCCGCATTGGTCAGGATTTGTTTCCACTCATCTGAAAGACCGGCATCCACCACCAGCCGCTGCACGCGATCGAGCGGGCACAAGTGTGCCAGCGCCGCGTGCCCCAGCTTGCTGCTGTCGGTCACCACAATCACCTCTTCCGCTGCCGCAAGCATGCTCCGTTCCGTCTCGGCCAGCAGCGCGTTGCTGTTGAACAATCCTTTCTCCGTAATTCCTCCCACGCTCATGAACAGCCGTCGCACATGGACTTGCGACAGAGCCGCGATGGCCATCGGCCCCAGCGCGACTCCCGTCTTGGGGTACACGTACCCGCCAATGGTGATCAGTTCGATGTCTGGCTGATTGGCCAGCAACTGCGCCACCGGCAGCGAATTGGTCACCACTTGCAACGGTTTCCCTCCCAGGTTCCGCGCCACCTCCAGCGTGGTGGTCCCGCCATCCAACAGCAAAGTCTCTCCCGGTTGCACTAACCCCGCCGCAGCACGGCCAACCGCCTGCTTCTCCGGCAGGGCCTTGACCGCTCGTTCATCCAGCGTGGTCAGCGAATCTCCGACATAGGCCGCTCCCCCGCGGGTGCGACGGATCTGTCCCATTCTTTCAAGATATTCCAAATCCCGCCGAACCGTGGATTCACTGGCACTGACGCGCTCGGCGAGACTCTGCAGCGCAATAATCCCCTCTTTTTCCAGGACGTTGACGATTTCTTGCCGCCGCTGATCCAACAGCATGGAGGGAACCTTTCCTGACGCCGGCTGGCGTCTCCTCCCATCATGGTCACGAATCGCCGAAAAATCAATCAATATATTTCAAAAAATTTCAAATAGATTGCTATTTTTGTCAAAATACATCTAATTGCATCCATTTTCAATCAGAAAATATTGATTGAAATGCGTTGGTGGCAGGCACTTGCCACCAATTTGATGTGTCTGGGATATCTGCGATGATTTGGTAAATTTGTCTGGCTGGCGGAAGTCTAGCACCTCCAGCATGGTCGCGATCCCAAGAACGGGAGGAATTGTTTCAGATCGCCCCGACCGGAAGAACGAATGCGCGGGACAGGCGCAATCTTCAATGGGGGCTGGTCGCGACGGTTTGACGGACGCCACCGGGAGCAACGGTTGGCCAACGTGGTCCACAAAAAAAGCCCGGCTCCCCCCGCAGGGAGCCGGGCATCCCGCTGCTTTATCAATCGCCGTCTGTCCGACGGCTGAGTCTCTGAGGCGGTCGCCGTTCGGAGAACCGCCGAGAAGCCCTCCGCGCCGACGTGTCGGCCACCGAGCGCTCCATCACCAGAGCCGACTTTTTCGCCGGAGCGAACTTCCTCGGCAGACTGTTCAGGAACCGTGCTCCAGAGTATCGTCGCGGCCAAGTCTTCCTCCGCGAGGAAACTGCCAGCGGGTATGTCAACAGGATCGGAACGGATTCAGCGGCTGGCCTGAATGCGCCGGACACACTGGAGTTGCAAGCAGCAATGGCCGGCGCCCTCTCCTCCTACACCCAGCGACTCGACGATCGTGTGAGGCGCCTGGGCAATCCTGTCACCGTGGGACTCGATCCCCGCTGGGAGCAGCTTCCCCCCCAGATCGTCGCCGCAGCCCGCACGCGCCCCACCCTTCCCGAACAGGTGGCGGCGGCGTTTGAACAATTCTGTTCACAGATCATCGACGTGGTCGCGTCGCTGGTTCCGGCGGTCAAGCCGCAGGCGGCGTTTTTCGAGGAGTGGGGCCCCCCCGGATGCGACGCTCTGGCGCGCGTCATCCGGCGTGCGCGACAGGCTGGCCTGATCGTGATCTGTGACGCCAAGCGCGGTGATATCGGATCAACGGCCCAGGCGTATGCGAACGGCTATCTGGCCGGGGCCGATCCCGACGCCGCCCCCTGGGGTGCGGATGCTCTCACGATCAATCCCTACCTGGGACGCGACACGCTGGAACCGTTTGTCCGCGTCGCGACCGAACGCGGCGCGGGGCTGTACGTTCTGGTACGGACCAGTAATCCGGGAGCTGCGACATTTCAGGATCTTTCCGGCAGTGCGGGCCGCACCGTGTACCAGTCGGTGGCGGAATTGGTGGAAGAGTTGGCGCAGTCCACGCGCCAGGGCGATCCGTACGGCGCAGTGGGTGCGGTCGTGGGGGCGACGTATCCGCAGGAATTGAACGCCCTGCGCCAGGTGATGCCGCATGTGCCGCTCCTGATTCCCGGCTATGGTTCCCAGGGAGGGCGAGCCACCGACCTGGCGGGCGCATTCGATTCCCAGGGAACCGGCGCCGTCGTCAACAGCTCCCGCGGCATCATCTTCGCTTACGAACGCACCGATCTGGCCGCGCGGTTTTCACCCAACCAATGGGAGCAGGCCGTGGAAGCAGCCACCCTGGAGATGATCGCCGATCTGGCACAACATACCCCGGCAGGCAAATTGCGAAAAGGAGAACCCCCCCCGCCCCCGCCTGCTCTATGAGTGTGTTCGAATCAAGGAGGCTGCCAGTGCGTACTCCAAAACAAAGT
>JBJXGA010000086.1:0-13734 GCA_046152955.1 Planctomycetales bacterium | reverse complement strand
GTCTCGGACCCCGCGGGCCGACCAGTCGGGATTCGTCGTGACCAGCAGCCAGCCCTCTTCATGTCCATCGGCGTAGAGGTCGCGGGAGTAGACACCCGTCAGGGAGACTGGACAGTCCCACCAACTGGTCAGTCCAGGGAAACGCCCGATCAAGGTCTTCAACCGCGCGCGGCTCGGGTCAGGAGAGGGCTGCGCGGCTGGGGCGCGTTTCTTGGCCAATGTGGCCTGCCGCGTCTGTTCGCGCTTCGTCGCGGTCGGGTGCTGCGGTTGGCCGTGCGAAGCGCGGGTGACATCCGGGAGCGGCGCGCGATGCACCGGCTCATACTCTTCCCAAGCTGTGGAGAGGTTCATCAGACCGCAGACATCCTTCTGCAAATCCATGTCGCTGCGGATGGGGATCACGGTATCGACGTGGTGGTCCTTTTTCAGTCGCCCGATCTGCGCGCCGTTGATGAACCCGCGATCCAACAGCAACACCTTCATGACGCCGGAACCGACCACCTTGAGAAAGGTGTCGAGCATGGGCCACAGCGCCGTGGCTTCCGATTCGCCTTGTAGCAGCACATGCACGGCGGCCACCACGAACCGCTCCCCGGCGGCATCGCAGTGCAGCAGCAGCACCGCCTTGTAGTGTCGGCGCCATCGGCAGCGCGCCTGCTGGGCCGGAGTCATCGCTTGCTGCTGTTTTTTGCTGACGGGATGATTGTGCTCGTCGAACAGCAACCGCTGCGAGCCTTCGTAGCGCGGGTTGTCGGGCACGAACAGATACGTGCCGTCCGCGATGAACAGGCCGTCGCTGTCGAAGGCCCCCAACTCCTTGTACAGCAAGGCCACGTGCTGGTTGTACCACTCTTCGAGCTTCTTTGGTTCAGTGTCGCGGGCCAATTTGCGCAGGAAATCCTGATCGCACGGAGTCTGGCGTGGATGCAGATTCCGATCGTTGAAGCCCGCGCATTCCAGCGTGACGTTGCCGGTCTGCGGATCCACTTCGCGGTGTGCGACTTCCGGCCCCAGGGCGTCAATCATCCCGCTAGCGCGAACGATCAGTGGATAGCTGTGAAAACTGTGCTGCCCATGCAGCCGGAGCGAGAGCTGGCTGGAGAGGTACATCCACATCGGCACGCATTCGCGCTCACGCGGCGAGGGATACTCCTTCGCCAGCTTCTCGACAATCTGCCGGCCGAACAGGAACTCGAAGAACTTCGTTTCGGCCACATCGGAAGCCAGTTCGACGTAATCGAAGCGTCCCTCGCGAAACTCGTCGATCACGTAGGGCTTGTTGTTCTCGAAGACGACCAGATCCATGACTCACCTCCGGGAGGAATGGGAACGGGAACGTGATTTGACCGCCGCCGACCCTCGTTTCTGGAATTCCGCCTCACCCAATGCCACGCGGGCCGCTTCCATGGCATCGAGCAACGCCAGCACCTTCCGTTGCCAGCGGACAAACTCAGCCCGCACTTGTCGCACGCGTCGATAGTCGTCTGTCATCCGGCGCCAGGCGTCGATCTGTTCCGGAGCCGGAGAAATGTTCCGCGGTGGTCCTTGTCCGCGATAGGAGAGCACCGAGCTTTCATGGAGTTCGCCACGGGTACAACGGCAGTTGGACTTGCCGCACTTCCTCCGCAGGGTGTAGAGCGAGCCGGGCAGCAGCGGCGCGCGCTCGAAACAAAGTTGCAGCAACCGCGGGAGTTCCTGCTCAGCCAGAGTCAGTTGCGAACGGAGCGCGCTAAGGCGACTGGTCATGCGAGCGTTCCTGAGGGGCATCTGAATGTTATTATTACTATACACCTACAGATTTCAGAACGTCTAGTGGGGGGGAGAAAAAAAACGAAAAAGTTCCCCGGGCGGGCCGGCAGCGGTGCCGGCCGGGAGTCGGCCTCCCAGAAGCCCGCCAGACGAATCGGCCGCGAAAACGTGCCGCAGGCCGTCCGCCGCCCCCCGGTCGCGTCAGCCCGCCCGCCGCGCGGGGCCGGCCGACCGACCGCTTATGTCTGAATCACAGCGTCCAGGCGCAGTGATTCAGACATAAACGGAGGCTCCGCAGGTGTTCGGCGGGGCCGGGGGCGGCTCGGGCGGCGGGTCCGGCGATGATACCGGCAGCCGATCGGGCGGCGGGATCGGCGGGTTTTCGCGCTTCGTCGGCGCGGGGTGTTCGGTTGGCTGTGCGAGGCGGCGGTCACGCCGGCGAGCGGGCGGTCACATCGGTGAGCGGCGAGCCGGCTCGTACTCATCCCCGTCTGGAGACAGCGTCTTCACACCGCGGACGTCGTCGGTATGGAAAAATAAGGTGGCACCGGCCCGCGCAGGTGTAATCAAAGAGACCTGACCCCGTTTCATGGTCCCAAGTGACTTCCGGACAACAGGACACGACACTGCGTTGATCTCGGCGGGTGCCGGATTCGGCGACGGAATTCCGATGCACTACGGTCCGTGGTAGTCCATTGGCTCGGCTGGGAGCCAGAGCGAAAGGTATGACTTGAACGCCTCCATCACGAAATCTGGGGATTGCGTGGTGATCCATCGGAGAGGATCGTAAAAGTGATTTGCCCAGAGAAGCGATCGCGGCAGACGTCCCGACGTACCAAGCCAAAACCACGGCCCCGAGCTTGCGACATACAAGACTGGCAGCAGGATCGCGGCAATGGCCCAGAACCGCCACGTTCTCGCCGTCAGCCAGCCTATCGGTCCCCGGCGCTCCTTCGATCGTTCGTACATGCGGGAAGTCTACCGCAGGGGAGGCGGATCGAGAAGCGGCGGGGTTCGGGGGGGCCATGGAATCGGTGGCGGACATGCCGTTCAGTCTATCGATAGGGAAGCGCAGCGTGAATGCCAGCTAACGCGCCCGGTGGCTTCGTCGGCCGGAACTGTGCGGGTCGCAGCTCGGCCCAGTTTGCCGGCGTTGCGTTGCCAAGCGGCGTCTGGTCGAGCGCTCGGGGGACGCCCGTCTGCGCTTCCTGCGCTCGCGCCTGTGTGTTAGATTTCAGATATGACTGAACGCAAACTCCGTCTCTGGATCTGGATTATCGCTGCCATCATCGGGCAGCCGGAGATTCCCGACTGCCCGTGCCGCGCGCCGGAGGAGTAGAATCCCGCCATGAGGGAGCGGACAGACATTCGGATGTGGACAATTCGGGCCATTGCGCTGGCGATGCCGCCGATGTACGCGTTGGTGGGAAGCCCAAGCCCATTCAATCCGCTTAGATCGCCGTTCACTGAACCTGTTTTCTGGTTCTTAGTTTTCCTGGCGGTCGCCGCTTGCGTTTTCTATCGGCGCAGAATGAAAAATGGTCCGGAGGATTCCAAATGACCGAAGCCCGCAAGAATACCGACTAGGCGATCTGGATGATCGTGCCCCTGATTGGGCCGCCGGTGCTGTACATCGCATCGTTGGGGCCGACGTGCCGACCCCGCAAGGTCGCGTTCGTCACCCCAGAAATCCGGTCGCGAACTCTCTTTGTCGCTGGTTTACTGAACCCGGCGGTTGATGCTCCCGTCGTCTTCGTCGGCCCGAACTGCGGGCGTCGAAACTCGACCCAGATTGCCGGGGTTGCATGGCCAACGGTGTCAGTTCGATCAGCACGACTGTCAGCCAGAACCGCGAGAATCGGCGGGTATCGCGGAGCGAGGATCGATGAACTTGAGCTTTTCCCGTGAGGCATTTCACGATGTGGGGGTGCTTTCTTGGACGGATGTCGCTCATCGGGGTATGATCGGAGCATGAATGAGCAGACGAAGTTTCGTGCGCAACCGGCATTCGCGTTGACTGGGATCCTGGTGGTGTTCGCGCTCGGCACCCTGCTCGTCTGGCTCGCGCGGAGCTTTCGCCACGAGGATAGACCCGCGGCGCGGACCAACACGCCGACAGCTAGCAAGAATTCGCCCATGACGCCCCCAGCTCCCTCGTCGCCCTGGTCGTATGGATCAGAACAAAAGGTGGGACTGCTTTTTCTTTGCGTTGACGAGGGAGCGGGCCTGGATCAAGTCAGCCATCGGGAGAAGATCATATGGATAGTCAGTTGGTGCGGCACGGAGCTGCGTAACGGCGGAACGAATCAGGTCTTCTGGAACTTCGGCGCCCATATTCCTGACGCCATCGAAGCCTTCGAATCAATTGGAGCCCCCGAGTCAGCCGCCACTTTGCGGCGGGCCTGCAGCTTATTCCCAAACGGGCAGCCGAGCACTGACGACGAGATCCGGCGGGAACAGATTCAAAGAATCTACGAAAGGGACAACCAGGATTTCGAACAATTCGACGGCCAATGGTTTGAGGAAGACGTATTTGGTTTGCTGCTCGACTTTTGGAGGAAACACGAACCGGCGGCTGTCACTGTGCCGACGTCGAAACGACTAAGAAGTGAAGCTCTGCGACTCCTTGTTGATCTACCCATTGTCGAAAAGGGAGATTACGAGAAGCTCTCGGATCGCGAGCGGTATCTCTGGGACATTTGTTCCTTCGCAGCATTGGCCGATGTCATGGGTTGCGTCTCAACCTACTTCAGCTCTCCAAATGCAGAGCACGCACCAAGGCTATTGACGGGCTTGGAGCAGATTGGTGCAACGCACACGGCTGCCATCGTTCGCAACATCTGCAGTTTCAACCCGAAAGACTCATCGCCATCTGATTTGCTCAAGGGGATGGGGCTGAATTTTTCCATCAGAGACGGCGAGCTTTCTGGAATGTTAAAGCGTATGCAGAGGCAGACAGACGTGGCAGACTATGCGCAGCGGGCTTTCGGTGATGTGAAGTTTCGCGACGGTGTGGTTACACATGGTGCACTCGAAGAAGACCTCTATGCGCTATTGCTGAAATACTGGAAGGACCATGAATAAACTCAGCGGGCGGAGGAGGCGGAGCGAGAAGCGGCGGGGGTCGAGGGGCATGGGGTTCGCAGCGGTGGCATGCCGTTCAATCTATCCCCCGCGGGTTGAAGCGTAAATCTCTTTACCAGTCGGGCCATCGATCAATCCGCCAATTTGCCATAACTGCTGACATCGAGCAGGCTGATGTAATCGAGTGCGCTGGAATCCACCGCGTTCTTCATCGGAGCCGTGATAATCAGCCAGCGTCCATCTGGAGTGAAGCTGAGAACGTGATCGTCGCGGACCGATGAACCGCTGTTTGCCCGGTCGAATTCGAGAAGGTGTTCATTCTCCGCTGTTCGCAATTGATATCGCCGATTCGCTGCCCCGGGTAGCCGGCCCCAGAGTCGCAATTCGGCGGGATGTTCGAAACGACGCCCTCGAATTGCTGCTGCGAAGAGTTGGCCATTTGGCGAAAAGGCGGGAGCAATGACTCCCTGTTTAAACTCGCCGGCGAGCCAGGCTCGGGTCGTGATTGTCCAAGCGAACATGGTCTGCCGACCGTCTTGGTCGATCCATTCCATCGACTCCGATGCCGCAGCCAGCATTTCGCCATCGGGAGAAAATGTCAGGGCATCGACCTTGCCCAGATCAAAGGGAGGGGCCGACTTCGATTCTCCGGTCACCGCATCGAGGATTCGAACTATTCCGGGACATTCGTCTGGATAGGGTCTGCGTCGAAATCGAATTCCACCGATGGCCAATAATCGACTATCGGGTGAAAACGCCAGACGACTTATGTGGCCGATCTCTCCCAACCGTTGTTGCCCGTCGAAACTGCGATACCGAGCCTTGGGTGCCAATGCGCCTTCGGCACGGGTTTCCCAATCGTCGACGGTCCACGTAAGAAGCCGACAACTCTTCGACCCGCGGCTGTGCCCCTCTGCGGAGATCGACGCGACGAAATGTCGACTGTCAGGAGAAAAGGCGATGACGCCCCCCTGGGCAGAGCCTTCGAGCTCGCCGAGTTTCTGCCCCGACGGCACGTCCCACAACTCGAGCGGAGCGCCCGTCCTGGGGGCCGCGATCAGCCACCGGCCGTTTGGAGAGAGCGAGCAAACGTATCGGGAAGCCTGACGATCAAACAGACGGCTCAACTCACTCCCTGATTGCACGTCGAGGATCGAGAATTCGTCCCATGCATCGAACTGGCTTTTGAACCGTTCACGCACAAAAACGCTTTTTCCGTCCGCGTTGAACCCTAACGGTTGCGGAATTCCCTTGTAAGTTTGTATCTGCTGTTGCCGGGGTTCCCCGAGATTCCAGACCCGAAGCGTGTGATCGGAGCTGCCCGTCGCCAAATGGCTTCCGTCAGGGGAAAGCACGCTTCCGATGACAGGCTGTGAATGGCCGATCAATGGAAACCGGTCGGCAGCGACCGCGTGAGACAACGGACCAAATGTCATTCCGGCCAGCACCCAATATCCCGCGCAGGCCCAACGCTGCCGGCGCTCTAGCGAATACCCGGTCTGCCGTAGCTTTCGATAAGACCTAATTGGCTCGCTTCGGGACAGTCGGAGAGAGAAGCGACGGAGGTCGCAGGGCATGGGGTTGGGGGCCGCGGACATGCGATCAGTCTACCGCAGGAACGTGGGAACTTGAATCCCAGTTAACGCGATGCGTCGTTCCAACCCCGTTTCCTGGTCCCTGACCGATGCCGCGGCTCAGGCGCGCTGGGCGTTGCAGGACGTCATTCGTTAGGTACGAACCAGTATGGTTTGGTGAATTGCGACTTCCGCGTTGGAGGCCGAAGCAAGCTCGAACTAGTGAATTCGAACTTGGTCCCCTTCATCTGTCCAAGCTGCGCCCTTTGTTCGTCGGACAGGATAGCCGCGCATCTGACTTCGGCATCGTTGCTCACCTCCTCCATTTCCTCAAACCGCTGGTTTCCAGGAGGGAAATAAATCTCGCTTAGCCGTTCGTGGGTCTCGATGTAAATCGTCTGGATTTGCCGGGTCTGCATCGCAGAGAGGCTCAGCAAGTTGGCGATTTCGGTTTTCCGGACATTGACCGCGATGCGATTGACCTGCAAGGAAATTTCATTCACGCGTTTGAGCTGGTCGGCATTCAGGATTTCTTCGGCCCTCTTATTGTCTTCGTCGATACGTTTCCAAAGTTCGGCAATTGCTTTGTCGCGCTCGTCCCGGGGAAGGGCTCGAATTCCGGCGAGCTCGCGGACCCGACGGTTGTCACTCATCAGCACAGCTTTGATTGTTTCTCGCTGCTCGTCGGAAATCTTCAGTTCCTTCTGGACCAGGTCACTCCATAGAAGCGTCGCCGTCGACAATTCATCGGGCGGCCACGTGGTCACCCAGCCAATCCCGCCCTTCGGCCAATATCCGCTCGGAACAGGTTCCGTTTTGGAGGTGTACCACCAGCCGACCGGTCCGAAGGACAATGGGCACAACATCAATATCGTGACGACGATTGCCACGACCCCGACCCACACAAGGCGCGGCAGGCGGACCGAGAAACGGCGGGCAGACGGCGCTAGGGCTGAAGGGTTGCCGGGCCTCCGATCGTGGTGGCGTTTGACCCAGCGAACCACGCGACGGATGAAGGCTGACGCGACGATCGACGATACGAAGAACGCGATTGCAGGATGCTCTACCGCGAGCCACCCACACATCAGGAGAATCCACGGCCCGCTGGTGATAAGCACCCAGGCAAAAAGTATGGCCGGCTTTGCGAAGGGATCGTTCATCCCCCGATTGTACCCCGTCAGCCCGTAGCCAGGAAACGCGAGTTACGGCAACACGACCAGCGCCACAACGATCCAGAATCCGGCGGTGGGCTTGCGGGGGTGGGCCTTTCACCCGGGCGCGAAGCTGGGCGACCCACTTGCCACGTGCGAAACGCCGAGAGCGAGAGCTCCCGGCGTTTGTCGTTCTTTGGGATTTTTTCGAAGGTCTGGCTTCCGGCAGAGACCTCTCGCCGCCGCCAAAGAGACCGCCGACCCCCCAAGGTTAGGTTCGTCACCCCGGAAATTCGGTCGCGAACTCTCTTTGTCTCTGGTTTACGGAACCCGGCGGTCACGAAGAGGCGCGGTCACTCGATCGGCTGCTCGGAGCGTCATACGGCGGTCGAGCGGCACGGCACGCGTACCCGTTTCTCGGCGGCTGTGGTACAATCCGCAAATGACCGAACAACGAATGCGCCGCCGTGGTCCGATCAGTTTGTGGCTCGAGAGTCGCAGGATTCGGCGGCTTGTTGGATTATTCGTCGTCGGCGGTGGGATTCTTTATCCGCTGTCGATCGGGCCGGCTTATTACATTGGAGTCAGATCGTCTGCCCCGTTGTCCGCCATTCATCATATTGGAACTTTCTATTTTCCGCTCGGCGTTCTTGCGGAATGGTTTCCGTCATTCGGAAAGCTGCTCCGTTGGTACGTGGGTTTGTGGTTCGCCGGATGATTCTGAATGCCGTCGATTGCTTGGAGATCCACGTTGAAAGGCACCACGAGCCCAGGCCGAACGCAATCGGTACTCCGTTCACCTATCGCCGACTTGGCGCGGTTGGGATCGATCATTGAGCAGTTGCTGCCGACGAACAGGCGCGGGAGCCAGGGCCAGAAGCGGCGGGGTTCGTGGGACATGGGATTTGGCGGCTCGATCCGTCCTGGACTGCCGGTTTTTCGCACTACCGAGGATACCGCAGTCGCGCCCGGCTTTGGGCAAATTGCACTAACTCACTGAAGCCAGGAAGTGGGGGGCCGTTCTCAATCTGTATTCCAATCACGGAGAAGTCGCCATTCGCCTCGACGACGCGCTCCCAGTCGCTGGAATTGAATTCCCTCTCGGCAGTTGACCGGTACGAAACACCCACGCCTCCGCCAGACGCCAATTGCACTTCTCGAATCTCTAATAAACGAAATTTGGGGGAGCCGATGACTTTCGACACAACACTCGTTCTTCGATTGACACGGAGTTCAACGGTCATCACCAGTTGGTATCGACCCCCGAAGTACACCTCGGAGATCCATTCTTCTTTGACTCCCTCGTCGGTTTCGACTCCCTCATTCATGACCGCGTGGTCCGCCATTCCGAGCAACTCATCGATTTGTCGCGCCTCCCGGATCTGGGCGTAACCCGAGCGCATCGCGGTCGCGCGGTCAATTGAGTTATGCCCTTCCAGACAGATCAATCCAAGTGCAAGTGCCGGCGGCCCGATGTGCCAAAGCCCAGTCGCGAGAACGCAAACAAGACCTGCAACTGAAACAAACAAAGCCCACTGACTCCCGACGCGCATTGCTCGGCTCCGATTTGACTACCGTCTCGTTTCTCTGCAGGCGGTGACGACCAACTGCATTCCAATTGAACCTTGGCTTTCGCACATTCATCTGCGCTAACCGCAGTGCGCCGGCACCATTAACGAACGGACAAAACGACAAGCGGCAAACCGGCGGGGGAGGTGGATTCCGAACAGCCTGACTATCGATTTCGTGGATGACTTGTTGGACATGATGATACGGCAGACAGACCGAAATACCGACAAATCCGACGGCCAGCCCGACCGTCGCCAGCAAGACCACGGCGGACGGGGGAAGCGGAACGAGAATCGGCTGGGATTGGGGTTCATGGGATTCATCGGTGTCGAAATGCCGCCAGTCTACAGCCACCGGACGGCCAATTGAATCCCAGCTCGCTGCGATAATCATTTCGCGTTGGGTGCGCTACGCCTTCTACTTCTGTCAATCAAGAAACCTGCGATCATTCCCGCTATTGTCGAACCCATCAGTCGAAAGGCGTTGATCCAGGCATTCCATTCCCGGTCGCCACTGACAACGGCTGTCTGCAAAAACGAACCAAGAAATGCGCCGAGAAGAGTCGCAATGATCAGCCAGGAACGCAGCGCGACAGCAGTGAGCAGGACCACCAGGAAATAGAGCAAGCAGAAGGCGTCGACAGCAAAATGGCGCCGCCCGACGTACACAATCATGGCGGGGAGCAACGCGGCCGGCAGTCCGGCGATCAGCTTGAGCACGCGGGAAATCCGCTCTGTTCGGCAATTGCGTCGCGGGGGAGTTGACATGCTCTCAATCTCGCCTCCCAGGGTGCAAGAATCAATCCCAGTTATCCCAACGCCATTTCAAGCGGTCATCGCCGTCTGCTGTCCGTTGATCAATAATCCGAACCAGGGCCCTAACACCGCACTGACCAGCCCGACCGTCACCAGGAAGAGCCACAGCGGGCGGGGGAGGCAGAGCGAGAAGCGGCGGGGGTCGAGGGGCGGTGGTTACGTTACGGGCGTCTCGGATCGGAAATCGGCTAGGGCGGACTCGCTGATGCAGTGATTCAGACATAAGCGGAGGCTCCGCAGGTGTTCGGCGGGGCCGGGGGCGGCTCGGGCGGCGGATTCGGCGATGTTACCGGCAGCCGATCGGGCGACGGATCGGGCGGCGGGACCGGCGGGTTTTCGCGCTTCGTCGGCGCGGGGTGTTCGGTTGGCTGTGCGAGGCGGCGGTCACGCCGGCGAGCGGCGAGCCGGCTCGTACTCATCCCCGTCTGTAGACAGCGTCTTCACACCGCGGACGTCGTCGGTATGCAAAAATATGGTGGCACCGGCCCGCGCAGGTGTAAACAAAGAGACCTGCCCCCGTTTACTGGTCCCGGAGCGACAGACCTGCCGACGATATGCACAAACCACGTCGAACGGGTGAACCTCACGACGCGGATCCTGATGAAGCGGTTCACGCGGCTTTCCCTGTGTTTCTCGAAGAAACTGGAGAATCTGGTTGCCGCCACGGCGATTTACATCGCCTACTACAATTTCTGCTGGCAGCACAAGACCTTGGGCGAAAAGTCCCCTGCGATGGCTGCTGGTGTCACTGGCCACCCCTGGAGCATGGCGGAACTGTACGATCGGGTTATGCAGACTGCGAAATAGCCCGCCGAAACGACGAGCCCCGCCGGAGCGATTCGGCGGGGCTATTGTTTGCGCCGCCTGCCGGGGTACAATCGGAATATGACTACATTCTTCGCGGTTTTCGCGTCACTTGTCGCGGCATTGGTGATTCGTGGGATAGTCCGCCTTGTCAACCGTGGCAATGAAATTCGACCAGATGAACCGCAAAGCATCAATTGGGGATGCCTCGCAATGATCCTGATGGCGGTAATACTCGCAGCAATGCTCGCGCTTCGAGATTTCCACTTCCATTCCAGCACGAGGCCGTTTTGAATTACGTCGATTCCGCCTCCCCGGCCAGAATCCGCACCCCGCACGCAAAATGTACCACTACCCGGTCGCGAGCCATATTGGCATCTCTCCTTTCGACTGGTACAATGTCGGCATGGACGAACAACCGAAAAAATGCAGGGGGCCGATCACGTGGCTCTCAGGCCGGTCGAGACGGTTCTGGATTGTCTGTGGCGTGCTGCTGCCCGTCGTCTATGTCGGCAGCCTTGGTCCGGCATGCTGGCTGACGGCTCAGCCATTCTCGGACGAGACCGTCATTACAAACGCCAACCCCGCGCTGCTCATCTATTGGCCGATAGAAAAGGCCATGCAGTGTTTGCCGAACCAGAGCCAGTTTCGGGGGTTGTTGATTATTTGGATGTCGTGCGGTGTGCCAGAAGGACATGTCGTCATTGCAAAATTCTCCGCTAACGGTCCCGCTTGGATCATTGGCAATAATCAAGCCTGGAAAATCCCGCCGAAATCAGACGCCCCCAGTGATCAGTAAACCACGCATTGAATTTCGAGTCCTGCTCGGGCGCCCGAACCGGACGGGACAAGTGGATTGCGGTCCGCCAGCAGTTGCAATTGGTGGGGTGACATTCTGGCACAATCAGCAAACTGCTGACAGCCCAATTCGCTCCTCGGCCGGCATGCCGATCGTCACCCCCTCCGGGACCAGGATTGTCAACCGTTTTCCTGTCAGGCGGCGCGATCACAAGCACGATCACCGACTTTGTTTCATCTTCCCACCGTCTCTGCGGCACCGCTGTCGGCGGAATCCTGCTCGTCAGACCTGGCCACGCAGGGTAAGACCGCACGACCGGGCGCCGCCCGATGGAATCGCGAACGCGTCCACCGACCCGGATGCTGCGCGTTCCAAAGGCCGTCGCTTATTTGGCGAGATGTCTATTGCGACTCGAATCCGCCGGAGCTGTTGGAGGACTACGCCCGCGAAGAGGCGCTAATGGAAGCGTCGGGAATGAACGATCCCAATTACAAATGGAGTCCGAAGCCAAACGCACTGTCGCCCGACGTACGCGAGCGCATCAAGCAGCAATTCTCATGAAGCTGTATCTGGATGACGACATTTCGGCGCATCAGCTCATCAGACTGCTCAGACAGGCTGGACACGACGTTTTCGTACCGGCTGAACACCAAGCTTCTGGGCGTGCAGACCCTGTTCATCTGATCCGGAAGTCTATCACTCGACGGTGGCGAAATGAATCCCAGTCGTGCAACTTGACAAACCGCCGGTATACTAGGACAGGAGCTGGCGCTGCCAGCGTTAGCCGGATGGAGAGCGGGTTGGCGGCGTGAGCCATCGGACCGTTGAGGCGACTTTCAATCGGAGATTCGGCATGCTGCCCCATGAGATGGAACCTCAACCAGCCACCCCTGAGTTGCCGCCGTCTCCTTTGCCGGTGATTCCGCCCTCTCTTTCTGCACCTCGACCTCGGACGAGGTGGAGTTGGCGACGTCGGCTGCTGTTGGGGCTGCTGCTGATCCCCATGGCGTGCGCCGGTATTCTTGTTCCCTTCGTGCAGGATGCACGCGAGGCCGCGCGCCAAAGCAACTGCAAATGCCGTCTCTGTGTGATTGGCCTGGCGCTCCAAAATTATCATGACGACTACGGCAGCTTTCCTCCGGCAATCGTCGCCGGCGAGCGGGGGAAACCGATGCATAGTTGGCGGGTGTTGCTGCTTCCCTATATGGATCAAAATGAGCTGTACGCCGCCTACAGGTTCGATGAACCATGGGATGGACCGAACAACCGGCAGTTGCACGGTGCGTTTTTGGAGGCCTACCACTGCCCTTCCAGCCCCGTCCGCAAGGATTTCCCCTGCACGAGTTATGTCGCCGTCGTTGGGACGGAGACGATCTGGCCGGGGCTGGAGTGCAGCCGCCTTTTGCCTTCTCTATCCCCTTCGGAATTCATTACCTGACTTCAGAACCCCGGCATCTGAGTTGCCAAGGCGCGTGGGCAACCGCTTCGCGGTAACGACCGGGATGGCCAGCGTACCTGGGGTGCGCTGCGCGACCCCAGGCTATTGTCTAAAACTGCTTCGCAGTAGTTCCTCGCCCCAGTCCATCGAGTCCATCGAATCCACTTGTTCAAATCCCCCTTTGATTGCGGCGCTGGTCCACGCTGCGCCCTCCTGTGCAATACTCCCGTTTTGGCTGCGGCCATCGGCAATGCTATTTCCTCCATTTCAAATTTCCCTATTTGTTGTGGTCCAAGGCTGGTTTGCGGACGATTTTCCAGTCGCTGGCGGATCAATGTTGTCAGAGCTGTCGTCACGTGTCAGAATCACTTCCGTGGCCAGGTGCGCTGCTAGCGTTTTTACTGCCCTCTGTGGCCAGCGACTGGCTGCACTGTTCGATGGCCCGCGGTTCTCGTTTCTCAAGAAGTTTCCTGCACAATGCAGTTCTTACCGACCGACCTCCCGGGGGTCATCCTCGTGCAACCGACCGTGTTTGGCGATGCGCGGGGGTTTTTCATGGAAACGTTTCACCAACCCCGGTTTGCCGCCGCGGGAATTGACGCGGCCTTCGTCCAGGACAACCATTCCCGTTCCCGGCGGGGGGTTCTGCGCGGGCTGCATTACCAGCTCCGTCATCCCCAGGGAAAACTGGTCCGCGTGGTTCGCGGCGAGATCTTCGACGTGGCGGTGGATCTGCGCCGTAATTCTCCCA
>JBJXGA010000160.1:0-33526 GCA_046152955.1 Planctomycetales bacterium | reverse complement strand
CGTGTCTGGCGCCCGTTGCTCACCACCGCTGTTCGCCACGACCACCAGACCCAGCGTCCCCGCGCTGTCGCAAGCGCGTCGGCCCTCGCCGTAAATCCTTACCCCGCAAGCGGCAGTGCCATTCGGGCCTGGACTCATTTCTCTCTGCGATCGAAGTCAACGTGGTGCTCTCGAACATACCAGGGGACAGGTCCATTGACTGTGGGATGCGGTCGTCCGCCGGCTTCGGAGGTCGGCCACGGGATCGCAGGGTCGAGTCGAGACCGAGTTGCCGAGCCGTCTGCTCGATCCAGCGTGCCGTCCCCAGCGGCTGTCCGCGCGTCACGCAGCGATGAATCGCGTGCAGCTCGGCGTCGGTTTGCGGGCGGTTGACATGGTCGATCCATAATCGGGGCCGAGGCAGCGGCCAATCACCCAATAAGCGACGCTGTTCTGCCGTACCGAAAACTCGCCGCCACAAACTGCCCCACCGCCAGTCTTCGGCCTGTCGGCACAAGCCCGCCCGCAGGGCGTTGCACTCCACGTACCGGACGACCTGATCAAAGCAATCGTCGGTTTCGACCGGAAACGACTTGAACCGGCCCTGGTAAACGGGACTTCCGCCGACCAACTGGCGGTGCTTTTGCCACCGGGTCACATGCGTGACGGTGAGACGCTGCATGGGCAGAAAAGGACAGGTCCATTTACTGTAGGATCCAGTCGGGTAACAGTTTAGTTCCCAGTCCACGCGAAATCGGATCGGCAGGGCCGACAGGCGCGGCGGTCAGCCGGGGGCGGTTGGAATTGACGTTGCGTTGTTGGGATTCGGGCCTAAAACGGTTCCTGCCATTTTTTCCTCCTCCGCGGTTCCGAAGGAGTGGAGACTCGTCAGCGCATGCGGCCTGGCTGGCTCCATCCCGGATTGCCAAGAATGTGGTTGATTCGGATGTAAGAAATTGCGGACATGTGGATGATACTTCATAGGAGAAGAACATGCCCGAGTTTCCAGAAACCAGCCAGAGCCTCATTGCCAGGGTCAAAGACCCTGGGGATGGAGCGGCGTGGGCTGAGTTTCTGCGAATCTATCAGCCCGTTGTCTTTCGCATGGCCCGGCGGCAGGGCTTGCAGGACGCCGACGCACAAGACGTGATGCAACAAGTGTTTCTGTCGATCTCCAGGTCGATCGAAGGCTGGATTCCAGGAGACTTGCAGCCGCCGTTTCGGGCCTGGTTGACGACGATTGCTCGCAATGCGATCACGAAAGCCCTGACTCGGCGACCTCGCGACGCTTCCACCGGTTCGACTTCGATGGTGGAACTGCTGGATGCTCAGCCCGATCCGCAGGAAACCACCGCCGAGATTTTGGCGGAGGCCCGGAAGGAACTGATCCGCTGGGCAACCGAGCAGATTCGCGCTGAGTTCAGCGAGGCCACCTGGAATGTCTTTTGGCTGACGGCGATTGAAGGGGTGCCCATCGCCGAAGTGGCGAAATCAACGGGGCGCTCCGCCGGGGCGGTGTATGTCGCGCGGTATCGAGTGATCGCCAGGTTGAAAGAAAAAGTTTTGGAAGTCTCTCAGCTCTGGGACTTGCAGGAGAATGAATCATGACCATGAAGAATCCGCAAACGTGCTTGTCGGCCGAGCTGCTGCGGCAGTTGGCTGCTGACGAGCTCTCTCCAGCGGAACTGGTGGACATTGAAGACCATGTCAGCGACTGCGAGCGTTGCCGACAACTTCTGGAAGTCCCGCAATCTGATCCACACTGGCAGGACGAAATCGTCCCGATCGTGCGCACTCCTCTGGAATCACCGCACTTCGCGGGCGAGCACGACGACCGCGGCAGCGAAGGCGAGTCGCTGGAGTCCATCCTCCGACTGCTTGGGCCGACCGACGACCCGCACATGTTGGGGCGGATCGGTTCCTATGAAGTTGTCGGCGTGATTGGCCGCGGCGGGATGGGAGTGGTCTTCAAGGCGTTTGAACCCGCCTTGAATCGCTTCGTGGCGATCAAGATGCTGCTGGCGCATCTGGCCGCTTCCGGCGCGGCCCGCAAACGGTTTGCCCGCGAAGGGCAGGCCGCGGCGGCGGTGATCGATGACAACGTTATGCCGATTTACAGCGTCGCCGAATGGCAGGGAGTGCCGTACCTCGTCACGCAGTATTCACGCGGCGCGACGCTCCAGAAACGCATTCAGGATCAAGGGCCGCTGGAGCTGAAGGAGATCCTGCGGATCGGGATGCAGACGGCTCGCGGACTGGCGGCTGCTCATGCGCAGGGACTCGTTCATCGCGATGTGAAGCCGTCGAACATCCTGCTCGACGGCACGGTCGAGCGCGCGCTTTTGACCGACTTTGGTCTGGCTCGTGCGGTCGACGACGCCAGCATCACACGGACCGGAACCATTGCCGGAACTCCGCAGTACATGTCGCCCGAGCAGGCACGTGGCGGCAGCGTCGATGCGCGGTCGGATCTGTTCGGCCTGGGCTGCGTGCTCTATGCGATGTGTACCGGCCGGCCGCCATTTCGAGCGGAGAGCAGTTACGCCATTTTGCGAATGATCACCGACGACGAGCCGTTGTCGATTCGCGAAATCAATCCGGACATTCCCGAGTGGCTCTGTCTGCTGATCTCGCGGCTGATGGCCAAGTCGCCCGATGCCCGATTCGGAAATGCACTGGAAGTCGCTGCCGTGCTGGAACAGTGTCTGGCTCATGTGCAGCAGCCCACGGCGGTGGCGTTGCCTGCGTCGCTGGTGCCTCGCGCCGCTGGCCGCCGTTCGATTTTCAACATGACTCGGAAAGGAGTGATCGCCATGCTCGGAACGATCGGTATCACGGTGTTGGGGATCGTGGTGTTGCAAGGGGCAGACGCGCCCGACATCGCTGGCAAATGGACCAGCGAAGAATGGGGCGATGTGGTGCTCAGAGAGAAGGACTCCGGCAAGTATGAAGGAACCTACACGAACACATTCCAACGTGCGCCGCACGATCACCTTGAACCGCCACTTCAACAACTCGGCACGCACGACTGCCGTAAGTGCCACAAAGAGTTGCCACTGGGCAATATCGCGTTGAAGTGGTCGAGGGTCGAACGCCGCTTCAACGGCACATGGGAAGCGGGAGATGATCGCAAAGGCAAAATATCGCTGCGGTTGGTCGGCGAAGAGATTCGCGGTGCGTGGAGGACGACTAAGAAATTCCCTCAGGCAACTGGAACCGCTCGACTTTCCGATTTGTCGTGGAATCGAAGCCGTGACAACGCCGCCTCGTCACAGCAGCCCTACATCGGAAAACTGTTGATGGGAAAGATTCATCGAGTTGATATCGAGCGCAAAGTGGCATGGATCGACATGGGATCCGCGGACTCGGTCAAGGTGGGGATGAGGTTTCAGGTGAGTGCGAAAGCACCCGAGGCTGTCAAGGAAGGTTGGCCCCGGTTGAAAGGGAGTGTGGAGGTCATTCGCGTTCTCGATCAGCACATGTCTGAAGTGCGCATCGTCAAAGAGGACTTGGAGGACAAGCTGAAGGAAAACGACGACGTAATCAGCGTTGACAAAACTCAGGCTTCCATTGCAAACGAGTCGCTGGAGGGCGTTTGGGAACAAGTCTTGCCGCCAGACGTTGCGGCGAAGAGTCCGGAAGATATACGTCTTCGTTTGGTCTTTGACGGCAACTGGCACGCGGCGTTTCGAGGCTCTCAGCTTCTCTGGGCATCCCGCCTCAAGTTGGAACCACAACCCTCACCCAAACGAATCTCGTTTGTCGGCCTCGAACAAGGGCAGACTCGTCGCATCCACGAGATCAAGGGCATCTACGAAGTCAAAGAGAACCGCCTGCAACTGAGAATCGCACCTGACACAGCAGCCTTGCCGACAGAGTTCGCTGCCAAGGATCCCGAATTCGAACGGGTGAAAGGGAAACTTGCCGAAGAACAGCTTGACGCATTGAAGCGGTATTCGAAAGAAGCCACGACGACCGCCCCAAGCGGCATCGGTATTGGCACAACTGACGCGGCGGAAACTCCGTCCATGCTGCTGTTACGAACCGTTGCAGATGATCGGCCTTCATCGAGCGGGAAACGACGCATCGCAGAGATACTTGAACGTGCTGGAAACAAACGCTTGAAGTTCAGGAGTGGATCAACACTCAAGATCGGAAACCACACGGTCACGTTTCATGGCATCTGGGAGAATTCCGTGCTCGTGGAATGCGACGGTCGAAGGATGAGGTGGAAAGTCGGCCAGGAATTTGTTGACGCGGTTGATATGGGTCCAGGGTTGCCGTTGACCGAGACCTCGCCTGATGGGGGCGTGGATGTTGCGGACGACTCGCTGGAGGGTGTTTGGGAAGGGGTGTACCCGCCAGACGACGCGGCGAAACTTCCGGAGGAAAAACGTCTTCGTGTGGTCTTTGCCGGCGGCTGGCACGCAGCGTTTCAAGGTGATCGACGAGTCTTCGCGTCCCGTCTCAAGGTTGAACCACAGCACACCCCCAAACGCTTCTCGTTTGTCGGTGTCGAAGGTCAGCCGATGCGCGGAATCTACGAAGTCAAAGAGGACGGCCTGCGATTGAGCATCGCTCCCGAGACGGATGCTCTGCCGACAAAGTTCGGCACCGAGCATCCCGAGTTCAGACGGGTGAAAGGACAACTTGCAGAAGAACAGCTCGACGCGTTGAAGCAGTACGCGAAAAAGGGAGCGTCGACCGGCATTTCCGCCCAAAGCAATCCCACTGGCGACAGCACGAAGATCGACAAATCCACGTTGCCTGGTGTGTCCAGGGCCGAGGGGCCGCTCGCCAAAGAGTCGCGCAGCACCAGCGTTCTAGAAGGGACATGGGCGTTTGTCAGTATTGAGGGGGGGCGTCCCGATGGCAAGGGGACAAAGCGCACGTTTGAAGCCGGCAAAGAACGGTATGCCTTTGAGGGAAAGAAACTCATACTGAGATCCGTCGACGATGACGGCAAGGTGCGAAAGACGGGCGAATTCGACATTGCGCTGGACACGAAAGTCACTCCTCATCGATTGACCCTCCGCACAACCAAGGACCATCTTTCGATTCGCTACATCTACGAAGTAAAGGGCGACACCCTCCGGATGTGCTACTTCGCGCTCGGCGAGGAAGACGGTATGGAAGTAGTCGCTTGGCCCTCGGACTTTTCGATCGAAAAGGACACCGAGAAATACCCAACATTGCAGACACTCAAGCGAGTGGATGACATGAATGGAGCCGGAGGCGAACCTGCCCCGGCCGTGCCGACAACTGGTGCGGTTTCGACGCAACCTGAATCTCCCGATTTGTTCCCACCGTTTGAATTGCGTCTCGCCCACTTCGAGCCAGGTGCAGATCGAACGGAGCACACAGTTCCCGGAAGCCAGCAGAAGGTTTATTTGGACAGGGAGCCGCTCGCCAGACTCTTCGATGTCTTCTTCGTTCAAGTTATCAATGATGCCGCTGGCCAACCGGCGATCGAGATACACTTCGCGGGTTCTTCGGCGTCGCGGATTCAAGAACTGACTCAGTCGCATCTCAATCAGCCGGTGGCAATGCTCGTGGATGGGAAACTGCTCAGTGCGCCGACAATTCGGAAGCCATTCGGTGGAGTGACGGTGATCACGGGCGATTTCAATCGCGAGGAGGCCGAGCGAATCGTCAAACAGATCCGTCAGAAGATCGAGCAAGTCGATGCAGCCATCAAGCAAAGCGTCTCCGATAAGGATGCCGGTCCTGTTTGGGGCGAAGCAGTGGATGGGCTTCAGTTGGGAGTGAGCGGAATCCGCCAGGGCAGACACTTCAAATCCGGTGACACGGTTCGCTTTGGTCTGAGCGTTCGAAATGTCGGAACGCAGACAATTCGCTTTGAGTACAAGCCGCCAAAGACGCGCGATTGGGTCGCGCCACAGGTCGAACGAACCGATGGAAAGCCGGTCGTACTTCTGCCAACGAGTTCTGTTCGCGGCGGCCACAGGCACTTTACCGAAACTCTCGAACCGGGTGCCGTAACGTCGATTCACGATTTCGGGATTCTGGTACTCGGTACACCGGACACATCACGGGGAATTTGGCCGTGCATTGAGAAACCTGAACCAGGGGAGTGCAAGCTCCGCGCGGGATATATGCTTCAGCCCCTCGATGCCGATGGGAAGCCAATTGTTCAGCGCGATGCCGATGGGGCGCGACGCGTAAAGTCCAACATTCTGACCTCGGGGACAGTCGCGTTCCATATTGACGAATCGCTGGAGGGTGTCTGGGAACTTGCGGACCCGCCGGAAATTGCGGCGAAGCGTCCGGAAGATCAACGTCTGCGTTTTGTCGTTACCGGCGACTGGCAGGGGACGTTTCAAGGTGATCAACGTATTTCCGCTTCTCGCCTGATGGTTGAACCACAACACACGCCCAAACGACTCTCGTTTGTCGGCGTCGAAGGCAAGCCGATGCGCGGGATCTACGAGATCAAAGAGGATGGCCTGCGATTGAGCATCGCTCCGGATACGGAAGCCCTGCCGACAAAGTTCGGCACCGAGCATCCAGAGTTCAAACGGGTGCAAGGAAGACTTGCTGACGAACAACTCGACGCGTTGAAGCAGTATGCGAAGAAGGCCGGGACGACGGCCACGAGCGGCATCGGCGAAAGCCCACCCCGCATCGCCGGCCAGTGGTTCGGCGAAGAATGGGGAGTGAGGCGGCCCGAGATCAGGAGTGAAAACAGTCAGTCAGGGACATCTCCATTGCCCGAAATCAAGACTGCGAACAGTCCGCCAGCCACACCTCGACCGGCTGATTTGCGGTGGGCGCGTGCCGCGAACATTCAAGAGGCGGAGTCTGTGTTCGGAGGCGATGTCATGCGTGCCTTGCTGCGTCAACCGGGAGGCTTTGCTGACGCAGTGAACGTGGGTCCAAAGCTGCCGGTGACGGAGCCTGAAGTTGAAAAGGTTGATGGCGTGCCAGGGCTGCGGCTTACCAATACTCCGAAGGTGGGGGCTGAATGGCCCAAGCTGTCGGACATTTTGCCGTCTCGAACCGACGTCGATCAAGGTGGTGCGGCCAAGCCGCATTGGAGAAGGTTCGGAGTCACCCCGGCACCCGTTTCCGAGTTGACCGCCAAAGTGCTGGAGTCGATCGGTCTTCATCTCGCGCATAAAGACGCCGACTCGCTTCAATTCGACGTTCTGCGAAGCGGCGAGACGGTCCGGGTCAATGTCCCGTTTCCAGATCTGCAACTCGATCAGCGCTAAGAACCCGTTTGCGGAAACGTTAACTTGATAGAAACTGCCATTTCTTAGGCTGCCACCTGCTCCTACGATCACATGCCTCAAGGACCAATTCCATGAAGACCGCTACTTTCTGTGCAGTTGCATTCCTGTTCGTCGTCAGTTCCTGGGCGTTCGCCGTGTCGGTGGATCGCGACATCACGGCCGACTACGTCAAAGCCAATCCCAAGGAATTCGCGGTCAGTGTGACCGAAGACGCGAACGGACTTCTCGCCTTCACCGTCGTCTTGACGACGCCAGATCCGCGGTATGTGGTCGCCCATTTGGTCGTCCGCGATTCTGAAAAGATCTACGCGACAAGCGATACCCCGTCCTTCACGAAGAACCGCTCAAACACGTTCCATTTTTCCATCCCCCGGGACTTCGTCGCGACCTCCACGTTTTCACTTGGCGTCTCCGGATTCGCAAACTCTGAAGGAGAAGCTGTTCCTCTTCCGGGAACGATCCAAAACAAACTTCACTTGCTCGACTTCGTTCCCATGAAGCTGCGAAAGTAAAGTGATGCACAGGATTCGCGATCAATTCGATAGTGAAGCCTGACCGAAGTCGTCGCGAGCCATTGATCTCAACCAAAGTGATTGACCTATCACCGATTCAATGGTAACCTCTCGATTCCACAGGATTGAACAGTCCTCAGTACCGGACCAAGTTTGGCTGCACGCTGCTCAATAAAGCCGTTCCGCGACGGAGCACAAGTCATGATGAAGCCAGGCACCTCGCTGATTCTGACTTTGGAAGCGGGCACGGTCATCGCCCTCGCCGCGGCCGCCGTGCGGGGCGATACCACCCTTCAATCGAACGGCCTGCATGTTTCCAGGCTCGCATACGACCACATCGCTTTCACGATCCTGGCCGTTTGCATTGGCTCGTGCATTCTGGCTGCGGTTCTTCTGGCGCGAGTTGCGAAGTCATGGAGCCGTGTCGAGGCCTTGGGCTTTCTTGTTGCCGCTTTGCTCGGATGGCTGGCTGGGTCGGCTTACGCGAACGCAGGGGGACGTGTCACCTTCAACGGCACTAGCACGCAGTGGATTGGTTGGTCGGCATCGCTGTGGCTGCTCGCCCTGATGGTGGTCTTTGCAGTTCGAGCGTGCGATGTTCGACGGGGGGCCGCTTGACTCGCCGAACCAACGGCTGTGCGAGCTTGGCTGGCACTTCGACATCCGGCAGACGCTGCAATAAGTCATGACCGGCGCGCCCGCGCACGGGATCACGGCGGAGTCCCGCGTGAGGTCGTCGTTCCCGTCGGATCGCATGCTCGTCGAACAGCCTGTCGCCAGGCGCCGCAGCGGTAGCGGACCGGATTGCGAATTGACTCGGCCGGTGCCTCAAATCATCCCGGCCGAGCGCCTACCAGCCCGCGCGCTTTCCGCCTTGACAGGGACATCGTCAGGCAATAGACTGCCTTAGTTCACTAGAGCAATGGAGGGAACGCACCGTGATGATTGATCCGAAAAGCCACGTGCCGATCTTCCGTCAAATCGCCGATCAGATGCGGGCAGCAATTGACGCCGGGGTGTTTCAGCCCGAAGAGGCACTGCCATCGCTGAGGACGCTGGCGGTCGAGATTCGAGTGAATCCAAATACGGTGCAGCGCGCCTACGACGAACTGGAACGTGAAGGTGTGATCGAGTCGCGGCGCGGCGTGGGGGTGTTTGCCGTTGATCGACGACGGCTTCTCGCGCAGGGTCGTGCCGAGAAACGACTGTCAGCTCGGTTGAGCAACGCGGTCGCAACCGGTTTGGCGGCGGGCGTCAGGCCCGCACGGATGCGTGAGTTGTTCGAATCGACGCTGCGCGCAAATCTTCAAACACCAGAAAGGCAGAAATGAACAACAACGGACCGGCGATCGAACTGCGGGGCCTCACGAAACAGTACGGGAAGACGACCGCTGTGGACAAGATCGATCTGTCGGTTCCACACGGCACGACGCTGGGGTTGATTGGCCCAAACGGAGCCGGCAAGAGCACGACGCTACGGATGATGATGGGGTTACTCCGCCCAACGTGCGGCGACATGCGGGTGCTGGGCATTGACGTAATGCGTTCGCCGTCAGAAGTGAAACAGCGCGTCGGATACGTGCCAGAGGCACATTACATCTATCGCTGGATGAGCGTCGACGCGGTGCTGCAATTTGCGCGGGCGTGCTACCACACCTGGAACGCCGATCTGTGCGCTGAGCTGCTCGATATGTTCGAGCTGCCGCACCGCAAGCTCGTGCGACAGTTGTCGAAAGGCATGTTGGCCAAGCTTTCGCTCGTCGTGGCACTTGCCCACGAGCCGGATTTGCTGGTGTTGGACGAACCGCTGTCGGGTCTGGACCCGATTGCGCGAGACGAGTTCCTCGATGGCGTATTGAAAGGCATTTGCGGCGGCCAGCGGACGGTCATGTTCTCCAGCCACCAACTCGACGAAGTGAACCGACTTGCCGACACGGTCGCGATCATGAATGCGGGCCGCATTCTGGTTCAATGTCCGCTGGAAGAGCTGCAACGCACGACCAAGCGGGTCCGTGCCGTGTTGCAAAATGGGCGACTCCCGCAGGCGACCTCAGACGCAATCGTGTGGCAGCATGTCGACCGCCGCGAATGGCAGTTCACCATTCACCCATATACCGACGAGATCGTCGAACGACTTCGGGCCGACAATCCAGTCTCCAGCATTGAGGTCATGGACCTCGGCCTGGACGACATCTTCAAAGACTTCATTCGAGGACAACGTCCGACATGTTGAGAGCATTGTTCTGGAAAGATGTCCGCATCAACCGGCTACCACTGCTCGTCGGAGTGATCCTGTTGATCGGTCCGTACTTGCTTGCGGTCGGGGTCGGCACGTTCAATTCGCCTGCCGGCACGTCCGCGATGTGGGGGGGCATTCTGGCTTTGGGAAGCATCTATGGCCTGGCGTGCTCTCAATTGACCCTGGCAGTCCTGGCGGGGAACGTGATTGCGGTGGAGCGTGCGGATCGATCCGCAGAGTTTCTCGGATACCTGCCAGCGTCAAAGGCCCAGATCCTGCTCAGCAAATCCGCGCTGCTCATTGGCGCAGGGCTCATCGTCACGGCAGTGAATCTTGCGGCATTGATGATTGCCAATTCAATGATCGGCAGCGCAACCGGGGGCTCGGCGGGAATGTCACTCCTCGATTTGTCGCAGATTTCGCTGGTCGGCGTGGGGGCTGCCGGTGTTGGCTGGGCGGCGTCAGCGAAGTTGGAGACGACCGGCGCGCCGGTTCTCTTCGCGATTGCAACACCGATAATGGTCCCGGGAGCGTTTTACTTGACCTACTTCGCATTGGGCTGGCCCCTTGAGGAACTTTCGGGGACGACGATTCTTTTGACATGCGGGCTGGTTGGTGCGGTGTTCTTCGTTATCGGATGGGTCTACTACCTTCGTCGCGTTGAGGCATGAATCATTCGGAAAAACGACACCGGTTCTTTCCTGGAGGCTCTCGTGAATCATCGATTTGCACGACATTGGGTCATCGTGGCGGGACTTGTGACTTTCACAACGGGATCCCTTCAAGCGGATCAGCGGCTCTTGAGTGAGACCGCAAATGCAATCAACGAAGCCAAGTCGGGCCAGTTTGGTACGACGACCAAGCCCACTCAGGATGGCGCCTGGTCGGAGACCACGCGGACGATGTGGGTCGCGGATGCCAGTCGGAGGGAGCGGCTTTTGGGGGAAAAGGCGATTTGGTGGGAGGTTCACCACAGGGGAAAGACTGGGCTGACCATTGACCGTCAAAACAGAACCTACACCCGTACGAAAGCTGCGAAGGAGCTCATCTTTCCACTCCCGCTACTAACAGCCATGAAAGATGTTCCACCTGAGAAAGTCGAGGATCTCGGCAAGAAGCGAATCGGCAAAGTCGACGCTCGCGGGTTGAGGATCCCGTTGCGAAACCTGGGCCCGGATACGGGAGCTGAGGGAACGCTTTCCGTGTGGATCGACGAGAACTCCAGACTGCCGCTCCTCGTCGTCCATGAAGATCAGTTGTACACGATGCGCATGGAGGGATTTCAGTGGAACATTTCTCTCAAACCCGAACTGTTCGACGTTCAACCGCCGGATGACTACGAAGACAAGACGCCCGCGCCGCCGAATGACAAGGAGCTTGCTCAGATTCTGGGCGCTTTCAAAACTTACGCCGCCGCATACGGTCACTACCCGCAAGTCGAGAAGATCCAGGGGGACGTGATTTCGGCAGGATTGAGGAAGAAACTGGGCATTCCCGCCGGTGCGTTTGGTCAGGCCGTGGTGGAACACAAGGATTTCCCGCGCTGGCTGGACGCGAGTTGGGGGTGGGGATGGATGAACGTCCTCCACAACCAGAACAGCGACTGCCGGTACTTTGGCAAGACCGTCGGTTTCAAGGACGCCGGAAAGGTCCTGATGCATTGGAAGCTCGATGGCGACAGCTACCGCGTGATCTACGGGGATTTGAAAACCCAGACTGTCACGGCGGCTAAGCTGCATTCGTTATTGGAGAAAAAATGACGGCAAAAACGACGCAAGGGGTCTGTTTTGTTCTGATCGGGGCGTTGATTAGCAGCGTCGGGTTGTTGCCAGCAATCTCCGCTTTGGCAGTAGAGCCACCGGCGTCCGGCAACACTGCCAACGGTCGCTTCAACGACGTGCCGACCAACATCGAAGACCTGAGGGAACTTGAGCGGCGAATTCGCAACGTCGTCGACAACGTGCAATCGAGCGTCGTGGCAGTTGGTGCAACGGGCCTGATGGTGAGCCCGGATGGCTATGTGTTGACGTGCGCGCATGGGGGGCTAAAGCCAGGCATCGTGTTGCCGATGACTTTCTCTGATGGCAGCAAGTTGGAGGGGAAGCGGCTGGGAGCGGACGACGGTCAAGACGTTGCACTCTTCAAAGCCACCGCGACGGGAGACTTGCCATTTGTGGATTTTGGCAAACCAGTGCCGTTGAGAGCGGGACAGTGGGTCGTCTCCGTCGGCTATCCCCGGCCCGTCGAACACGGCAAGCCACCGCTGGTTCGCCTGGGTCACATCGTGGGATACAATCCGTGGTGGCTGGCCGTCGACTCCCTATTCGCCCCCGGAGACTCCGGCGGACCGTTGTTCGACCTCGAAGGCCGATTGGTCGGCACATGTCGCGGTGACGCACGCCCATACGCGGTGTTTACAAACGTCAACGCATTTCGCAGTTCGTGGCGAACGCTCGTGGATGACAAGGGCGTAGCCAGCCTGGCGTCGGGCGAGGCGCTGCTGGGAGTGCTCCCCAAAGTCAATACGCAGGCCGCCGAAGTTGGCGAGATTGTCGTGAGCTCGCCGGCCGAGACGGCAGGTATCCGGCCAGGCGATGTCATCATGAGGATTGACGGCCAGCCGGTCGAACAGTTTGCCGATCTTCTCGATCCATTACGACGGAAGAATCCGGGCGACAAAATTCAGGTCGAGCTTTGCCGCGCTGACGAAACGATTCATGTCGCGATCACTCTCGGACAATCGAATCCCCAGTCCGATATTCTCAAGCCGATGTTCGATTCCTACGAGTGGTTCTGGAGGTACTGCGACGATGATGTATCTCGAAACAATCACCGGGCCATTAAGGCGGCATTTCGAAGCACAGTCGCTCCTGCGCGGCTGGCCACAGTGAGCATCGTGATTGACGACAAACCGGTCGGTCTGGGCGCGGTTGTCGATGCAGAGGGGCTCATCGTCACGAAAGCCAGCTTCCTGAATGAGAACATCCAATGCCGATTCTCCGATGGCCGGAGCATGAAAGCGACGGTTGTCGGCAGCAGCGACATATACGATCTTGCCCTATTGAAAGTCGAAGCGAGTGATCTGCCGGTCGTACAGTGGCGAACCGATGCGCCACCGCCGGCCGGTAGCTTGCTGGCCGCCGTCGGGGCACAAAAGGACCCCCTGGCCGTAGGCGTCGCGGGGGCACTGCCACGCACCGTACCCGGTGTGCTATCCGCCAATGTTGCTCTTTCGGAAAAAGGCGTGTTGCGGGTCATCGGGGTCGAAGCGGCAAGTGCAGCAGAACGAGCCGGACTGAGAAGTGATGACGTGATCGTAACCGTCGGCGGCGCCCAAGTGCAGTCAACCGAGCAATGGCGACAGATTCTTGACACACATCAGCGCGGAACACCGCTGGAACTCGTGATTACGCGAGGCGACGATCGTCCGCAGCGGCTGCAGATTAGTGTCCCACGCTTTGGTTCGCCCGCGGCGATCCTGCATGATGCAATGGTCCGCGCGAATGAATCCGGTGGACCGCTGGTGGACCTGGGCGGAGAAGTCGTTGCGATCAACGTTGCGGACAGGCAATCACGATTGTCCGAAAACAATATCGCAACCAACATTGCAGTTCCCGCCGCCGCCGTCCAAAGAATCGTAGGGGAGCTGAGAGCGAAGGACCAAGAGGCCAGCCGGAAGATTCGTGACGTTGAGGCGACGTTTTTCTCGGGGGCTCGCGGCCAAGGGAGACCGCCGTTGGCGAAATATTTCGTTCATCGGCCTTGTCATGGCGAAAGTCTTCGCTATACTGACTAGCGAAGACTTTCGTTAACCTGGTGTCGCGACCGTGCGGAAGCCGGCGGGCGACGATGGATCTGGAGACTGTCGATGCGAAAATCGGGAACCGTTCAACCCACGCAAGTGGAGTTGCAGATTCTGAGAATTCTCTGGGAGCTGGGGCCGAGCCCGGTGCGGGAGATTCACGCTCGGCTCAATGCGGACAAGGGGACGATCTACTCCACCACTGGCAAGATGCTCTCCGTCATGCTGGAAAAGGGCTTGGTCAGGCGCGACGAGAATGCGTCGCCGCACATCTATCGTGCTGCGTTCACCCGCGAGACCGCGGGAAAGCGGATGCTGAGCGATCTGATCGAAAAGGTCTACGACGGGGCGGCAATGAGCCTGGTGCTTCAAGCATTGGCTTCGACGGAAGCCACGAAGGAAGAACTCAACGAAGTGCGACGATTCCTCGATCAAATGGAACGGAAATAGGCCATGAACATTTTCCAAATCCCCACGGTTCTTGTTGATCGGCTGGGCTGGGTGCTGGTGCATTCGGCCTGGCAGTTCGCACTGATTGCGTTGGTGGCGGGCGCGATGATTCGCACGATGCGGCGGAACTCGGCGGCGACGCGGTATGCCGTGCTGGTTTTCGCAATGGCCATTTCGGTTGCCGCTCCGATCGTCACCTGGTTGCTGATGCCGGGCGATGTTCCCGCGCCTTTGGCGAATCTGGTGGAGTTTGCTTCCGAACCGAAATTGCGCGACGCGCTTGATCGGCGGGATGGGGCCACTGAGTTTGCCAGTGATGCCAGGTTCGAGCGCGACGGAGGAATCGAACTTCCCACGCTGGCGCCGGTGTCATTGAAGGAAGCTTCGACAGCGTGGCCCGAGGTATCGCCGCCGGCCACCGCCAACGTTCCAACCCAACCGTCATGGTCGGAGCGAGCCAGGATGGTCTTTCGGCCATGGCTGGGATGGATCGTCGTCGCTTGGAGTCTGGGCGTCGTGATGTGTTCCGCGCGTCCGCTGTTGAGCTGGCATACCGTACGACGCTTGCGGTCGGTCGGCGTTTCGCCGGTTCCGGCCGCCGTTGCGGCAATGCTGGAACAGACGTCCCAACGGTTGCGGCTGCGGCAGGGGGTGCAGATTCTGCAATCGACGCTGACTCGCGTGCCGGTCGTGATCGGCTATCTGCGGCCCTTGATTTTGCTGCCCGTCAGTGTGATCGCCGGAGTCCCGAATTCGCAAATGGAAGCCATCCTGGCTCATGAGTTGGCGCATGTCCGGCGGCATGATTTCCTGTGGAACTTGTTGCAGACGCTGGTCGAAACGGCGTTCTTTTACCATCCTGCGGTGTGGTGGCTGTCGCATCGGATTCGAATCGAGCGCGAAAACTGCTGCGACGATTTAGCCGTGGCCGCGCTTGGCAACAGTATTGAATATGGCCGAGCGTTGCTGGCTCTCGAAGAACTTCGCGGCACGACGACGGCCCTGGCCCTCGGCGTTCGCGGTGGCTCGCTGCTGGACCGCGTCCGGCGTCTCTTCGACCGCGACCCGGCCGAGCGAAGCGTGGGTGCCGTCGTCGTCGTTGGGCTGTTGGCGCTTTTGATGATGGCTGTGAGCGTTTGGAATTCAACACAGGCCGATGACGATGGGACAACGCCCGGAGCGACCGTAAAGCTTGACGGCGGCATTGAAATCAAGCTGCTGGGTGTTTCGCATCAACCCTCCGAGGAGCAGCCCTGGTGGGCACCTGACGGGGGCGCGCTTCCTGGCGACCCTCTCGCGAGTCGCTGGAAGTCCGGGAAGACGCGTGTGCATGACGAGGGTGAACATCGCGAATTGGCGCTGGAGGTTACTGGAGCGGAGCGGGATGTCCACGCCTTGGTCGATTTCGCCCCCGGCAAAACGCTCGGTATGTGGTCGACTTTTTGGAAGTACCACGACGACGAGCAGAACAAGAAAAAGGTGACCTTGATTCGCGCGGTATCGGCCGGATTCCCGAAAGATCAGAAGCAAAGAGACGTTTTGGTGCGGTTGGCCGTGGCCCCGTGGCAACCGTACGAGGAGATCGACCTGAAGCGGGCGAACCCGGGAGAAAAGTCAGGGAACGGCAGCGTCCAATTCCGGCAAGTCCAAGAACGAACGGATGGAACCACGCAGGTCGATCTCGCCTTTCCGGCGAACTTCGAACTTCGGGCAAATCACGAAGTCGTCGGTGAGGATCGCGACGGCAACAAGGTCGTGCTATCTGGCACCACCATCGTCGATGCCGGCGCCCGTGGCTGGTTTTTCCCTTGCCCGCTCGACCGCCTCGTCAGGGTACGCGTTCGTTTCCGTTGGTACACGCACGAAGTCACGTTTCGCGACGTTTCACTTCGCCCAGGACATTTGACGAAGGTAAAGGCCAAAGTCACAAAGCTTGATCCGCCGCCGGACGTATCTTTGGATGTGTTTGCACCAGTCGACGACGCGGCTTACGCGCGCCCCACGGCGGACGAACAACGGGCTACCGCGAAGATACCCGCCGATGCGTGGGGCAAGCCGGTCGATGGTCTGCGGGCGGCAATCGTCTTGCGGTCGCCTCCGATCGATAAGGATGAACGTCTCTGCTACGACATCGTGGCGGAAAACGTGAGCGACCACGACATTCGTTTCGCTGCCGAGGTCGGTATCGATACCTGGCATTTCTACTTTGATTCGAAGCTGGTCGATACCGACGGAAAACAGGTCGCGCAGAAAGTATCGCAATTCACTCGTCTGGGAGCGAAATTGACTCGATTTTGGCTGAAGCCAAACGAACGCGCTGTGATGTTTTCCTGGGCTTCAAGATTGTTCACACTCGACGAGGAAGGGAACCCGCTTGCCAGGCCCGAGGAATATCGTGGCCCCTCCTGGTTCTCGTCCTTTAGTGTCAAGCCCGGCCGATATTCCCTTTCGGCCGCGGTGCAGTTGGGACCGGGTTGGTCTAGCGTGGATCCTATCTCCAAAAAGCGGACGGTGCTGTCACCCGCCCCGGGAGAATGGAGCGGCAAGCTCCAGACCGGCGCGGTGCCGGTCGAGCTATTCACTCAGCCGGAGCCAGCGGACGAGGGTGTTGCCAGGCATCCGCCGCTTGAATTCCGGATCGCCGCCAGCAAAGCCGATCGCAAGGCCGACCCAGTCGCGTGGTTTCCGATCAAGATCATGGAACCGCGCCGACCGCTTCCGGCGGAAGAGTCCGGAGCCAATCTGCCGATTGAAGAACAACTCGATGATCAATGGCGCGGGCTGTTGTGGGACAAGGCCGAGCATGCTCTTCTTTCCGACGGAACCTGGCGCGTCGTGAAGTGCGAAGTCATTCAATCCAAACAATCGACCGACCTCGCACCAAGTTTCGAGATTCAGATCACACTCGATGCCGCGGGTGGCGCGTCGCTGCGTCGGCTGACAGCCACGCATCTCAATCAGCCGCTCGCCATCGTCGTGGATGGGACGATCGTCGCCGCTCCTGTGCTGCGCAGCGAATTCGGCGAGGAGTTTGTCATCACCGGCACCTTCTCGAAAGCGGTCGCCGAAAAACTTGCGGCCGCGATCCGGAAACCCGATCTGCGGAAACGAGCAACCCTTCACCTCCGTTTCGTTGAGGCCAAGTCGGCACTTGCGGCCTTGAAAGACGAGGCCGACAGACGGAAGATTTGTGGCTTTGAGGCGACGATTGATCCGCGGCTGAACGCCGTCACGATGATCGCAGATGCTGACACGCTGGATGCCTTACGGGAGATCTTGGCCCGGCTTGATTCGATTGACGCCGTGCCAATATTTCGCTTTGAGGATCCGTTGAAACACCCGACGTCGACCGTGATCGAACCGGCCGATCTTGGACCGGAGCACGACGGGAAGGAAGTGACGATGATCTTCAAGATCACTGACACTCAACTCATCGGCGGCGAGCGTGAAGGTGCGTTTCCACACGTCAAGCTGCACTACGATGGCATGAAGAAGCCGCCGCATTTGGGCGTCTACGTCAAAGGTGAACTCGCCGACGTTCTCCACCGTTCCGCATGCGTCTCGCCGGACGACAAGCTGGTCGGTCGGTCCATCAAGGCCACCGGAAAGATCACGATGCACAAGGACTTTCCCAAGGGCGAGGATCAGACCCCGATTTACCATCTCGACCTGCGGGACTGGAAAAAGTTTCAAATCCTGCCGGAGCCCAAGACGCAAACGCGACTGCCGGACGAAGAAAAGGTTCCAGCAATCGAAAAGTCTTTGGATCGCAAGAACGCGAGTTCGGTCGACGAAGCCTTCGTGCCGGGACGTGATTCGGCCACGAGTATTCGCATCGCGGGCAAATGCGTTGATGAGAACGGAATGCCCGTCGAGGGAGCAACCATCGAACTCTTTTCAAACGCCACATCCAGCAAAAGCCTGAAGCAGACGCGGTCTCAACCGGATGGCGCCTTTGACCTTGGAGAATTCCCTGACCCGGAACTGCTGGCCTGAAGCGACACGAGCTACCTGGTTGTCGCGCGTAAAGAAGAGAAAGCGATCGGCATAACGCCGGTATTCGGCGCTCTTCAAAAATCAGATGCGCTCGATCTGGTTCTCGGTGTTGCCGCTCAGTTAAAAGGTACCGTCACAGGCCCCGATGGATTGCCGTTACGAAACACCCGCGTACGAGTTGCTGGCTATCCCTGGATCGATGGCGTGCATGGCGCAATCACGAGCGAGGCTGGCGAATATGTGCTGGAGAGGCTTCCCACGCTCAAACATCCGGGTTTCGGCCGCAAAGCCATCCCCAATGTGCCGCGGGCATTTGAACTCATCCCCATGGCAGGGAAGTTTCTGCTGGTGGAACATCCCGATTTGGGATCAATTCAGCCGATGTTCGCCGAATGCCCCGGAACGATTGACGTTCACTTCGATGAGCCCGCCAAGATTGCCGGACGAGTTGTCGATGAACAAGGAATGCCTGTGGCGGGTGTCAAAGTCACGGTCAGGCCGTCCCAATCACCGGTTCATCGCGAGGCGCTTGTTCGCACGATGACGTCGGGTTTCAGTCAGGGAACAGCGACGACCGACGCCGAAGGGCGTTACTCGATGTTGATTCAGCACAGCGGCGCTGTCGAAATCGACGTTATCGACCAACGGTACTTTGCGAAAACCGTATCCGATGTTTTTGTGCGGGCCGGCGAGGTACTGCCGTTGCCGGACATCGCTGCGGTCGGACCTGCGTTTGTGTCAGGGCGCATCGTGGATGTGGATACGGACAAGACGGTCGCTTGTCCGCGAGGAATGCGTTTGCGCGCCTACGTGATGGGAGAAGGATCACTGACGAGCATCCGTGTCCGCCCCGACGGAACCTATCGCTTGCCCGTCCTGCCTGGGACGAGCTATGTGTACTTTTCCGCGAATTCTCTGGACGAATTGACTAAGACTTGGGATGTTCTTGAACATCCGAATCCGCTCACCGCCAAGAATTATCCCGTAAACGTGGTTGGCAATCGCACTGTCGAAGTAAACATTCCCGTTCGGTTGAACGAAGCAAAGCTCGGGAAGGATCTCCAGAACTTGCAGGGAGTCTGGGTTGCCGACAAGGTCACCACGGCTGGCGAAGTCGTGCCGAAGGAGAAGTTTCCGTTCGAACTTCATTTCGAAAAAGACTCGCTGATTTTTCGGTTCGTGGCACCTTCCTCTGGCAAGGACCGCGTCCATGAAATCGTGGTCGATGAGTCGAAAACACCGGCAACGATCGACATCACTCGGGAAATACGGGGCAAGAAGGTCACCGTCTACGGAATCTACAAATTCGAAGACGAACGTCTGTGGATTTGCTCACTCCGTGACAGCAATCGGCAGCCGTCTGAAAAGCGACCGACAACTTTTGATTCCAGCGACGAAGTGCGTTCTGACTTGCTCGTGCTGACCCGCAAGCCCGGTCCGCAGAAGTGATCGCAAATTCACTCAATGGGCGCGGCGGTGGGTGCAGAGGAGACGTACCATTGAGGGCGACAGGACGGGTTCGCCGCCGTGAGCCAGCGTCGGCCAGCGCTTCAGCAGAACAGAGACTGTCGGAACTGGATCGGCTCAAACGGATGGGACTCGTCAACAATGAGGAAATCACCGAATAGAGAAAGAGAATCGTTGACGATCTGTAGCGGCGCCTTGTCCCGCAGAATCGTAGCGTTTACAGTGCGTGAACTCTCAACAAAGGCTGTCGAAGTGAAGGCCAACATTGCTCCCCCGGAGTCTTGAGGCGAACACGATGAAGAAGAAACCTGAGGGATTCCAAAGCTTCGCCTTGTGGCAATGGGGCCTGTTTCTCATGCTCGCTGGCCCTCTGGGAAATATGGTGTCGGGCTTTGTGTTTCCCATCGTAGGAAACTCCGAGGCAGCGCGTGGCCAACGATTCGGGCAAGGGCTCGTCACGTTCCTTTGTGTCATTGCCGGCGCCGTGCTTGTGATCATTCACTTCGTGCGGAGCAAAAGAGACACCGCGGATCGCATGGTGGCGAAGCATGCGAAGTCGAAGTCGGACGCGCCTTTGGTCCGCTCGACTGGCAAAAGAGGAGGAAGTCAGTCCGGGAATTACCAAGCCATCGGCTGGGGGGTACTTGGCCTGGGCCTCGTGCTCACGATCGCGGTACTCATCGCGTTCTTCGTCGCGGGCAATCAACCTGATTTGCCGCCCCCCGGTCCTGGCGTGACGGAACAGCCCAACTCGATGAAGCCACGGAAAAGCTATCCCGTGTCGATTTCCGTGCCGGAGCATTCGGTGGTTGTCCCACCGAATGCCAAGCTCACACCCGGCACACGGCTGGAGGCATGCTGGTCGGGAAAATGGAATCCGATCACAACGCTCTCGGAAAACGCTGACGGGTCCATCAATGTTCGTTGGGATGAGTTCGGAGCGGCATTCGACTGCGGCATGGTCCGCGGCGAGCTGATCATCCGAAAGGAAGTTCTGAAGCAGTTCGGCGAATTCCCGGTCAGCCCGTCTACCGTCGCCACCCCACTTCCGGGAGCGGCGAATGATGCGGCCAGCGTCGATCCAAAACCCAAGCCACTCAAGAGCTATCCCGTGACGATCGCCGTCCCGGCGGATTCTCAAGTCGTGCCCGCCGATGCGAAGCTGCCACCGGGCACACGGCTCCAGGCTTGTTGGGCCGGCAAATGGAATCCAATCACGTTGCTGTCGGAAAACCAGGACGGGAATCTGACCGTGCGGTGGGACGATTTTGGAGCACCGTATGACTGCAGCATGATCCGCAAAGAACTCATCGTCAAATCGGACGACTTGAAAGCATCGCAACCGTCGCGATGAGCGGCATCAATCTGACGCAGAAGCTCGAATGTAGGAATCTCAAATGTCAAACTGAATGGCAGAGCAACCATTCGTAGACGTCGGGGTTGTCGTAGGTTTGATCCCAGCAATCGTGTCCGACGCCAGGGTACTCGTGGTAGATGGGGCGTCCGCCCGCGTTCGTGATGGCTCTCATCAGCAAGCGGTTGAGAGTGACGGTGCTCGGTGCATCGGCGTCACCCACGAAACACCAGCAGGAGACGTCTTTCAATCGCGGAGCGAGGCTGGCGTCGATCCCACCGCAGATCGGAACGATGGCCGCAAAGCGATCGGGATGTGCGGCGGCCAAACTGAATGTCCCTTGGCCCCCCATCGGGTAGCCGGTGAGATATACACGCTTGGTATCGACTCGGTAGTTCTTTGTGACTTCATCCAGGATTGAGAGGGCGCGCTTCCCGTCCGGTGAATCCGCGAGCCAGGTTCGAGGGAACAAAGGTGCCAGGAACGAATGGCACTGCCGCTTGCGGGGTAAGGATTTACGGCGAGGGCAGACGCGAGCAACTCGCGATACGAAGTGGATTTGACGGTGCATGATTGGCCGGCGTTATTGCGACAGTCGCCGTAACGTCATGCTACAAAAGCGGCAGTGCCATTCGTTCCTGACACGTTTTGTCCGTCCGTGATTCTGAGCATGTCGGCCCTGGGAGGGAGCATGGTCCCCCGATATGTGATGAGCGAAGCCCTGCAGCGCGCGGGGTTGATCACGTTCAATGCCTGGGCACTCGACGGTTACAACAAGGTCTTCTGGCGCAACCTGCCGGTCACCGACCTGTGGCCGCAGGTGGCCGTCCTGTTGGCGACGACGCTCGTCCTGCTGCCGATCGCCCGCTGGCAAGCGCGGCGCTGGCAGACGGCGTGAATCGGCACCGTTGGACAGGAATGCCATGTCCCGCGTTTCGTCACCGCGCTGACCCGGGAATCACGATTCCCGGCAGCTGCTACTCGATGCCCATGCAGGATTTACTGGATTCGTGGACGCTGGCAGCGTCTCCCACGGTGGGGGGGGCTTCAGGATTCTTGTGGGGGCCGAACTGCGAAATACAAAAGCACGGCCATTCCCACTTCTCCGGTCAGTGCCGTAGCGCGCCATAGCAGGGCGGCGGCGACCGCTTGTTTTGGCCCGACCGTTCCTTCCAAGAGTTCCATGACCAATCCTTCGCGAACTCCCAGGCCGCCGGGGGCGAACAGGGCTACGAAGCCACCCACGGTAGATGCTGTGGCGGCGGCGGTCCAGTGGGGCCAATGGGACCAATCGACCGGTTCGGAGGAGAGCGCTTGCAGCGTCAGTCCCAGTGTCGCCCCCTGAAACCACCAGCCCGCCAGAAACAGCACGAGCCCCAGGGCCAATGTCCTGACCGGAATCGGCCGCTCCAGCGCTGAAAAACCTGCCGCGGTTCCTCGCAATCGCTCGCCGAGCTTTCGGGAGAGAGAGTTCAGAACTGCCAGCCCAGCCAGACTCGCCACCACAGCCGCCAGTGGCAGTCCCAGTCGGGAGGCGGGGTGGGACAACGTCTCGGCGAACTCGCGCATTCGCGGCAGCGCGGCAAGGATCCAGGGGAGGAGCAGCACCATCGTCACCACGCCGGCCGCCATGCAGGTCAAGGTTTCCAGAGTGACCGTGTAGATCGATACGGGATACGGCACGCCGCAGGGACGCAAGAGTGCCCCTCGAATGGCAATCACCACCGCCTTGCCAGGGACGTATTTTCCGGGATGCCCGCAGTAATAGGCGCGGACTACCTGCCGCCAGGGAGGGGCCGGAACCAGCGCTGTAATCAACTTGCGCCAAAACCAGACCGAGGGGAGCCAGCCCGCTACAGAGGCGAGCGTGGCGACACTGAACCATCCCCAGCGGACAACCAAT
This sequence comes from Planctomycetales bacterium, assembly GCA_046152955.1. GTDB lineage: Bacteria > Planctomycetota > Planctomycetia > Planctomycetales > Planctomycetaceae > SIAF01. Next base: position 10,568 of record JBJXGA010000160.1, on the reverse strand, counting down.
CGTTGGCGGTCGACCTGGTCCCACAGATGCATTCCGTGGCGCGTGACCAGCACGACGATCAGGAGAAAGACGCCCCATTTGAGCGCTGCCCGAATCCACTGCGATCGGCGGATCGAACGATCCGAACCGCGCATCTCGGACGGCGGAGTGGAAGACATTTCAACATCAACTGGTCGGAGCGCCGTGTGACCGGCAGGAATCGATCATTCACAACGCCGCGTGTTTTTGCAGTTCAAACCAGACATGCCCCGCCTCGGGCAGGATCAGCTTTTCCATGCCCAAACGTACGGCTTTGGTCGAACCCGGCAGGGAGAAGACGACCTTTCCCCCGGCGACTCCGGCAATCGCCCGGCTGAGCATCGCCGCGGCGCCGATCTCGGCGTACGACAACATCCGGAACAGCTCTCCGAATCCATCGATCTTCTTGTCGAGCCGCGCCAGAATCGAATCCAGCGCGTTGTCGCGATTCGAGATCCCTGTTCCTCCGTTGGTCACCACCACGGCCACCGCCGGGTCAACCAGCGCGGCGTGCAACTCGACGCGGATGCGGTGCGGATCGTCCGGGACGAGCGCGTACCGCGGGACGTGATGACCGGCGCTGTGGACCAGTTGCCGGATGAGTTGGCCGCTGGTGTCGGACTCGGGAGTCCGTGAATCGGACATGGTGATGATGGCGAAGCCCAGCGCGCCGTATTTCAAGCCGGCCGCCTGATGCTGGCGGTGACTTTCCGTGTCGGAGGGTGCGGGATTCGTCAAGGGTTCTGGCATGCGACGAGATGGCGAGTTTCTGAGACGTGGCTGTCAGGATCAGACTTTTCGCAACAGCGTCACCCGCCCGGTGGGGACCCATTCCACGACAAAGATGTTTCCGTCCCGGTCGAAGCAGGCGTCGTGCGGATGAATGAACTTCCCTTTTTCCCAGCGCTGTGGCTCGCCGCGCATTTTGAAGTTGTCCGCCAGAACCTGTTTTGTCCATTCGGGATCATACCCCAGGTGGACGATCGCCTGGTTGTCCTTGTCGAGAATCGTGACGCGGGCATGAAGGTCGGGAACCAGCAATTCCGTGCCGCGGATGTCAAAATGCGCCGGGAAACTGACCTCCTGGACGAATCCCAGATGCCGTCCATCGAGCGTGAAATACTGCAAACGGCCGTTGGCCCGGTCGGCGACGACGAGGGAGGGCTGGCGACCGGGGCGATCATCGAGCCAGATGCCGTGCGGCGTTTGCATCTGTCCCGGTTCCTTGCCGGCTCCTCCCCAGGTGCGGACCCACCGGGCGCCGGCGTCGTACTGGTGGATGTAGTGCGAACCGTATCCGTCGGCGACGTAGAATCCGCCGTCCGGAGCGAAGGCCACGTTGGTGGGGCTGAACTGGCTCACCTTCTGGTATTTGCCGCATTCCTGCGGATAGCACATCTTCCAGACCTGTTCCCCCTGGAGGGTCGTCTTGATGACCTGGCGGTTTCCCACGTCGCACAGATACAAGAATTCTTCGTTGCCATCTCGTCGGATGTCGATGCCGTGCCCGCCGCCGTGGTACTCCCTGCCGAACGACCGGACAAACTTGCCGGTCGGTTCGAAGACCGCCACGGCATCGACCGGAACCTCCGTCCGGCTGCGGTGCTTGATGTAGATCAGACCAGCGGAATCGATCGCCACGCCGTGCGTCTCGCCCCATTTGAGGTGCGACGGCAATTCTCCCCAGCCGTGGATCGCTTCGTAGCGGTGGGCACCCTCGCCGATGATGGCATTCTTGGAACCCGACTTGTCGGTGGCCCCCAGGATCGTCGGCCCGACCGATCCGGCCGCGACCGCCGCGGCCCCGGCCAACTTGATGAATTCGCGACGGGAAGCGCCCCCCGTCTCGGGGGTAGTCTGTTCAGAGTCGGACATGGAGACTCCTCTGGGTGGAGGTGAGATTTTCCGTGTCACCGGAGTATAGACCCGAAGGCGCGCCGCGCGAAGCCGTTCGAGATGTCGACAGTCGGCGGATTTGCTGTTGATCCACCGGGCGGCCCCTGCTAGGTTGCGGCAGTGGTGTCCGGTTCCTGGCTTTGGGGTCTGTGAGAGACAGGGCAGAATGTCGGTGGATGTGGCGGCTGGCTGGACTTTGATCGGCTATGTGCTGGCGCTGGCGGTGGTGATCGCCTGGCGGGCGTGGCGTTGTCCCGAAGGGTGGCAACTGTGGCTGCAGCATGCGATCTGTACGGCCTATTGCCGCATCTGCTTCCATTGGCGCGCCAATGGTCCCTGCCCGTTTCTGGAAGCGCGGCCGGGGATCATCATCGCCAATCATTCCAGTCCGGCCGACCCCTTGCTGATCTGGGTGGGGATCAGCAACTGCCGCCCGATGGAATTCATGACGGCGGCGGAATATTGCGATATCCCCGTGCTCCGCATCCTGACTCGGGCGCAGCGCTGCATCCCGGTCGCTCGGGATGGGAAGGACATGGCCGCCACGCGTACCGCGCTGCGGCGTTTGCAGGAGAACCGGCTGGTGGGGGTGTTTCCTGAGGGGAAGATCAACGACGGCTCCGGATTGTTGCCGGGAAATCCGGGGATCGCCTTTCTGGCGCTGCACTCCCGTGCCCCGGTCTATCCCGTGTACATCGAGAACGCCCCCCGCGGGAAGAACATGGTCCAGCCATTCTGGAACTTTCGCCGGGTGACAGTTCATTACGGCGAAGCGGTGGACCTGTCGGAGTATTACGGGCGACGGCGGACCCCTGAATTGCTCCAGGAGGTGACCGATCTCTTGATGTCCCGGCTGGCACAACTGGGAGATCTGGAACAGTCGTCGCCGGATTCCCGCGCCAGCCAGGAGCGGCGTGACGTGCTTCCGTTGGCGCAGAACCCGGCGTCGGCCTGATTGAGCGGAACGCTATTCCTGTTCCAGTTGCTGCCGCGAGGTTTCGATTTGAGCCCGCTTCTCCGGCGTTACTTCCGGATACTTCAAGTCGAGGTCGTCGATGGCCGTGGAGAGAATCCGGGCGACGAGCGCCCGGCTGACCCATTTGTGGTCGGCGGGAATGACGTACCAGGGCGCCCAAGTGGTGCTCGTGGCGGACAGCATGTCTTCATAGGCCTGCATGTAGTCATCCCAGTAGCGGCGCTCGCCCAGGTCTGACGCTGCGAATTTCCAGTGCTTGTCAGGATCGTTGATCCGGTCCAGCAATCGCTTCCGTTGCTCTTCCTGCGAGACGTTGAGAAAGAATTTGAGAATCTTCGTCCCATTGCGAGCCAGGTGCCGCTCGAAGCTGTTGATGTCCTCGTAGCGGTGGGTCCAGAACGACTTACTGGGACGCGCGTCGGGAATGCGTTGTGCGGTGACCAATTCCGGATGCACCCGGACAATCAACACTTCCTCATAGTACGAACGGTTGAAGATCCCAATCCGACCCCGTTCCGGCAACGCCCGCGAGCAGCGCCAGAGAAAATTGTGATCGAGATCCTCGGCGGACGGATGCTTGAAGCTGAAGACTTGAACCCCCTGCGGATTGACCCCCGACATGACATGCTTGATGGTGCCATCCTTACCGGCGGCATCCATCGCCTGAAAGATCAGCAGGACCGACCAGGTGTCGGCCGCATACAGCCGTTCCTGCGCTTCGGTCAGGGCCGAGACATCCTCGGTCAGCAGTTCCCGTGCAATCCGCTTGCGGTCCTGTTTTGATCGCTGCGGATCTCCGGCCCACTCCGGATCGTAATCCTTGAGCCGAATCGGTTTTCCGGCCGGAATGCGAAACTGTTCGATGATCGACTCGACGACTTTTTTGGATGCCATTTCGCGGCCTCATTTCAGATAGACGCTCAGCCATTCCGCCAGTCGCTCGTGCGTGGCGTCGCTGATCGTGTGCCCCTCCCGGTGATTGAATAGCCCCAGTCGGGGGGGCTCTCCGTACAGACGATACACTTCCAGCGCGGCGGCGACATAGGGCCAGGTGCGATCGCCGTCGGCCGCCCCCCGTCCCTCCTCTCCGGCCAGGATCAGAAACGGCCGGGGAGCGATCAGCGCCAGCAACTGGTGATGATCCAGACGAAAGTCCTTCTGCTTGATTCCCTCTCCCAAAGACCAGGGAGCATCCCAGTTGGTGAAGTTCAGGCCGATCCCTCCTTCGCTGGCGACGGCGGCCGCAATTCGTTCATCGAAGGCTGCCAGGTACAGCGTCTCTTTGGCACCCAGCGAATGTCCCACCGCGCCGATTCTCCGAGGGTCGACCAAATCGGAGAGCGACGCCAGCACGTCGACGCCGCGGCGGGCATCCCACAGCATCTTGTGCATCCCCAGCGTCCCCGGATGCCAGCGGCGAAACGTTTCCACCGCCTGCGCGTAGTCATTGGAGTCCTGCCACAGGAAACAGCGGGGACAAAAGACGACGAAGCCGCGCCGCGCCAGTTTCAGGCCTAGATGCTGTGACTCCGGCCCGCGGACTCCGGCGATTTCATCGATCGTGTCGTTCGATGTCTGGTGCAGCGCCACAAGCCCCGCCCGCAGGCCATTGGCGTTGCGCCCGGGGGCCTCCGCCGGGGGGATGAGCAGGTAACCTTCCACCGGCAGGCGCGGTTCCGTCTCGTAGCGCACCAATCGGCGGCGGCATCCGGCGACGAGTTCGTCGCTCAAGACCTCCAAATCAACTCGGGGCGCCTCGGCGGGCATCGGGCCCAGAAACTCCAGCCAGCGACTCCGGAGTCGCGACCGTTCGGTCGTCCACTCGGTGAGCGAACGGATAAGCATGCCCTGCGCGTCGACCAGCAGGGGAGACAATTTGGGCAGTTTCTCCCGTGCCGGAGGACGCTGGGTCTCCTTCAGCCAGGCAACATCCGCGGCCAAGGCCCCCAGTCCCGACGTGCCGCCCCCGACCAGCGCCAGCGCCGAAGCTTTCAGGAAGCGTCGGCGGGAGAGGATTCTCAACGAGGACGGGGCCATTCGCGGTGCTCCGAAAATCAGTATGGAAACGCGAGGATCTCAATCGGCGCCGAGCGTATCTTTCCCATCCGCCGATTGCCAGCATATAATATCAGCGTTATGCCCGATTCCCTCCGCGGACAACTGTTGATCGCCGGTCGCAGCTTGCGCGACCCCAACTTCTTTCGCTCGGTCGTGTTGATTGTCGAACATGGCTCGGAAGGGGCCATGGGGCTGATCATCAATCGCCCCTCGGGGATCACCGTCGCGCAGGCGCTCAAGCAGCACTTCGACCTTCCGGAAACGGGGGAGATGGTCCATGTGGGGGGACCGGTCGAGAACAACGCCCTGTTCATTCTGCACAATGCGGAAGACCTGGACGCCACGGAAAAACCGGTCCTGGAGGGGACGTTTCTGGGAACCAGCCCCGACACGTTTGAGAGTGTCATCCGCCGGGCCGCGGAGCAGGATCCGAATCTAAAGTTCCGCGTATACTTCGGCTGCGCCGGCTGGGCGCCGCAGCAACTGGAAGGAGAACTGGGCCGGAACGACTGGCTGGTGTACCCGGCGGCGGTGGAGCACGTGTTCCATCCGGAGCCGTATGCCGTGTGGGAGCAGGTTCTCGCCGCATACCGCAAGTCGCGGCTCCCTGTGCCGGGGTGGGAGGGAGACCCGGGGTTGAATTGACGAGGGGCCAAACAGCCACGGCCCGCGATCAAAAGACCGCGGGCCGCAGTGAATGGTCAGATTGGCTGTGCTGGATCAACCCTTGTGGGCTGAATGGCAACCACCGCATTGGACTGCCTTTTTGTAGGCGTCGACTCCGCCGTCTTTCTTGGCGTCGACTTCCTTGGCCGCCTTGAGCAGCGCTTCGGTCAGTTTCTTCCAGTTCTCGGCGTCTCCCTTGGGTGGCTTGTCCTTGGTCATCGCTTCGTAGCCGTCCAGCAGCTTCTTGGCTTCTTCCTTGGACGCCTCTCCCTTCTGGAACTTCTCATGCACCTTGTCTTTGTGCAGCTTCATGACTTCTTTGATGGTGTACTTGGGTTTCTCGTCGGCGGCGCGCACGACGGACACCACCCCGACCGTGGCGAGGGCCACTGCCAGGAGCGCAAACGGAACAATACGACGCATGACAAAACCTCCTGTAAAGAACAACATGATCTGGTGCGCACTCGTAGCGGAATCCTCTTCGACCGATTCTGACGGACACCCGGACCAGGACGACCACCGTCCGCGCCGACACCAGGCGACTGGGCTGTTTTAACAAGCAGATGTCGGCCCAACAAGTTTCTCCCTGGTCCGATCCTACCCTCCCGCCGAATTTTGTCAAAAGAACAAATTGCATCGCGATTCGGCGAGTTCTGGCCGGTTCCTCTGCTGGCTTGTGTGGGAATCGCCACGAGCGGCCTGGGCCACCGCGGCCCGACTTCCGAAACTGGCAAATCCAGTGCCAACTCCCACTGCGTAATTTGACGTGCTACTATTTCCAGTTCGAATCCAGGCGCATCGGGCGAATTGGTGGAACATCCGCTTCTGTCTCACGTGCGACCCCTTCCTCTCCACAAGGATCGATACCGTGCCGCTCCCCTTACAGGATGTTCGGGTTTTGGACCTGTCGCGGGTGCTCGCCGGTCCATATTGCACGATGCAATTGGCCGATCTGGGGGCCGACGTCATCAAGGTCGAACGTCCCGGCTCGGGGGACGACACCCGCCAATGGGGTCCCCCGTTCATTGGCGGCGAGAGCGCCTACTACCTCTGCTGCAACCGCAACAAGCGGAGCGTGACGCTGAACTTCAAGACCAGCCAGGGAAGGGAACTGGCTGCGCGGCTCGCGCAGCAATCGGACGTCCTGGTCGAAAATTTCCTCCCCGGGACGCTCGACGCCTGGGGGCTGGGGTATGCCACGCTGTCGCAGGCCAATCCCCGGCTGATCTATTGCAGCATCACCGGATTCGGCCAAACCGGTCCCCGCCGTGAGGAACCGGGCTATGACATCATGATCCAGGGGCTGTCGGGAGTCATGAGCATCACGGGAGAGGCGGACGGTCCTCCGATGAAGCTCGGCGTGGCGATCTCCGACATCACCGCCGGGCTGTTCGCCGTCCAGGGGATTCTGGCCTCCCTGTACGCCCGCGAGAAAACCGGACGGGGAGAGCGGATCGACCTGGCGCTGTTCGATTCCACGCTCGCCTGGCTGGCAAATGTGGGGCAAAACTATCTGGTGTCAGGAGAGGCACCGATACGGCAAGGAACGGCACACCCCAATATCGTCCCCTATCAGAGTTTTCAGGCGCTCGACGGATCGCTGATCATCGCCGTGGGAAACGATGCGCAGTTCCGCAATTTTTGCGAAGTCATTCAGCGATCCAACCTGGCGGACGATCCCCGGTTTGCAACGAATGCCCAGCGCGTGCGGCACCGTGCGGAACTGCTGTCGATCCTGGAACCGCTGATCGCCGCGAAGCCTGCCGCCTCGTGGCTCACCCGGCTGGAGGCGGCGGGAGTTCCCTGCGGCCCGGTCAATGGGGTCGATCAGGCGTTTGCCGATCCGCAAGCCGCGGCCCGCGACATGGTCCGCGAGGTGACGCATCCCACGATTGGACCGCTGAAGCTGGCGGGATCGCCGCTCAAGCTGGAACAGACCGGTCCATTGCCGCTTCGACCTCCCCCGCGGTTGGGGGAGCACACTGCCCAGGTGCTCCACGAACTGCTGGGGGTGACCGCCCAAGGGCTGGCCGCCTTACAGCAGGCCAATGTGGTCTGATCGGGCGATTTCCTGTCGCGATCAATCCCCCCCGCGTGCCGGGTGGACCGTTTGGCTGGCGGGAAACGTCTGCCAGCCTCCATAAGAACTGATCCCCGCGACGTAGCTCACCAGCCGTCCTTCGCAATCAGGAGCGGCGGCACGCACGCGCGGATACAAGGGGCCGGGGTTGGCGTCGGTTCGCAAGTCCTGCAGGTAATTGAGCAGAGCGTGCCGCGTGTCGGGGGAGCTCTGCAGCATGAAATGCACCCAGGCCCACGCCTCACGGTAGTCCGGTCGTTGCATCTGGTCCACCTTTTCGAGATGTTCCAGCCGGTCCATGTCGGGACGCCAACCGTTCTGCAACGCGGTGGCCAGCCCCTGTGCATGCTCGCGATTGATCTGGCCGGGAGTGGGACCGGCGACTTCAAAGTATTCGGCCAGCCCCTCGTCGAGCCACAGCGGAACCGCCTTCAGCCCGGCGTGCAACAGGCCGTGGGTGTACTCGTGTCGCAGGTCTTCCTGGATCCGATCCCCCCACCAGGTGTAGACCGCCAGTTCTTTCCCTGGCGTCTGAATGAAATAGGCGCGCCGCAGGGGAAAGCCGGGAAACGTCGCCTGCAGATACTGGTTGTAGTCCAGCTCGGTGGAAAACAGGTAAACCATCACCTGTCGGGTACCCAGCGGCAATTCCAGCGTTTCGGAGACCTGGGTTCGAAGGGTTTTCAGGTCGCGGATCAGCGGGTGGTCCTTGGGGAGCTTAAAGTCGCTGATCACGACGAGTTGATTTGACTGCAACGTATGCCGCATCGGCAGACCGATCCGCGGCGGGCGCGTCGTGGCGCACCCCGACGACAGGCCCAGCGCGACGGCGCCGCACGCCACATCCAGGAACTGGCGGCGCGACAGGAGCGTGCGGGAGCGGGTGGCGTCCCGCACGGCAGGTGAGGAGGTCGGAAGCAACGGCATGAAGTGAGTCAATCGGGTTCAGTCGGTTCCATCAGGTGAGGGGGCGTCCCAGTCGCCGGTTCCGTTCTCCTTTGCGTCGCGAGCGTTCTGCGATCTCGCGCCACCACCGCTTCCATTCCGGAGCAAACCGCTCTCCCAGGTAGGTTCGCAGGAATCGCAGTCGGTCGGTGGCGCGGAGGTTCCCGTCCGCACTCTGCAGCGCGCTGACATGGAGCCGCGCCAGATTTTGCACGGCGCGCGACACTGGCAGCCGGGGCCAGCACCGGACATGATCCAGGTCCAGCAGCCAGAGCCTGGCGTCCGCAAGATTCGTGGCGACCAACAGATTGGAGAATTTCAGATCGCGGTGGTCGAACCCACAGTCATGCAAATGGCACAGTTGGCGAGCCAAGCGTGCCAGTCGCGGAGCGGTCCACGCCGTGCGGTCTTGCCGCGGCATCGTCGGCCAGACGTCGTGGAAGAACCGGTCCAGAGTCACGCTTCCGGCGATCCCTTCGGTCAGGAGGTACGACGCGCCCCCCTGGCGGCGCGGAGTCTCGACGATCAGCAACGGACGGGGGGTGTCGATGCCGCGCCGCAACAGGGCGTGTCCGATTTCCCAGGCGCGACGGACCGACGACATCCTCCCCACTGAAAGAAGGCGACGAACCCCTTGTGGCGGCGCCACCTCTTTCCAGAATCCAACGGCGCGCGCTTCGACTGGAGTTCCCGCTCGGTCCTTGATCTTCAGGGAGGTCGGCGGTGGCGTGGCCCCCTCCAGGGACACTTCGGCAACTCGATGTCGGCCGGATCGCTTGTGCCAGCGGACCAGTGACTCCTCAAACAACCCCTCGGGGCAATCACGGATGGTCGTCAGCCAGTCGCTATCGAGCGTCCCCAGCCCGCGGCAGGAGGCGTGCGGAGCATCCAATCGGCGGACGTGCCGATTCCCCCGCTTCCACGCCCGGTCGGCGCGGCGCCAGCCCGCGTGTGCCATCTCCTCCAAAACCTGTTCCAGCCGCTGGGGGTTCAGCGAGACGGAATCTGCCTCGGGGACTTCTTCGCGCTCGCGTCGCAGCCGGGGGGTGTCTGGATGCGTTCCCGCGCGATAGGCGAGCCAGAATCGCCGCCGGTCGGAACGGGTCGAATGACCGGCAAAAAACTGATGCAGAATCGCCAGATTGCGTTCGCGGCGGCCGACACTCAGCGTGCTGTGAAAACGAACCGCGTGCAAGTCGATCAGCGACAGCAGGGGCTGTGTCACGTCGCCGTCGGGACGAATCAGCAGATTCCCCGCATGCAGATCGATGTGCTCGATTCCCGCCGCGTGGAGCTGCGCAGCGAGTTGCCCCAGTTCCCAGGCCAGCCGTTGACGCAGCGTGGCTTGTCGATCCGCGGGGAGTTGTAAGAACTCGGTGTTCAAGTAGCCGTCCAACGGGACAGCCTTCGGAATCGCGCGGCTGACAAGCCAGGTTTCGCCCGTGACCCCGAATCGGCGGGTGATCGCCAGCGCCAAGGGCTCAAACGTGGGAAGTCCCAGAGCGGCAATCCGTTGGACCGCCTGAAACTCCCGTTGGGCGGGAGAGTCCCGGAGCAGGTTGCGCAACCAGGCTTTCCAATCCGCAACCCGAAACCGCTTTACATAATAGACCTCTCCATCCAGCCGCAGACGATAGACAGTCCGGTGCGGTCCGGTCTTGACGATCTCCATCGGCTCCGGTTCCCCGTCGGCGAGTGAGGGGGCGCTGTCGTTGAGCTTTGTCGCAATCTCGCGCCACGTGCTGAGCCAGTCGGACCGAATGTGCCACACCCCGGCCGTTTCCTGGACCATAATCCAGGGAGTCGCCGCCGCCGGGATTCCGGAGGAGCTGACGCCGCTCGTTTGCGGGAGGGGGGGCATCGGCGGGACGAGGGGTGAGGGGTGAGGGGTGAGGGGTGGGGGGTGAGGGGGGAGGGGTGAGGGGGGCG
>JBJXGA010000108.1:0-7192 GCA_046152955.1 Planctomycetales bacterium | reverse complement strand
CTGACCGCCAGTTCTCCGATCATGGAGGGGAGGCTCACCGGTTGGCTCGACAATCGCCTGGAAGCGTATCGCACGAACTCTCGAAAAATTCCCGCCATCGCCGGTCGCGTGATTCCCGAACCGGTCTACACCAGGGCCGACTATGAGTCGCAGATCCTGCAAAGGCTGTATGCCGACATCGCGCCCTACGATCCGGAGGGAGTCTTGCAGTTTGAATGGCTCAACGCCCGCGGCGCGATCGCCCGATTTTCGCGGCAGGCGATCGAAATCCGCGTGATGGACGTGCAGGAGTGTCCGGCGGCGGATGTCGCCTTGTGCGCGGCGGTCGTCGCCCTGCTGGAGGCGCTCGTTGCCGAACAGTTCGCACCGCTCGACCGGCAACAGGGGGTCGCCATCGATCCTCTGGAGGCGATCCTGCTGGCCACGATTCGCGACGCCGACCGGGCGGAGATCGCCGACGCGAACTACCTGTCGCTCCTGGGATTCTCCGGGACGCGTTGCACGGCGGGCGAGTTGTGGCGCAGGGTGATCGACCGGCTGCTGGCCGACCAGCGGCTCGATTCGGCCTGGAGTCCGGCGCTGGAGGTCGTCCTGCGCGAAGGCCCGCTCGCCCGGCGACTGGCCAACGCCGTGGCACACCCGGACAGGAATCCGAGGGGTGGGAGCGGGCCGTTGTTCGACGTGTACCAGCGGTTGGCCGGATGCCTGGACCAGGGAACAATGTTCACGGCGTAGCTTCTGAGGGGAGGCGGACTCGCGTTGAGGTTGCTAGGGCAGACTTTTCGGCCGATAGAACAACGCGATCGGCAGCATCAGACAGCCGGTCGCCGCGAAGCCCCAACTGATCGACACTCCGAGGGTGGCGCAGACGCGATCGATGGCAGCGTACACGACTGCCGAGAGGAGGATGGCGATCCAGGTCGCCAGGTTCATGGCCCCCATCACCCGTCCCTTTTGATCGGCGGCGGGACGGGATTGGAGGAACGCTTGCAGCGGGACCGTGAACAACCCCGCGCAGGCGCCGGCCGCTACGAGGAGCGCGCGGAGGCACCAGAGCTTGGACTCGGCTCCCACGTTCAAGACCCCCGTGACCGACAGCAGGACTAGCGACCCGATCATCCCCCAGCTTCCGATCCTGACCAGGCGGAAGTCAATCCGTTTGCCGGAAATGACCCCGGCCATCCCACATCCCGCGGCGATCCCCAGCGCCAGGCAGGCGGTTGTGGCGCTGGTGGTCGCGTCATCAATTCCCAACTGCTTTTTCCCCACGTCATTCACGTTGGGGAGAACAACCCCCCCCACCAGCCAGAACAGCGAATAGGCCGCCAGCGCGAACAGCAGCGGACGATCGGACAGGAACATCCGCGCCGTCGGGCGGTCCACGAGCATCTCGGAGAGGTGAAATGGCAAACCAGGTCGGGCGGCTGCCGTGTGCCGGACAAACAGCGACGTCCCGGTCCCCAGCAGGGCCACCGCGGGGAAGGCCCAGCGCGCCAGACCTTGTCCCTCCTCCAAAAAGCCCTTGAGAAAACCGGCCGCGGCAGTTCCCAGGATGATGGCCAGAAAACTGGTCATCAGAAACAGACTGTTGGCCTGGGACAACTCGCGAGAGGGGACCAACTCCGGGAGGATACCATATTTCGAGGGACCAAAATACGCGCTGTGCGTCCCCATCAGGGAGAGCACCAAGAGGACCATCCACAAATGGCCGGAGGCGACCGCCGCCACCCCCAGCATCATGATTCCCACCTCGGCCACCTTGCACATGACGACAATTCGGCGCTTGCTGAAGCGATCGGCCAGGTAGCCGGCCAACCCGGAAAAGAGCACAAACGGGAGCGCAAACAGCGCCTGCGCATAGGGCTGATAGCTCTCGGTCTGGTGCAGGCGCTCATAGTCGATGCACATCAGGAGCGCCACCTGTTTGAACAGGTTGTCGTTGAACGCTCCCAGGAATTGCGTGGCTGTCATCCCCCAGAACGAGAGGTTCCGCGACAGGGGTCGATCGTCCAGGCGCGGCACGTGTTCAGTCATGGCAATTTCCCTTGGCGTAAACCGCGAAGCGATGCGTCCGCGAGTCGAGATAGCATACCGATCGCCGGGCCGGACGGAAGTCACAAATGCACAATCTGACGGAGGAGGCGGCTGGGCCTCCCCTCCGGGAGATCGAACCGGGAAAAGAAATTCTAGACCGATTTCGGGAATTTTTTTCGATCGCCGGAATCTTATTGAGGGAGTCGGGAGCGCGGCATCGGTCAATTCGCTCGGTTCCCCGCCGTGCTCGAAGTCATGTCACCCTGGCTGCGCGATGCGGCGCGGCACATGGAGTATCTCGGTTCAACCCACGGGAGGCGGAAATGTCCGGAAGATATTGCGCGCTGCTGTTGCTCATTGGACTGTGCGGTGGCTGTGGAGACGCTTCGCCGCCGCAATTGAGCGGCGAGCCGAAGACCCAGGTGGCGCCCCATTTGGCGGAGAGACTGGGGAATGAACCGGACCGAGACATGTCCCGAATGGATGAGGATCGTCCCGTCGCGCCGGTCAATGAAGCCTACGCACCGATCATCGACAATCCCTTCCTGAGTGTGGACCAGACGCCCCTCTCGACGTTCTCGATCGACGTCGATACCGCGTCGTATGCCAACGTCAGGCGGTTTCTCACGCAGGGACAACTTCCCCCGCAGGGAGCCGTGCGGATCGAAGAATTGCTCAACTACTTTCAATACGACGATCCGCTGCCCCAGCACGAAACGCCGTTCTCCGTCACGCTGGAGGTGGCGGAATGTCCCTGGAGGCCGGAGCATCGTCTGGCGCGGATCGGACTGCGGGGGCGCGAGATTCCCAGGGAAGAGCGCCCCGTCAGCAACCTGGTGTTTCTGATCGATGTCTCCGGCTCGATGCAGACGATCCAGAAACTCCCCCTGGTCAAGGCCGGGCTGAAGCTGCTGGTGGAGCAGCTTGGCGAGAACGACCGTGTGGCGATCGTGGTCTACGCCGGCGCCACCGGACTGGTGCTCCCCTCGACCACCGGCGACCAGAAGCAAGCCATTCTCTCGGCCATTGACCACCTGCAAGCCGGAGGCTCGACAAACGGCGGCGCGGGAATCGAACTGGCGTACCGGGTGGCACTGGAGAACTTCATCGAGCATGGAGTCAACCGCGTGATCCTCTGCACCGACGGCGATTTCAACGTGGGAGTCACCAGCCGCGAGCAATTGGTCGGGCTCCTCCAGCAGCAGGCCCGTTCGGGGATTTTTGTAACGGTCCTCGGATTCGGGATGGGGAACTATCAGGACTCGATGTTGGAGACGCTCGCCGACAAGGGAAATGGCAACTACGGCTACATCGACTCGCTGGCGGAGGCGCGCAAGCTGCTCGTCGAGCAATTGCAGGGGACGCTGATGACAATCGCCAAAGATGTCAAATTGCAGGTGGAATTTAACCCCCAGCAGGTTTCTGCGTACCGTCTGATTGGATATGAAAACCGAATGCTGGCGACTGCCGACTTTCAAGACGATCGCCGCGACGCCGGCGAGATCGGGGCCGGCCACTCCGTCACGGCGCTCTACGAACTGACGCCGGTTTCAGCCGCGACGACTTCGGGCGAATCCGCCGCCAGGACGCCGCGCGGCGATGGCGAGTTGGCAGGTGGGGGGATCGCTCCCCACAGCGATGAACTGTTCGCGCTCCGGCTGCGCTTCAAGCTGCCCGAGGAGGACGAAAGTCGGCTGATTGAATTCTCGGCGTTTGACCGCGGGACGACGACGCGCCAGGCGTCGCACGATTTGACCTGGGCGGCGGCAGTTGCCGGGTTTGGCATGCTGCTGCGTGATTCCCCGCACCGTGGGAATCTCACTTTGCCGCAAGTGCTGGAGTTGGTGGAGTCGAGCGTGGGTGAGGATCGCGCCGGACATCGGCGAGAATTCCTGCAATTGGTCCGGAGCGCCCAGTCGCTGCTGCGGTCGGCTGCGATCGGACTGTGACGGTCGGCGAGAATTTCCGTGATTTTTTTGGGAAACTTCGGCGGATTCGCTTAGCCGGGGGTGACTGAAAGGTTAAGATTGTGTGAAGTTCGCGGCTGGACCGGGAATGTGCGGAGCGTTCAGGGGGGGTTCCTCCCCGGTTCCGAACCCCTGCCGGTCCCAGGTCGAGAAACTCGCCATATCCCTTTCTCACGTCGATGTATTCCAAATTGTCCAGCATCATTGAACAGGACTATCCCGAGCCGCATGGATCGACTGGCTCGTCATCGCCTCCCCGCCAGGCTTCCCCGAGCCAGGTTGTCCAGGGGGAAGTTTTAGAAATGGCGCTCTCACCGTCACTCCGTTCGGCCGGGCGCGGAGCGGGGCGAGCCTATGAGCAAAAATTTCTGCTGGACGAGCCGCAGGCGCGGGAGGTGGAGGCGCTGCTCCGCCGCCGGCTCGCGCTCGACCCGCACGCCCAACCGGCGCTCGATGGCGCTTATGCCGTCACCTCGCTGTACTGCGACACGCCGCAGTTCGATGTCTTTCATCGACTCGGAACGCATAAGTACCGCAAGTTTCGCATCCGACGGTACGGGGACGAGTCGATCGTGTACCTGGAGCGGAAGGACAAGCGCGGCGCGCAGGTCCGCAAACGGCGGGCTTTCATCGACGAACTGGAGTTGCCGCGCCTGGCGGGTTTTCCCTCGGACGCTCCCTGGTCGGGACTGTGGTTTCATCAGCAGCTTCTCGACCGCCGGATGCAGCCGGTGTGCTGCGTGCGGTATTTGCGCACGGCCTACGTCGGGCAGTTCGATGACGGGCCAGTGCGACTGACATTCGATCGGCAGGTTCGCGCCGAGCCGGGATTCGAATGGACGTTATCGCAAAACGCCGCTGGAACCCCGGTGCTTCCGGACCAGGTGATTTGCGAGTTCAAATACCGCGGGGCGCTCCCGCTGATGTTCAAGTCGGCCATTGAGACCCTGAAACTGTCGCCACAGGGGGTCTCCAAATATCGGTACAGTCTGCGGGCTCTGGGGACGCCGGGTGACGGGAGCCCGCCTCATGCCTGACCTGTGGAATCAGGCGAATGTGCTCTCGAATTCGGGAGCGGTCGAAGCCGGTTTGTCGGTGGGGGCCATTATTCTGCGACTGTTGCTGGCGCTGGTGTTCGGGGCGGGAGTCGCGATCATTTATCGCCTGTCGCATGGCCGGGATAAAGGGGACTCCCGGACGCTGACCACGACGCTGATCCTGCTGTCGGTGTTGATCGCCATGGTTTCGATGGTGATCGGGAGCAACGTGGCCCGCGCGTTCAGCCTGGTGGGAGCGCTCTCCATCGTCCGATTCCGCACGGTGGTGGAAGACACCCGGGACACCGCCTTTGTGATTTTCGCGGTGATCGTCGGCATGGCGGCGGGGGCTGATCTGTGGATGGTTCCACTGGTCGGACTGCCAATGGTGGGACTGGCCGCGGTCGGCTTGGAGTGGCTGGGGGGATTCGGAACCCGGCCGCTGGAAAGTGAATTGAACGTGCGGTTGGGGCTGGGTCACGACCCGGAACTGCACCTGGAGGAGATTTTCGGGCGGCATTTGTCGAGCCATCGTCTCCGCTCCGTCGGCACGGCACGGCAGGGAGCGGCACTCGATTTGACGTATGGCGTTCGTCTGCGTCCCCAAGCGAGTTTGACCGCTCTGGTTACGGAATTGAATCAGCGAGAAGGGGTCCAAGGGGTCGAATTCAAGAAACTGTAGAACCTCACGCTTCTTTCGAAAGGTCGCATCACATGTGGAACCGCTCCGTGGTGTTGGGTAGCGCTCTCCTGTCGTTGTTCGTGGCGGTCGCCGTCGCGCAAGGCCCTCCGGGAGGAGGCCCTGGACGTGGGGGCCTCGGAGGGCCGAACTTCGGCGGGCCGATGATGATGTCGCTGCCGGGCATGCCAACCAACCTCGTGACGCTCCTGGCGATGCCGGAAGTTCGCCAGGAAGTGGGACTCCGCGCCGAGCAAAATCCGGAGGTTGACTCGCTGATCCAGACCACCAGCCAGCAAATGGGGGCTTCGTTTGGCGCGATCAATTTTCAGGAACTGGCCAACCTGGACGATGAGGAGCGGGGACGAAGGATGGAAGAGGCCCGCCTGAAATCCGACGAAGCGGGGCGCGCCGCCGAGGAGCAACTGGGGCGCCTGCTCGATGACACGCAGCGCGATCGGCTCGCACAGTTGCGACTGCAACGCGAAGGACTTCTGACTGCCGTGCAACGCCCCGAGGTTGTCGCGCGGCTGAAGCTGACGGAAGCCCAACGGGAGGAGCTTCGGGGGCGGCAACCGGCGGGCTTTGGTCCGTTTGGGTTTGGGCCGCCAGATCAACGCCGCAAAGCGGAAACCGACGCCCTGGCTCTGCTCTCCGCAGAACAGCAGGCCGCGTGGTCCGAATTGAAAGGGAAGGAATTCACGTTTCCCGAACCGGTGATGGGGTTTGGACCAGGCGCGCAGCAGGAACGGAAGATCGTTGAGCAGTTCGACAAGGACGGGGATGGCCGCCTGAACCAGGAGGAACGTCAGGCGGCGCGGGAATTCCTGAAGAAGGACGCGGCCAATCGACCAGGGCGCGGGGGACGGATGATGTTCGGGGGCGTCATTGGCGGTGCGCCTCCGGGAGGGGGACCGGGCGGCTTTGGTCCCCCAGGGGGCTTCGGTCCGCCGGGTGGACCCGGTGGACCAGGAGGTCGAGGCGGTCCCTTCGGAGGGGGGATGCGCGGGATGATGGGAATGCAGAATTCCTCAATCGGGCTGCTCAATCTGCCCGAAGTGCGTCGAGAGCTGGAAGTGTCCGCCGACCAGCAGAAGGTGGTGGACGAGCTGCAACAACGGCTGCCGGACTTGATCCGCGAGGCGACCGGCGACTTCGGCGCGTTGCAACAGCTTGGCGAGGAGGAGCGGCGCGCCCGATTGGAAACGGTCCGCAAGAAGACCGATGTCGTGTTCGCTGAAATGGACAAAAAGCTCCGCGACGCGCTCGACGCGCGGCAATGGAAACGCTTGTCGGAACTCCGACTGCAGCGCGAAGGGGCCGGCGCACTCAATCGCAACGACATCGCGAAGGAATTGAAACTGACGGACGACCAGCGCGACCAGTTGCGTGCGCTGCTGTCGCCGCCGGCAGGGGGGGCCATAGGGCCTCCGCCGCCGCGCGAAGAGAGTCAAAAACGACTGCAGGCTGCCCTT
>JBJXGA010000104.1:0-5479 GCA_046152955.1 Planctomycetales bacterium | reverse complement strand
AACTCAAGATCTCAAACAGTGGAGTCCCCCCATGCGCCACCGGAACCGGGCGGCCGGCGCGGTCGGCCACCGTCATTTCCGGGTCGATCCCCAGCAGATGATAAATCGTCGCGCAGATGTCTCGGATATGCACCGGCCGGTCTTTGATGTAGGCCGCCTGCTCGTCGGACGCGCCGTATACGCTTCCTCCTTGAATTCCGGCCCCTGCCAGCAGGACGGAGTAACAGTGCGTCCAGTGATCGCGTCCCCCTTTGGCGTTGATCTTCGGGGTGCGCCCCATTTCTCCCATCGTCACCACCAGCGTCTCCTCAAGGAGTCCCCGGGAGTCGAGGTCTTCCATGAACGCGGAATAGGTTTGATCGAAATTCGGAAGGAGCGTTTCGCGCAGCATGGGAAAATTCCGTTCGTGAGTATCCCACGCCGCCTTGCTCACCTCAAACCGCTTGGAGTAGTTGTCCCAGCTCACGTTGACGAACCGCACTCCCCGTTCCACGAGCCGCCGGGCCAACAGCGTTGCCGATCCAAACAGCGTTCGACCATACCGCTCTCGCAGACGGGGTTCTTCGCGACCCAGATCAAACGCCTCGCGGACCGGCCGCGAGGCCAGCATTTCGAACGCCAGCCGCTGCTGCGTCGGAAAATTCCCCAAGTCCCCCAGTGCCTCGGCCGTTCGAAACCGATCGTCGATCTGTTCCACGAGCCGCTTGCGAACCAGCAGGCGATCCAGCGTTACCCCCTCGACAAGTTCCGTATCGGTCAGGCGCGGCTCCCCGCGCACCACCTGCGGCGACCAGATGTCGTCGGGAGGGTGATCGACATAGGCGGTGCATTCGGTCGAAAACGCATCGTACCGTTTTCCGAGAAACCCGCCATGCGGCCCGGCTTTCTTGCGGACCTCTCCCCAGCCGAGTGGACAGGGAAGGTACACATAAGGGGGGAGCTCGCGCGGCTGATCCCGCGCGACGTAAGCGCACACCGATCCCATGCTGGGAGGGTCGCTGTCGCGAAACTCTTCGTCGGGCAGGTTGACGTCAAACCCGGTGTACATCGGCAGGTTCTTGTGGCATCCGCCGTTGTGATACACGCTCCGAACGACGGCCGACTTGTGCATCCACCGGGCCGTCTGCGGAAGTAATTCGCCGACTTCGATACCCGAGGCGCTGGAAGCGATCGGTCGGAATTCCCCCCCCACGCCATCCGGGGCGTGCGGCTTCAGATCGAACATGTCCTGCGTCGGTGCCCCCCCTTGCAGATAGAGCAGCACGACGCTTTTGATCCGCGCTTTTCCGGCTGGACCGGTCCCCCCCTGAACCCGTTTCAGCGCGGAGTCGTGGAACAGCCCCCCCAGAAGCGTCAAGGCCCCGGCCGCAAGCGTTTCGCGGCGGGTGGAACCCACGCATCCTCGACGGGGGCTTCCCAGGAGAGTGATCATCAGTCGCTGTTCTCCCACGCGGTTCAAATTCGTTGCAACCTACAGGTAAGCAATCATATCAGAAAACACTACTGCGATGGGAGCGATCCTGATGCGTTTTCCGCCGGAAAAAACCGGCATGGACACAATCGGGCAAATCGCTAGAATCCGCCGCCGCGAAAGTCCTCAGACGCGGTGGAACCGCGCCCTTCGCATCGGATCCGGGGTGTTATTATGTCGTACCGACCACTGGCGTTGACGGGGGTTGCGCTCCTGGCGCTCACCGGTTGCCACTCGTATTTTCCGCACGGCCACGGTGCTTCCGGGCCGTTCAACGCGTTCCCCCCCGGAACCTACGGTCCCCCCGGCGGCGCGGTCTCTCCCACGTATGCTCCAGGGCGTGCCTCCACGTCGGGAGGCGCAGCCAGCGGCGCGCTGCCAGCGAACCCCCCCGCGGCGAATGGCAAGATCGATCCAGTCCCCAACTACAAGGATGGGCCCGCCGACCTGGGAACTCCCGCAGATGACGATACGATTTCCAAACCCCGATCGACCTCCGGCCGACAGAAGTCCTCCAGTCGGGTCGCTGATTTGATCGACGACGCCGATGATCACATTGGAGCCTTTGGCGAAGAGGAGTTTGCCCCTCCGGTCGAGCTCCAGCCCGCATCGGCAACCGACGAAGCCGACGACTTTCCCCGTCAAACGCGCAAGTCAACCCCCAGCCCGTATCGCTACGACAAAGAGGCGTACACCTGGCTCCGGGGAAAGGTCGCGCGCGATGCCCAGTCGCGGAAATGGCGGCTGAAGTACATTGATGACACGCAGGACGAACTCGACGAATTTGGGGGGGAGCTGATTCTCTCCGGGCACTCACGCGTCGAGAGCCTCAAGGAGGGGGATGTGATTGCCGTGAAGGGACAACTCGATCCCTCGGCCCAGGATCATACGGGCCGCCCCATTTATCGGGTCCAAGTACTGGACTGGCTCAAGCCGAAGTCCGAGTAACTCGGCAACCAGATCAACACGCTCGGCCGCGTAAGGACGGAAGAGGGTCGGTCGCCGTTCCAACGCGCCTCTGGTCACTCGGCATCAGAGACGTCCCCGACGATCTGCAAGCTCTTTGAGATTTGTTCAAATAGCGGCTCCAGTTCTGCCAGTTCCGAATCGGTCCCCTGGTACAGGACCAGCACGGTGAAGCGCTCACTGCGAAAACACCGAGCGCGCGCCACATTCAGCAATTCCAGACAGAAGAAATCGATGTCCCGCCCCGCCGTCGGACGGTCGCACAACTGATCCCGCGCGGGATAGATATCGATTTCGTCGTACTCTTGCTCAAACGCGGCGACAACCGCCTCAATGACCCGCTCCGGATCCGGTCGATCGTCAATCAGCGTGACGGTCCAAAACGCCGACTGTGGGCTGTACGCCGTAATCGCCAGTTCCTCACCCTGGCGCTCCTCCGACACTTCCCACTCGTCGGGATAGTGAAACTCGATACCGAAATCGGCGTAAACCTGGCTCATGGAAACGGACCGAAACCTGTGCTCAAAAAACGAAAAGTCGCGGACCATTCCAATTCCACGAAGACAGTTCCGAAGCCTACCTCAAGATCGGGCGAACGGCCAGCGTAAACTGGCCGGTTGGCGCCGGAGTTGACGGGATGCGGCAAGACTGGGTATGAGTGATGCCGTGGAAGACGCTTTGGTCTCGCGATGGGGCCAGACGCGTGGTCATGACAGCCCCAGCGCCCGCGTGGTGCCCCAGGGGCTGTTGGTATTCTTTGAGAAAGGCATTCTGACATGATCCGCTTGCAGAAGATCCTGTTTCCGACCGATTTCAGCGAGAATGCCCGCTGCGCTCAGGAATACGCCTGCGCGCTGGCGGAGCAATTTCATTCCGAGTTGCACGTGTTGTACGTGCTGCAGGATGTCGCCCTCGTCATGCCGGAACCGGGAGCGATGTTCGCCATCCCCGCTGTGAATCTGGACGAGATCGAGGAAAGCGCTCAACGCGCGCTGACGACGATCATCGACCCCAACTGGCCCCAAACGAAAATCCACCGCAGCACGCGCCGCGGCGCACCATTCGTCGAGATCGTCCGCTATGCGACCGACAATCAGATCGATCTGATCGTCATGGGAACCCACGGTCGCTCCGGACTGCCGCACCTGCTTCTGGGAAGCGTGGCGGAAAAGGTAGTCCGCAAGGCGGGCTGTCCGGTGTTGACCGTCCGCCCGACGGACCACAAGTTCGTCATGCCGTAGAAATTGGCGCCGTGAAGTTTCTCTGATCGCCCAGTTATGGATTTTTGGGAGGCGACAGACTCCACCGGGGAAGCGCCTCCCGTCGACTAACATCCAGTGATACGGCAGGAAATAGTCCCAACGGGACGGACCTATGCCAGCCCAGGCCAACGGCCTGGGAGACATGCCGAACCCCAACCAAAAGCCCCAAAGGGGCGCTCCTAATGCGTTGCCTTCATCGTCGTCGCCGAATAATTGGCCCAGGCTTCGACTGGGATATTCTCCGAACGACACCGAGGGTAAACTGCCAGGATGTCGAACGCACCCAATCTCCCGATCGACGAACCACACCGCAGTCTGGTCCGACTTCCGCACCCACTGTGGCTGTTCCTGGGCACAGTCGTGGCGCTCGGGGTGGCGGTAGCAATGTCGCTTGGGTGGCCGATCTATCGGGAGCAGGCCGCGATCCGCGAGGCCAAGCAACTGGGGTGGGACATTCAAACGCGGCCCATCGGACCGAAATGGTGGCAGCGCTGGTGCGCGGAGAACGGGGCGGTGCAACTTGTTGAAGCCACGAGCGCGGAGCAGGCCTTCCTTCAGAGTAGCGATCCCTCATTTTATGAGCGATGGAACACCGTTGCATGCCGGCCGATTCAAGACATGCCTCGCCTGAAATCACTCAGAATAAATTTTCCTCCACGCCCAGATTCCGGCTTGGTCGATCTTGCCGGGCTTCGAGCCCTTGAGTCATTGCAGATCGCTTGGTACGACCTTCCTGACTCCGATTTGGCGCACTTGCGCCAATTGACGTGGCTCACTGAACTGGATTTGGCGGGAAGCGGGATCACGGACCAGGGATTGGCGCATCTCAGCGGCATGGCCAGGTTGGAGTCGCTGGATTTATCGGACACCCTCGTGACTGACGCGGGAATCGAGCACCTCAAAAACATGACGCATCTCCAGCGGTTGCGACTTCCTGATATTGAGTTTTCAGACGCCTCCCTGGCGCACTTGGGGCGAATGGTCGAGTTGATGGAATTCGAAGTCCGGGGGAAACAGATTACTGATGCCGGAATGGCGCATTTGACAGGAATGAGAGATCTGAAATCACTCCGATTGCGCGGTGCGGCGATAACGGATGCCGGACTCAAGCACATCTCGGGGATGACCAGCCTTCGGTATTTGGACTTGCGCGAGACCCGCGTCACTGACGCCGGACTCCTCAGTCTGATGGGGCTTCAAAACGTCTGGTTCCTTGCACTCGATGGGACGCAAGTGACTGATGCAGGGCTGCGTCACTTGCAGAGTTGCCAGCATCTGGAAACGCTGTCTCTCAGGAAAATGTTTGTCACGGAGGCCGGAGTTGCCCAGTTGCAGCAGACCTTGCCTCGAACAGTGATTCACAGATTAGGGGGAGGGTCCGATTTTGAACATTCCGATAGGTTGCGGCGTTCCTACTAATCAGAAGAGAGGGCGAGAAACTGCCGGGCTTTCGATTGAATGATCGAGATCAGGTCAACCGCTTCCACAAAGTCCTTTCACTCCGTCAGCAACCTCAGCGCCCGCTCGCGCAAACGGGGTTGTTTGTGCTCCCGGAGCGCCCGGCGCTGCGCGTCGCTCAGGGCCGACGGCTGGAGTTGTTTGGACTGGAGCGCATCCAGGAGTGCTGCGGTCCGCTGATCGGTGCGGAGCAGTGCGTCGATCGCCAGACGCCGGTTTCCGTCGGAATAATACCCCAGCCCGGAGACTAGCAGGGGGGCGACTTCCGGATGGTCGACGTCCGAGAGGCCGCTGACCACTCCCATCTGCAACTCATCGTGGA